>DVHE01000043.1 GCA_018712245.1 Candidatus Avoscillospira avicola | reverse complement strand
CGATGTGGCCTGCAAGGGAGCGCTGCCTGTGGCAGAAAAAGCGACCGCAGCAGTTGGGCCGCCGCTTGCCTTGGCGGGCCGCAACGCGGGCCGGGAAGGCTTAGCGGCAACCCGGACCATCGGCCCCTACGGTAACCCCTCCGGCGCTGCGCGCCACCTCCCCTTGGTCACCAAGGGGAGGCTTTGGCTGGCGCAGCCTCAGGCCTCCTGCCAGCCCTTGCAGACGTCCACCCACCGGGTGGTCTGGGCATAGCGCTCCAGCTCGGGGATGGTCAGCTCAATGGCGCTGTTGCTGCTGCCGCAGGCCGGGAAGACCGTCTCAAACCGCCGGAGAGACGCGTCCAGATATACCGCCACGCCCTCCTTTACCGCGAAGGGGCACACGCCGCCCACGGCGTGGCCCACGTACGCCGGCACCTGGTCGTGGGGCAGCATCTTGGCCTTGGTGTGGAACTGCGCTTTGAACTTGCCGTTGTCCACCTTGGCGTCCCCGGCGGCCACGATCAGCACGCACTGCTCCCCCACCAGGAACGAGAGGGTTTTGGCGATGCGCTTGCCCTCCACCCCCAGGGCCTGGGCCGCCAGCTCCACCGTGGCGCTGGAGACGGGGAACTCCCGAATCCGGTCCGCGATTCCCAGGGGTTCAAAATAGGCTCTCACCTTTTCAATGGACATGTTCATTTCCTCCCGTTTCTTTCCGCAAAATTGCACTTATTGTAGCACATTGTTTTTCCAGTTGCAACCGCGGCCCGGTTGCGCTATAATTTCCACTGTTCCAACAGCTTGACTTGTGAGGCGATATGATGACGAAAACCAACGCCCTGCGGCTGCTGACCCAGGCAGGCGTCCCCTACCGCACCGCTTCCTACGAATACGACGAATCCGACCTCAGCGGCGGCAAAGCCGCCCGGGCCATCGGGATGCCAGAGGAGCAGGTGTTCAAAACACTGGTGGCGCGGGGTGAAAAGCGGGGTATCCTGGTATTCTGCATCCCGGTCTGCTGCACGCTGGACCTCAAAAAAGCTGCCAAGGCGGCCGGCGACAAGAAGGTGGAGCTGGTCCACATGAACGAGCTTCTGCCCCTGACCGGCTACATCCGCGGCGGCTGCAGCCCCGTGGGCATGAAGAAGGCCTACCCCACCTTCATCGACGAGACGGCCCAGCTCTACGACGAGATCGCCGTCTCCGCCGGCGCCAGAGGCCAGCAGGTAATCCTGCCGCCCCAGGAACTCATTGACTACGCGCAGATGGACGTCTGTGACTTAACGGAATAGAAAGGAAATGACTATGCACTTTACGTACAAGACCCAGGGCACCTGCTCCAGCGCCATTGATTTTGATGTGGAAAACAATGTCCTCACCAACGTCGTCTTCACCGGCGGCTGCAACGGCAACCTCAAGGGAATCGGCTCCCTGGTGGAAGGCATGAACGTAGACGAGGTGATCCGCCGCCTCCAGGGCACCCACTGCGGCTGGAAGGAGACCTCCTGTCCCGACCAGCTGGCTCGAGCCCTGACCCTGGCCCAGGAAAAGATGGCGCAGAACGCATAAATACCTAAAAACGTCAAACCGGACGGCCTGTGGACCGTCCGGTTTGCTGTTTCAATGATTCGTTTACTGCAAAATCTTCGCGGCGCTCTCCTCGGCGAGCGCGGCGGTTTGCTATGGCCCCGCCGCACCTCCGTTCCGCTGTAGGGGTGGCCTGTATGGCCGCCCGTGCCGGGTTCCGATTCGCGCCGGAGTTCGATGGTTCCGCCCCGTAGGGGCGGCTAGCAGCCGCCCGCTGGCTGGCGATTCCCGCCGCGCTTGCGTCAACGCACCCCCACGCGGGCGGCACAAAAAGGCTCCCCTGTGTAAGGGGCCCGCAAGGGGAGGCTTTGGCGCGGTGCGGGTAACGCAGGCCGGCGGCGAATCGGGCGTGCGGTACGGGCGACTGATAGTCGCCCCTACGGTCGGTGCGGGTGCCGCGGGCCGTCCCGTTCTTTTTTTACTGCAAAATCTTCGCGGCGCTCTCCTCGGCAAACTGCTTGGAGTAGAGGTCATGGTAATAGCCCCGCTTTTGGAGCAGCTCCTGGTGCGTTCCCTGCTCGACGATCTTGCCGTCGCGCACCACCAGAATGAGGTCCGCCTTGCGGATGGTAGAGAGCCGGTGGGCGATCAGGAAGGACGTGCGGTCCTTCAGCAGATGGTCGATGGCCTCCTGAATCAGCTGCTCGGTCTGGGTGTCGATGGAGGAGGTGGCTTCGTCCAGGACGAAGATCCGCGGGTCCGCCAGCACGGCCCGGGCAAAGGAGATCAGCTGCTTCTCACCGGTGGAGAGCTTGTCGCCGCCCTCGCCCACCTGGCTGTCCCAGCCCTTCTCCAGCTTGGCCACCACCGTATCGGCGCTGACGGCCTTGGCGGCAGCCTCCACCTCGGCGTCGGTGGCGTCCAGCCGGCCATAGCGGATGTTCTCCCGGACGCTGCCGGAGAAGAGATGCGGGCTCTGGAGGACGTAGCCGATGTTTTCGTGGAGCCACAGCTGGCTCCGCTCCCGGTAGTCCCTTCCGTCGATGAGAATCTTGCCCGACGTCGGCTCAAAGAACCGGCAGGCCAGGTTGACCAGCGTACTCTTACCGGCGCCGGTCTCGCCCACGATGGCAACCGTAGTGCCGGCGGGGATTTTCAGGGAGAAGTGCTGCAGCACGTCCTCGCCACCGTCGGGGTAGCGGAAGGTCACGTCCTGGAACTCGATGTCGCCCTTCAGCGGCTCCCAGTTCTCCCGCTTAGGCTGGAAGACGTCGCCGTACTTCTCGATGACTTCCGGCGTGTCCTGCACCTGGGGCACCTGGTCCATCAGGCCCGTCACCCGTTCGATGGAGGCCTGCAGAGAGATGAACTCGGCGATGTTGGCCGCCGTCATCTGGATGGGTTCGAAGATGCCCACGGCATAGGTGGTGAAGGTGGAGAGGGTGGCGATCTCCAGCAGGCCGTCCAGCACCATATTGCCGCCCCGCAGCAGCACGATGGCCACAGCCATGGTGGAGCAGAACAGCACCAGGGGGATATACACGGCGTTGAGCCGGGCAGCCCGGATGCCGGAGCGGCGCATGGACTCAGTCAGGCTGCGGAAGCTGTCGGTGTTCTGCTCCTCGATCACCAGGGTCTTGGAAGTCTTGGCGCCGGTGATGCCCTCGTTGAACGCACCGGTGATCTTGGAGTTGAGCTTCCGCACCTTCCGGTTCCAGTGGAGGATGCGGTTTTGGAAGTACCAGGTCAGCACCGCAATGGCCGGGACGATCAGGATAATCACCAGAGCCAGCCGCCAGTTGAGCAGCAGCATCGAAGCGAAGGTGCCCAGCACGTAGAACATGGCCCAGAGGATATCCGTCAGGTTCCAGGCGATCATGCCGGCGATGCGGTTGGTGTCGCTCATGACGCGGGCGAGAATATAGCCCACCGGCGTGACATTGTAGAAGGAGAAGGAAAGCGTCTGCAAGTGGGTAAAGAGGTCGCGCCGCAGATCCCGGCCCACGCTCATTTCAATGGTCATGGAGTTCCGGGCAAACAGCACCACCGACAAGGCCTGGAGCAAAATCACCACCAGGTAGAAGAGGCCGTAGGGCACAATGCCCGTCAGGGTGCCAGCCTCGATAAAGTTCTGGATGGCATAGCGCTGCAGCAGCGGCAACGCCACATCCACCGCCGCACACAGGGCGTTGAAGGCGAACATTCCCGCGAAGCAGAGCCGGTAGGGCCGCAGCGCAGGACCCAACCGCTTCCAGATAGAAAGGTCAAAGGATTTGGTATAATCCTGTTCATCAAATGCCGCCATGCTCCATCGCCTCCTCTTCCATTTGCTTGCGGTCATCGCTGCTCATTTGAATTTCATAGATATCCCGGTAGATGCCGGGGTGAGAGATCAGCTGGCTGTGGGTGCCCAGGTCCGCCCGCTTGCCGTCCTGTAGGACCAGGATTTGGTCGGCGTGCATCAAGGTCGTCACCCGGTGGGAAATGAGAATCACCGTGGCGCCGTGGAGATTTTCCTTCAGTGCCGCACGGATCTTGGTGTCCGTCTCCGTGTCCACCGCGGAGAGAGAGTCGTCAAAGATCACCACCGGCGCCTTCTGCATCAGCATCCGGGCGATGGCCACTCGCTGCTTCTGGCCGCCGGAGAGCGTGACGCCCCGTTCGCCCACCAAGGTCTCATAGCCCTCGGGGAACTCGGTGATGGCCTCGTCCACGCAGGCGATGGCGGCAGCTTCCCGGACATCGGTCTCAGTAGCGCCGGGCACCGTGGCGGCGATGTTCTCCCGGATGGTTTTGGAGAAGAGGAAGGGCTCCTGGAGCACCAGGCCGATCTGCCGCCGCAGGCAGTCCCGCTGGATAGTGCGGATGTCGCGGCCGCCGATGGTGATGGTGCCTTGGCCCTCTCCCAGGTCGTAGAGCCGGTCCAGCAGATGGACCAGCGTACTCTTGCCGGAGCCGGTGCCGCCCAGCACGGCGAAAGTGCTGCCCTGGGGAATGGTGAAGGAGAGGTCGTCCAGAACCTTCTGGCCCTCGTAGCCGAAGGTCACATGGTCAAAGACGATGTCTCCCGCGCAGGAGGCCTCCTGCGCCTCGGGCAGATCCGCCTCTTCCGGGGCCTTGAGGATGTAGCCCACCCGGTCCAGCGAGACGCCCGCCTTGCTCATGTCCGAGAGGACGCGGCCCAGGGAGCGGACCGGCCAGGCCAGGGATTCATTGTAGGTGACAAAGGCCAGGAAGGAACCCAGGGACATCTCACCCCGCACGGCCTCCACGGTGCCGGCCAGGATCACCACCATCACCTGCAAACAGGTCAGCAGCGTGCCGGAAGCCCAGTAGACCGAGAGGAGCTTGCCCAGCTTGATCCACAACGCGGAGAACCGCTCATTTTTCCCCTGGAACCGGTCCAGCTCAAACTTCTCCCGGCCAAAGGCCCGCACGACCCGCACGCCGGTGAGATTCTCCTGGGCGCAGGTGGTCAGCTCGCCCTCGGCCTCGTCCGCCGCCTGGAAGCGCTTGGAAATCTTCCGGTAAAAGACGCCGGAGGACAGGCCCACGATGGGGATAAACACCAGGGAGATCAGTGAGAGCTTCACATTCATGGAGAACATGATGCACAGGTACAGGATGATAAGGAATACCGTCCGCACCACTTCCACCAGCTGATTGCACACAAAGCCGCGGATCACGTCCACGTCCGAGGTGCAGCGCTGGATCATATCGCCGGTGGAATGCGCCTTGTGCCAGGCAAAGCTCAGGTGCTGGATGTGGCCGAAGAGGGCGTCCCGGATTCGCTTGACGAAGCCCTCAGAGCCCTTGGCCAGATAGTACCGCTGACCAAAGATAAACACGCCCCGGAACAGCGCCACCACGGCTACGGCAATGGCCGCCCACAGCAGGGACCGGCCCGGGTCGACCCGCAGCGCTTCCAGCGGCAGAAGGCTGGAGAACCAGTCTCCCTCGGCCGGCGCCGCATTCCCCAGGATGCTGTCCACTGTCACCTTGATGATCTGGGGCGTCATGGCGTGAAAGGCGTTGCTCAAACATGCAAAGAGCAGCGCCGCGATGAAAAATCCCACCACCGGTTTGAGAAAGCGCCAGATCAGCGCAGCCTTTTCCCGGCGGGGCAGTTTGAACTGTAACTCTTCCACGAATAACCTCCTATTCTTCCTTTCGGGCGCAAAAAAAGCGCCCCTTCTGGGACGCAACCTGCCTGCTATGCACGATGGGCGATTGATCAACCCCAGAGCGTGCAGAATGATCCCAGAAACCGACTTTTTTCTCTTGCAACAATAAACAACTTGGTCATTATGCACGCCCTCCTTTCCATAATTTCGTATGCTTGATTAGTATAGGACTTCTCCTTTCCATTGTCAAGGGGCATTTATCCAATTTTCGCACTTGCTGAAAAAAACGCTTCCGCTCTTGCCGCCGCTTCCGGCACATGATATGATAGAACTATACAAGGAGGCGACGTCATGCAGAGAATTGACAAGGAAAACTACTATTTGGACATTGCCCAGACCGTGATGGAGCGCTCCACCTGCCTGCGGCGGTGGTACGGCGCCATCATTGTCCGCAACGACGAGATCGTGGCCACCGGCTACAACGGCGCGCCCCGGGGCCGGGCCAACTGCAGCGAGCTGGGTACGTGCATTCGTGAGCAGATGCAGGTGCCGCGGGGCCAGCGCTACGAGCTTTGCCGCAGCGTCCACGCCGAGGCCAACGCCATCATCTCCGCCTCCCGCAACGAGTGCATCGGCGCCACGCTCTACCTGGCGGGGCGGGACGCCGCCACCGGGAGGCTCCTGCCCGACGCCACCTCCTGCTCCATGTGCCGCCGAATCATCATCAACGCCGGCATCGCCCGGGTGGTGATCCGCCGCACCGAGACGGAATACGACGTGGTGGACGTCCAGGAATGGATCGACCACGACGATTCCATCCAGCTGACCCTGGACTGAGCCGCCGGAGGAATATTTTCCCTCGCCCGTGGAAATACTGGGAGCGTACACTTTCTCACAAGGAGGCATTCCATGGTCAAGGGGATCACCCGGCAGGTGGTCGTGGTCAAGGGCAGCGACCCGGCAATGTTTGAACAGGCAATTTTTCTGGTGCGGGACGACGTTCTCGCCCAGGGCGGCGTCACGGAAGAGGCGCTTTTGGAGGAGGCCCGCAAGGCCTGCGGGCCCAGGTCGCCCCTGCTGCGGGCCATATGGGGTCGGTTTCTCTGGGCCGCCTGCGGCGCCGGCGCCATCGGCTGCCTCTGGCTGGCCACCGTTCTATTCTGATTGTCTGAATGACAGCACACCCCCCGACGCGCAACGCGCCGGGGAGTGTCGTTTTGGGGGACGTGCCGCGTCACTGAGTTTCCAGCCGCACGGCGCCGTCCTGGGCAGACAGCTGTACCGCGTGGAGCGGCTCCATAAAGCTGTCGATGATCTTTTCGGAAATAGGGTCCTCCACGTGCTTTTGGATGGAGCGGCGGAGGTTTCGGGCGCCGTAAGTGACGGAGTAGGCGTCTTTCACCAGGAAGTCCACCAGCGTATCGTCCCAGGTGAAGGCGATGCCCCGGCGCTCCAGGGACTCTTGCAGCTCCCGCAGCATGATGCCGGCGATTTCCCGGAAATTGTCCTCGGTGAGACTGTTGAACGAGACCACGGCGTCCACGCGATTGAGGAACTCCGGCCGCAGGAAGGCCCGCAGCGCCTTCATGGTCTTTTCCTTGTTCTGCTCCGTCAGGCTGCGGCCAAAGCCCACCGAGGCCTCCTTCTGGTCGGAGCCGGCGTTGGAGGTCATGATGATGACGGTATTTTCAAAGTTGACCGTGCGGCCCTGGGCGTCGGTGATGCGGCCGTCGTCGAGGATTTGCAGGAGAATGTTGAGTACGTCGGGATGCGCCTTTTCCAGCTCGTCGAAGAGGATGACGGAGTAGGGCTTGCGGCGGATCTTCTCCGTCAGCTGTCCGGCCTCATCGTAGCCCACGTAGCCCGGCGGCGAACCGATGAGCTTGGACACCGAGTGCTTCTCCATGTATTCGGACATATCCAGGCGGATCAGCGTCTCCACCGAGTCAAAGAGATCGTCTGCCAGGCACTTGACCAGCTCGGTCTTGCCCACGCCGGTGGGGCCGACGAAGATAAAGCTGATGGGGCGCTTCTTGGGGCTGATGCCCACGCGGCCCCGGCGGATGGCGGCAGCCACCTGAGAAATAGCCTCATCCTGGCCGATGATCCGCTTTTTCAGCCGGCTCTCCAGCTCCCGCAGCTGGCCGTACTCCTGCGCCTTGACCTTGCTGGCGGGGATCTTCGTCCAAAGCTCGATGATCCGGGCCAGGTTTTCCACGGTCAGCGCCGGCTTGGGCTCTTCCTCCAGCACAGCGATCTCTTTATCCAGCTGCAAATTCCGGCTGCGGATAGCCGCCATGCGGGCATAGTCGGCCTCGTCGGAGCGCTCTGTCAGCATACTCAGCTCCAGATCCAGGTCGGCGTGCTCCTTCTTCAGCTCCGCCAGACGGCTGATGTTCTTATTCTTCAGGTTGACGTCGGAGCAGGCCTCATCCAGGAGGTCGATGGCTTTATCCGGCAGGAAGCGGTCGGTGATATACCGCTCCGAGAGAACCACGGCCTGCCGGGCAATTTCCGGGGAGATCACCACGCCGTGGAAGGACTCATAGTAGTGGGCGATGCCGCGGATGATATCCACGGCCTCCTCCAGCGTAGGCTCATTGACCGTCACCGGCTGGAAGCGCCGCTCCAGCGCGGCATCCTTCTCGATATACTTGCGGTACTCATTGAAGGTGGTGGCGCCGATGACCTGGATCTCCCCCCGGGAGAGCGCGGGCTTCAGGATATTGGCCGCGTTCATGCTGCCCTCGGCGTCGCCGGCGCCCACCAGGTTGTGTACCTCGTCGATGACCAGGATGATGTTGCCCAGCTTCTTGACCTCTTCAATGAGGCCCTTCATCCGGCTTTCAAACTGGCCGCGGAACTGGGTGCCGGCCACCAGGGCCGTCAGATCCAGCAGATAGACCTCCTTATCCTGGAGCTTGAAGGGCACCTCCTTTTGCGCGATCCGCTGGGCCAGGCCCTCCGCGATGGCGGTCTTGCCCACGCCCGGTTCGCCGATGAGGCAGGGATTGTTCTTCTGGCGGCGGTTGAGGATTTGGATGACCCGCTCGGTCTCCACCTCGCGGCCCACCACCCGGTCCAGGGCGCCGCTTCTCGCCTTCTGCGTCAGGTTCAGGCAGTAGGTATCCAGAAACTTGTGCTTTTTTTGCTTGCCGCCGCGTTCGTGCTTTTCGCCGTCGCCGCTGGGTCTGGCGTGGCCCGGAGTTTCCGCCGGGAGATCCTCCTGGCGCTCCCCGCCGAAGAGCTTGTTGAGGAATGGGAAGGTGGCTGTCTGGCTTTCGATTTCGTCGGAGTCGTCGTCCTGATTCTGGTCGCCAGCCATCATCGACTCCATACCCTGAAAGGCCTCCGTCATCTCAGAGTTGAGGCCCTCCAGCTCATCTTCGGAAATACCCATGCGCTTCATAATGTCGTCCACAGGCTTGATGCCCATCTCCTTGGCGCATTTCAGGCACAGGCCCTCCGTCAGCGTCTTACCCCCTTCGATTTTCGTTACGAAAATCACGGCAACATTTTTCTTACATTTGGAACAAAGGGTGGGATGCATGCAATAATCTCCTTTTATACTGTTTCTTGATTAAAATCCTTCGCTTTAATCAAGAAGGCATCGCCTCGCGGCGCTGCCGAATCTGTGATTTTCGCGATCAAAAATCACAGATTCCCGTCTCATATGATTCTCCGGTTAAAATCTTTCATCCGCGTTGAGAAAAGATTGAAAGGTTTTAAGAGAACCAGGATAAGTCAAGGATTGCTCCTATCCGTTCAAAGCGCGCCCGGGCCGGGAAAGGCTGTGCCTCCGGGAACCGGTTCCGTTCCCGCAGGGCCGGGATCGCTATAACTGCCAGTATAGCACACTTGGCGGAGAATGCAAACGGGAATTCCTTCAAGGCAGGTACAGCCAGCCGGCGCCGCCGCCCAACAGCAGCGCGGAGCCGTCCGACCGCATCAGCACCGCAGTGGCAGTGCCGATGTCCGATGTCTCGGCATAGACCTCCAGGGATTTGTTGTAGATGGTCAGCTGATCCGGCGTCAGAACGGCCACATACCCGCCGCAGGCGCTCAAATCCAGGATCTCCCGCCCCAAGTACACCGAGGCTATCTCCTCGCCGGCTTCGCTGACCGTCACCAAGCTGTTGCGGTTGCCCGCTCTATACATATTCACGGCCAGCGTCAAAAATCCGTCGCCGCCCAGGTCATACTCCTTGAGATAGGGCTCCGTATAGGCGTACCGGGCCACCAGGGTCCCGTCCGTATTGTAAATTTGCGCCGAAGTCTCTCCCAGGGCGCAGATGGCGCCGCTATCCAGGAAGAATAGATCATAAATCAGCTCATTGCCCAGGGAGGCCGTCCACTGCACGCCTTCCGCGTCGGTGCGGAAGAGATGGAGGGTGCTTTCAAAGGCGCCGCCGGAAGCCCCCAGTCCCACTGCCGCCAGGAGATTGCCCTTCTCGGAAATGGCGCACTGGGGCATATAGGTGGTGGAGGAGAGCCATCGGTAGATCAGCTCCTGCTTGCCATTATAGACCGTCAGCACGGATTTATAGCCGCTGGAGCCGCTGGAATAGCAGAGGCTGCCGCCGGAAGAGAGGTCGGCGTCCAAAATCACCTGATCTGCGGTGAGGTTGAGCCGCTCGCCGCCTAAATCGGCGGCCAGCAGCGCCGTGCCGCCCACGTCGTAGGCCAGCATCATTCTGCCCGCTGTCAGGATTTGCGGCAGCTCCAGCTGCTGCTGGATGGAAAAGCGCTCCTCGCCGTTGTCCTGGTAATAGGTAAGGCCGCCCACGGAGGCCACCGCCAGGCCGCTGCCCGCGGCGCCGTAGCGGTTGGAATTGTGGGAGTCAAAGGTATAGATGTCCTGTTCGCCCTCGTCGCGGATGTTGAAATACTTCACCCAGCGGCGCAGCGCGTCAAAGTTCACAGAATCCTGGAACAAAATCAAGCCCACCGCGGAGCATACCGCCGCCACGACCACGGCAAACACGACGATTCGCTTGATCAGGCTGCCGCGGCTGGGCCGCTCCTGAGAATTTTTCAGGTTATTCCACATGGAACGACACCTTCCCATCGTCATACCAGAGCTTGGTGAGGTAGAGCCCGCCCGGCGGCACCGTGGGGCCGGCGGCGGTCCTGTCCCCCGCGGCCAGCAGCGCGCCGATGGAATTCGGTTCGATCTTCCCCTCGGCGGCGTAGACCACCGTGCCGGCCATAGCCCGGGCCATGTTGTAGAGGAAGCCGTTGGCGCAAACCCGGAGGCGGAGGAGGTTTCCCTCGCGGGTGACGGTGTAATAATACACCGTGCGCACCGTGGAACGGACGTCTGTTCCCACGGAGCGGACCGCCGCGAAATCATGGGTGCCGACAAACTGGTCCGCCGCCCGCTGCATCACGGCTTCGTCCAGGTGCTTGGGATAAAACCAGGCGCGATCCACATAAAACGGGTCGCGGATGCGGGAGTTATAGATGAGATACGTATATTCCTTCTTGACGCAGGAGCCGATGGCGTTGAAGCTGTCGGGCACCTCCCGGGCGCCGTAGACGACGATATCGTGGGGCAGCCGGGTGTTGAGCGCGTAGGGCAGCCGATCCGTCGGGATAGCGCAGTCCGTATAAAAATTAGCCACATAGCGCTGGGCGTGAACGCCGGCGTCGGTCCTGCCGCAGCCGGTCATCTTCACCGGATGGCCCACAACGATGGCCGCGGCCCTTTCCAAGGTCTCGGCCACGGTAATATCATTCTTCTGCACTTGCCAGCCATGGTAGGCCGTACCCACATAGGTGAGAAACAACGCGATATTCCGCATGGAAAGCCTCCCTCACAGCCCCAGGTTCGCCAGCACGATGATCCCCGCCACGAAGAGAAGCCCGCCGATTAGGACGATGTAGTCCACCCGCCGGTAAGAGAGCTCTTTGAGCCGCGTGCGCCCTTCGCCGCCGTGGTAACAGCGGCACTCCATGGCCACGGCCAGCTCGTCGGCCCGGCGGAAGGAGCTGATGAACAGCGGCACCAGAATGGGGATCAGCGCCTTGGCCCGGGAGAAGATGCTGCCGGTTTCAAAGTCGGCGCCCCGGGCCTTCTGGGCGCTGATGATCTTGTCGGTCTCCTCGATCAGCGTAGGGATGAACCGCAGGGCGATACACATCATCATCGTCAGTTCGTGGACCGGTACCTTGATCTTTTTCAGCGGACCCAGCAGCCGCTCCAGCCCGTCGGTCAGGGCGATGGGCGAGGTGGTATAGGTCAGCATAAAGGTGCCGGTGATCAGCATGGAGATGCGCAGCACCATGAATACGGCGCTGAAAATGCCCTCCCGCGTGATGGTGAATATCCAAAAGGACACCAGCGGCGTCCCCTGGGTGTAAAAAAGGTTGAGAAGGCCTGTCAGCAAAATGATAAAGAGCAGCGGCTTCATGCTCTTGAGGATCACCTTGAACTGAATTTTGGAAAGCGCCACCACCGCGATCAGAAGCCCCAGCACCAGGCCGTAGGTCAGAAGCCACTGGGCGCTGAACAGCGCGACGATATAGAGGACCACCCAGATGAGCTTGGTGCGGGGGTCCAGCCGGTGGATGGGGGTATTCCCCGGGAAATACTGGCCCAGGGTGATGTCTTTCAGCATATCACGTTCCTCCCCGCATGGCCAGCAGCGCTTCCTTCGCCTGCTCCACCGTGTAGACAGAGGTGTCCACACCCAGGCCCATATCCCGCAGCCGGAGGAACACCCGGGTGATCTGCGGGATGTCCAGCCCCATGGAAATCAGCTCCTTAGAATGGCTGAACACCTCCCGGGGCGTGCCGGTCATGGCCACCTTGCCGTGGTTCATTACAATGAGGCGGCTGACATTGGAGGCGATTTCCTCCATACTGTGGCTGACCATCACCACCGTGGCGTTCTGGCTCTTTTGATAGTCGCGGATATTGGCGAGAATCCCCTCCCGCCCCACCGGATCCAGCCCCGCCGTGGGCTCGTCCAGAATCAGGACGTCCGGCTCCATGGCGATAACGCCGGCGATGGCCACCCGGCGCTTCTGCCCGCCGGACAGCTCAAAGGGGGATTTTTCCAGGTTCTCCTCAGGAATGCCCACAAACCCGGCCGCCTTGCGGACGCGGAGGTCGATCTCCTGCGCGGAAAGGCCCATGTTATGGGGTCCAAAGGCGATGTCTTTGTAGACCGTCTCCTCAAAAAGCTGATATTCCGGGTATTGAAACACCAATCCCACCCGGAAGCGGGTCTCCCGGGTGAACTTCTTGTCGCTCCAGATATCGCGGCCGTCCAGCAAAATCTCCCCGGCGGTCGGCTTCAGAAGGCCGTTGAGATGCTGGATCAAGGTGGACTTCCCCGACCCGGTGTGGCCGATGATGCCCACGAATTCTCCCCGCTCGATGGAGAGGTTGACATTTTGCAAGGCGTCGCTCTGAAAGGGCGTCCCCGCGCCGTAGGTATGGGTGAGGTTTCTCGTTTCTAAGATCGGGGTCAAAGTTTCTTCCTCCAAATCGTCGGTCAGGCCTCCGCCAAAAAGGCGCGGAGTGTCTGCGCGCACTCCTCCACCGAGAGCGCGCTGAGGGGCAGGTTATACCCCTCTTTGCGCAGCTCGTAGAGGAGCATGGTGGTCTCCGGGACGGTCAGCCCGGCGGCCCGCAAAAGTTCCACCTGGCTGAATACCTCCTTGGGCGTGCCGTCGGCGATGATGCCGCCGTCCGACATCACCACCACCCGTCCTGCCAGGCAGGCCTCGGGCATATGGTGGGTAATCAGCACCACGGTAATCTGATTCTCTTTGTTCAGCCTGGAGATGGTGGCCAGAACCTCCTTGCGGCCCTGGGGATCCAGCATGGCCGTCGGCTCGTCCAGCACGATGCACTTGGGCCGCATGGCGATGATGCCGGCGATGGCGATCCGCTGCTTCTGTCCGCCGGACAGCAGATGGGGCGCGTGCTCCCGATACTGGTACATCCCCACCAATTGCAGCGCCTCGTCCACCCTGCGGCGAATTTTCTCCGGGGGCACGCCCAAGTTCTCCGGCGCGAAGGCCACGTCCTCCTCCACGACGTTGGAGACGATCTGGTTATCGGGATTCTGGAACACCATGCCCACCTTCTGGCGGATTTGAAGCAGCAGCGCTTCATCGCGGGTATCCAGCCCATAGACATGGACGCTGCCGCCGGTGGGCAGCAAGATGGCGTTGAAGTGCTTGGCCAGGGTGGATTTGCCGCAGCCGTTGTGGCCCAGCACCGCCACAAAGCTCCCCTCCTCCACCTCCAGATCCAGTCCTTCAAAGACCTGGATGGCGGGGGTATCCTCCGAGCCGGGATAGTCATAGGTGAGCTGTTCTACAGAAATTGCGCAAGATTCCCTCATCGATGTAAATCCTCTCTCTCGGCGCGCATCCACCGGCCGGTGCTGCCGCAGGGCAGCGTCAGACCGCTGACGGTGACAGGCAGTCCCAGCTCCTGGCATTCGGTGTGGCCGCCATAGCGCTTGGTCAGAAGGGTGTCGAGCATATAGCCCAGCACCGAGGGCGCGAGGCCCGTGGTATAAGAATTGACAAGTACAAAGAGCGGGTCCTCCGAGAGGACGCCGGAGACCATCTGCAAAAAGGGATAGAGGTCCTTCTCCAGCTTCCATATCTCCCCGGAGGGGCCGCGGCCATAGGACGGCGGGTCCATGATGATGGCGTCGTACCGCCGGCCCCGCTTGATCTCCCGCTCCACAAACTTGGCGCAGTCGTCCACGATCCAGCGGATCGGCGCCGCCTCCAGGCCGGAGGCCCGGGCGTTTTCCCTGGCCCAGGACACCATCCCCCGGGCCGCGTCCACGTGGCACACCGTGGCGCCAGCAGCTGCGGCGGCCAGAGTAGCGCCGCCGGTATAGGCAAAAAGGTTGAGGACCGAGACGGGCCGGCCAGCCCGGCGAATCTGCTCCATTTCAAAATCCCAGTTGACGGCCTGCTCCGGGAAAATGCCCGTGTGCTTGAAGTTCATGGGCTTGACGTAAAACCGCAGCGGGCCGTACTGAATCTCCCACCGCTCCGGCAGGCGGTTCTCCGACCACTTGCCGCCGCCGCTGGAGGAACGGGCGTAGCGCCCGTCGTAGCTGCGCCAGCGCCGGTCCTCCCGGGGCGTATTCCAAATCACCTGGGGATCCGGCCGCACCAGGGTGTATTTCCCCCAGCGCTCCAGCTTTTCCCCGTTGGAGGTATCAATGACCTCATAATCTTTCCATTGATCCGCGATCCACATAGTTCTCTCCCGTCGTTATCCGTTGCTGCCGCTGTTGAGAATGCCGTCGATGAAATCGCCCCAGTTGAAATCCTGGTCGGTTCCCTGATTCCCGCCGTCTTCCGGATTGTCCGTTTCTTCTTCCTCCTCTTCCTTGGGGATATCATCCGCGGAGTGGATGTAGCACTCCAGATTGATGGAGTCCACCATGGGCGAGACAGGATCGTAGTAGCCCACGGGCAGCGGCTTGGAGGCGTATACATATCCCTGGTCCTCCACCACGATGCCGGAGGTGGGGAAGCCCCGTTCGATGTCCAGCAGGCCTACCTGATAGATGTGGTTGCCCGGCACCTGGGCGCAGTATTCGTTGGCCACATGGTCCGAGGCGCCGCAGATATCCACCATCGCGTGGACGTTGCAGTTCTCGGTGGGCGCATCCTCCAGGAACAGCTCCCCGGAGACGGTTCTGTCGCCTCTCGGATCGCTGCGGCAGGCCTCCGTCGCCAGAAGGCCGCTGTCGCGGCAGTACTCCAGCGTCACCACATCGGTGGGCTTGTCGAACTCCGCGTACGGCAGGTCCGCGTGGATGCCCTCCATCACCTTCTGCCACAGGGAGACCGCCGGGTTTTCTGTGGTATCGGTCAGGACCACTTCCTCCGGGTCGTCATAGCCGCACCAGACCACCGCCGAATAGTACGGCGTATAGCCGGCAAACCAGCGGTCATAGTCGCTGGTGGTGGTGCCGGTCTTGCCCGCCACCTGCATATTGCTCAGCTGCGCGCCGGTGCCGGTGCCGTAGGCCACGGTGTTCATCATCATATACGTGGAATACCAGGCCGTCTTCTGGCTCATGGCCACCCAGGAATCCTGGGTGTTGTCCAGGACCACCTTGTCGTTGGCGTCCAGGACGCGGGTATACGTTCTGCCCTCGCGGTAAAGGCCGTTGTTGGGGAAGGCGGTATAGGCCTCGGCCATATCCCGCACGGTGACGCCCTGCGTCAGGCCGCCCATGGCCAGGGGCGCCAGGTCGATGTCGGAGAGGACCGTGCCGCTGGCGGTCTCATACTCCGAAACCAGCGTGGTGAGGCCCATCTTATCCCGGGCAAAGTTGAAGGATGTCTCCGCGCCCATCTCCGCCACCAGCTTCACGGCCACGGTGTTCAGGGAATAGCACATGGCGTCATTGATGGAAACCAGGCCGCGGTAGGTCGAATCGGAGTTCTTGGGCCAGGAGGCGGTGTCCGTGAATTGGTAAGGCGTATCGTCATAGACGGAAGACGGGGTAATCAGGCCCATCTCCAGGGCCGGCGCAAAGACCGACAGGGGCTTGATGGTGGAGCCGGGCGAGAGGTAGCTCTGGGTGGCCCGGTTGAGAATCAGGCTGCCCACCTTCTCGCCCACACCGCCGGCCAGCGCCACCACATCGCCGGTTTCGTTGTCCGTCACCACGATGGCGGACTGGAGCTGCTGGCTGCTGGCCGTCTCGGGGATGTTGGAGAGGTCCTCGTAGATCTGGTCCACCTGGGCTTGGACCTCCGGGTCGATGGTGCAGTAGATCTTATAGCCGCCGGTCTGGAGCATTTTCAAGGCAATGGAATACTCGTAGCCGGTCTTCTCCATCAGGTCGCGCACCACTTCGTTGATAACCTGATCTTCAAAATAGGTGAAATACACCCCGGAGCCGTCGTCCTCGCCGCTGGTGTTGTTGAGGATCAGCTCCTCGGCCACCGCCGCGTCGTACTCCGACTGGCTGATATAGCCCTGATCCAGCATCTCCCCCAAAATCAGTTCCTGGCGCTCTTTATTGGCTTCGGGATTGATGTAGGGATCGTACCGGGAGGGGTTGTTGGTGATGCCGATCAGCGAGGCACACTCGGCCAGGGAGAGGTCCTCCACATCCTTGCCGAAGTAGACCTCCGCCGCGGCCTGCACGCCGTAGCAGCCCTCACCCAGGGGGATAATATTGAGGTACGCCTCCAGG
The DNA here is from genome assembly GCA_018712245.1 of Candidatus Avoscillospira avicola. GTDB lineage: Bacteria > Bacillota > Clostridia > Oscillospirales > Oscillospiraceae > Avoscillospira > Avoscillospira avicola. The sequence continues at coordinate 78,385 of DVHE01000043.1, read as the reverse complement.
ATATCGTCCTTGGAGTGGTCTTTTTCATAGTCCAGCGCGCGGAAAATCTCCACCAGCTTGCGGCGCACCGTCACCTCATCCTCGTGGGTGAGGTTTTTGATCAGCTGCTGCGTGATGGTGGAAGCGCCGTAGGGCGTCTGGCTGCCGAAGAACATATTGAGGCTTGCCCTGATGGTCCGCAGCCAATCCACACCGTCGTGGTCAAGGAAACGCTTGTCCTCAATGGCAATACAGGCGTTTTTCAGATTGGTCGGAATGTCCTCGATCCCCACCCAGACGCGGTTCTCGCTTTCGTAGAGCTTTTTCAGCTCCTTCCACTCCCCGGTCTCCCGGTCCTGATAGTAGATGACCGAGGTCTGGTCCAGGGCAAAGCCCTCCACCGAAAAGTCCATCTGCTGGGAGAGATCGTTTTTGATATACACCGCAAAGATACAGGCGAAGATCAGCAACGCCAAAAAGCCCGTGAGCAGCAGCGTGCCGAAGATCTTCCCGATCCAGCCCCAGACACGCCGGGCCCGGGAAGGCTGCCGCCCCTCCTGATCTGGGTTTTTTTGCCATTTTGCCATAATTGCACCTCCGTGTCAATCGCCACGTATCATATCGCATAGATACCCATAGTATTTCTGTATTATAGCACAGCTCCCTCTCAATATCCACATTCTTTTTTTCTGCCTGCCCAGAAGGTATGAAAGCCCGTAATTGAGACATCCTAAGACCGGTGATGCGATATGAATAAACAAACCTCCGCGCTTCTGGCCTTGCTGTTCTGCCTGACGCCCTTTCTCCTGACGGTGAAAGACGGCTATGTGGCGCTCTATGACCGGGAAACCGCCCACTGGGAGATCACAGACACCCCCCTTTCTTCCCTGCCCCCGGACGATCAGGCGCTGCTGACCCAGGGCATCCCCCTGGAGACGCGCCCGGCAGTGACGGAGGCGATGGAAGATTTTTGCTCTTGAACGGACGGGAAATTTCTCTTGATTTTCTCCTGCCTACAGGTTAAAATGAAAGTAACCTAAGGTTGGAGGTAGCCATGAGCGAACAATTTGGTGACGATATCATCACCATCACCGATGAAGATGGTGTGGAATATGTACTGGAAGTCCTGGCAGTCATGGAGATCGACGGGTCGGAGTATTACGCGCTGGTTCCCGCAGAAACCGACGACAGCCAGGAGGATCTGGAAGTGACCATCCTCAAGGTGGTGGAGGAGGCGGGAGAAGAAATTCTCTGCGCCATCGAGGATGAAGCCGAGCTGGAGCATGTCTACGATGTGATGATGCAAGAGCTTTATTCCGACGAAGATACCGACGAAGACGCAGAATAAAAGTTCCCTGCTTGGTGCGTGACGGGCCCACTTAAACCCACATTTCTTTTAAGGGATGTTCGACTTCTCTGCGGGATTGCAGACCTCCCGCCCCAGCCTCGACTGGCGGTGGACGCTGGGAGCAGTGAACGCAGCGAGCGGCAACCCACCTGCCTTCTTGTGCAGGTTATAATTGGGTTCGCACGGCCGAAGCGGGGAATTTTTCTACTATTTTCGCACGCAAAAGGCGTGCTTTTTTTGCGCCCAAATCGACAGCGGACCCGATACAGAATACCAAAATTCTGCATCGGGTCCGCTGTTATATTCCACGTTTCAGGCAAAAATAATGCACAAAAGGCCGCTGCTTCCCTCGTTGATGATCCGGCTCAGCGTCGCCTGGAGCTTATAGCGCGCCTCCTCCGGCATCCGCCGGAGCTTGCTCCCCAGGCCGTCGCTGACCATCTCATAGACGGATTTGCCGAAGATATTGCTGCCCCATAGCTTCTCGGCGTCCCCTTCATATTCGCTGAGGAGATACCGCAGCAGGTCCTCCGACTGCTTCTCGTCTCCGACGATGGGATTGATTTCCGTCTCAATGTCGGCCCGAAGCATATGGATGGACGGGGCGCTGGCCTTGAGGCGCACGCCGTAGTTGTTGCCACGTCGGACGATCTGCGGCTCCTCCAGATGCATCTCCTCCATGGTAGGCATGACGATGCCGTAGCCTGTGGCCTGCACCTGCTCCAGCGCCGAGGCCACCTTGTCGTAGCGGTGCTTCACCTGGGAGAGTTCCTCCAAAAGCGTCATCAAATCCCGGTCGCTCTCCACCGCAAAGCCGGAGCGCTCACTGAGAATTTGATAAAAGAGCCTCCCGGGGATCACCAGCTCACAGCAGACCGTGCCTGTGCCTGGGTCGATGGACCGAAGGCGGAAAGCCTCCACTGTGGATAACTCCGTCAGTTCTCTCAGCGACGGCTCGGCCTGGCTTAGGGTTGCGATATTGCCGGCACACCGGGCCATGGCCTCGTACAGCTCCTGCTTGATGGGATGCTCCACCGGCAGCGCGTCCAGCCAGCGGGGCAGGAACACCTGGATCTCCTTGACCGGGAAAGCGTAGAGCAGCCCGGCCAGGATCTCCCGGATGTCCTGCTCCCCCAGCGTCAGGCAGTCAACCGCCATGGAGGCCGCGCCGAAGCGCTCCTCCAGCTCCCGCCGCAGGGCCTGAGCTGCCTCTCCCTGGGGCGCGGTGGAGTTCACCAGCACTAAAAACGGCTTTCCGGTGGCCTGCATATCCGCGATGGCCCGGGCCTCGGCCTCCGCATAGTCCTCCCGCGGGATATCGGTGATGGTGCCGTCGGTGGTGACGACGATGCCAATGGTGCTGTGATCCTCCATGATCTTCTTGGTGCCCAGTTCCGCCGCCTCCTTCATGGAGAGCGCCTCCGGGTACCATGGCGTCGTCACCATCCGGGGCTGCCCGTCCTCGTCGGCTCCCACCGCCCCGGGTACCAGGTAGCCCACCGAGTCGATCATCCGCACCGACAGCGTGGCTGTGCCGTCCGGCGAAATGGTCACGGCGTCCTCGGGGACGAATTTCGGTTCCGCTGTCATGATCGTCTTGCCAGAGCCGCTCTGGGGCAGCTCATCCCGGGCCCGCTCCCGCTGGTAGACGTTTTCAATGTGCGGGATCACCAGCGTTTCCATCACCCGCTTGACAAAGGTGGACTTCCCGGTCCGAACCGGTCCCACCACGCCGATGTAAATATCTCCACCGGTGCGCTCCGCCATGTCCCGGTATAGATTTGCGGCAGTTCCCAACATATGCGCTCCTCCGTTTCGCAAAACTTGTACCCTATTTCTACGCCCGTCCGACTGCGGTTATGCCAGGCAACGGCCAGGCTTCCGGGCGCCGGGGCGGGCCTCCGCCCCGGCGTTTTCCGCTCAGCCCACGGGAATCAGCAGCATGGCGTCCCGGGGCAGCCGGTCTCCCTCCAGATGGTTCACGGCCCGGATGGCCGCCTCCGAGGACCGGCAGTCCTTAGCCAGTTCCCACAGCGACGTCTCCCCCGACGCTGCCCTGAGAATTACGGAGGGCCGCTCCGCCGCCTCCTGCTCCGGTTCCAGGCTGGCGGAAGCCAGGCTCCGCAGGGCCTGGCGGGCAAAGCAAGCCGTGTCCAGCCGCAAGGCGCAGCGGACCTGCCCGCCGGAAACCGCAACGCTCTCCAGGCCGTCGGCCAGGGCGGCACGGGCCGCGCAATCGGCTGACGGCGCCAGAGCCACGGATTCCAATGCCTCTCCCTGGGCCGCCACCGCCTGAAGTTCCCCATCTCCGTCATAACCCAGCACGCGAAACAGCACCGGCGTCTTCAGCTCCACCCCGTCGCCGGATCGGTTTTGACTCGGAAAATCCACATAGGCCTCCACGTCCACCACCTGGCTCAGGGGCGCCGAGAGCGAGCCCTGCACCGTCTCCACCCGGCTCTGCCGGTCCAGGCAGGGCGAAACCTCGATGGTCTGCCACTGGGGCTCCAGCTGCCCGCGGATGGCGTAGGCGTCCTCCACCACCCGAACCGTCTTCTGCCCCGTCACCAGGCACTGGGCCAGCACATGGGCCGTCAGCAGCAGCCTCCGGGGCTCCGCGCCGCCCTCGCTCTCTACGTCGCACCCGGTCAAAACCGGCAGAACCGTCACCTGCTCCCGGTCATACTCCCGCTCCAGCTCACAGTACTGGGAAAAGGGCAGGGACTGGGTAAACTGGTTGAGGCTATCGTCCGGGCCGCGGTAGAGGGCCTTGCAGGTCAGCGTTCCCTTGAAAAGCGCCTTGCTGCCCACCACCTTCCGCTCCGTGACCGCCGCGTCGCACCGGCAGCGGCACAGCTGGGCAATGGGCGGCCGTCCCGCCGGCACCTCCAGCGCCTCGCTGATGACGAAGGACCGCTCCCCTGCCTCCAAAGGCAGCTCCAGCTCCAGAGTCGTCTCCCGTGCCTCCAGGCCGGGGCAGGCCCCCTCCAGCGTCGAGATAGATTCCGCCGCCTCCTGGTAGGCGGCCAAGGCGCAGCCGATGCTGACCCGCAGCAGCGCCTTGCGGGCGTTGAGGACCCGGGCATCCGCAGAGCGGACCCGCAGCTCACAGAAGACGGCGCTGCGCTCCGTGATGGCCGGATGCTCCACCTTGATGGTGAAGGGCAGATAGCACTCCAGCGTCCGCGGCGCGGCGGAGCCCTCGGTGCGGCAGAGGATGCTGCCCTTGACGCCTCCGGCCACCACCACGCCGCCGTCGCGCACGTCTTTGCCCCGGAGCAGCACCTCTGCGGCGCAGTCAGCCACCGAGATCAGATCCGGCTCATTGTCCGGCAGGACAGTCTCGCCGGTTTCCTCCTGGTATTGAAGCGTCTGGGCCACACAGCGCAAAAAGCACAGGGGGCGCCGCTGCAATGTCAGTTCCATGGTCTTCACTCCTTATGTTTGGTTGTTTGCTCTATCTATACGCCCCGCGGGACAAGATTATGCCTGTTTGCCCGTCCGGGCCGCGCCTTCGACGGGCGAACGCAGTTCGCCCGAAGCAATCAGCGCTTGCAAGCCCCGGGCAGCAGGAGTCCCGCCGCCACCAGCGCCGCGCCGATCAGAAGCCGCCAAAATATGCTTCCCACCAGGCATGAGAGAATCAGGCCCAGCCCCAGCGCCAGCAAACACCAGGACACAGCCGCATACTTCCGGCACATTGCCACTCCCCCTTTCTATTCCCAGTTTATTCACCATGTGCCACCCATGTGCATAGAAAACCGCCGTGCATCGGCACGGCGGCAGACTGTCAAAAAAGCTACGCTTTTTTGACAAAGGGGACTGCACCCCAAAAGGTTCTCGGTTTTCTTCGAAAAGCTGTCGAACCTTTTGGGGTGTAAAGTGCGATTTCCGATGCGCAGACAGCCGGAAATCGCGATTTAATTTTATTTCGCCGCTGCCTGCGCCCGCAGGCGCGTTTCGGAGCGCAACCGCCGCTTGCGGCGGCTCTTAGCGCGGAGATGCGGCGAAACTCTGCGAGGCTTGTTTTCTGCTTCCGGAGGTTTTTCGACACGCTGAAACACCCCTGCCGCATCAACGCGGCAGGGGCGTTTGCGCCATGGGCTGCGCACTCTATTTCTCCCAAGCCTTGCGATCCCTGGCGATCTCATAGAGGCGCCGGTAGCTCTCGTAGCGGGAGGGTTCGATCTCGCCCCGGGCCAGGGCCTCGGTGACGGCGCAGCCCGGCTCCCGTAGGTGGGCGCAGTCGTGAAACTGGCACCTGCCCAGGAAGGGGGCGAAATCCGGGAAGGCGTACTGGAGGTTTTCCTTGAGAATGACCTCCATCTGCTCCGTATCAAAGGAGGAAAAGCCGGGGGTATCGGCCACATACGTCCCGTCCGGCAGGGAGAAGAGCTGGATGTGGCGGGTGGTGTGGCGGCCGCGGCCCAGCTTGTCGGACACCTCGCCGGTGGGCAGGCACAGCGACGGCGCCAGGCGGTTGAGGATGCTGCTCTTGCCCACGCCGGAGTTCCCCGACAGGGCGACCACCTTTCCGGCGATCATCGCCCGCAGTTCCTCAATACCCTGGCCGGTGACGGCGCTGGTACAGACCACCCGGTAGCCGGCCCGGCGGTAGACGCGGGCCAGCTCCCCCTCGCCGGAGAGGTCGGTTTTATTGACCACGATGACCACTTCCACCCCCTGGCTGCCGGCGATGGCCGTGATGCGGTCCACCAGAAACGGCTCCGTGACCGGGATGACCTCCGAGGCCAGCAGCACCAGCAAATCCAGATTGGCCACGGCGGGGCGGACAAACCAGTTGCGCCGGGGCAGGATTTCCTGCACCATGGCGTTCTCCACCAGGGCCTGGTCCCCCACCAGCGGCGTGGTGCCTTCCTTGCGCAGCCGTCCCCGGGCTTTGCATGTGACAATTCGTCCGCCGCCCAGATCCACATCATAAAAGCCGCTGAGGGCCTTGACAATTCTGCCCTGCTCCATCAGGAAAGCTCCTCGCCGGTGTCGAAGTCGTAGTCCATGGTATAGTAGAGGAGCCCGTCAATATAGACGTCGATGCGATGGATGCCCACGCCGGAGAGCATGATGCTGGTCTCGTTTTGATCGTTGAGGGTCTCGGGGTCCAGCGTCCAGGAATCTATCGTGACATCGTCCATTTTGACGGTGATCTCCAACTCTTCGGTGAGGCCGCTGGGCAGCTTAATATAGATCAAACGATCCTGCAGCATCTGCGGCGGCTCATTGCCCTCCGTGTTCTCGTCGTCCTCCTCGTCCGCATCCGGGTCCAGCGGGTCCTTCTCCGGGCCGTTGGAGACCTGCAAATTCACGGTGGTGCCCTCTTTGACCTCCTCGCCCTGCTTGATGGACTGGAAGACCACGGTGCCCAGAGCTTCCTCTCTGTCCAGGCGGGTGATCTCGTACTTGAGGTTCCGGCTTTCCAGCTTCTCAATGGCCTGCTCTTCTGTGAGCCCCACCAGCTCCGGCACCGGCACCAGTTTGACGGCGGGGCCGGAGGAGACATAGAGCGTAACGGTCTGGCCAGCGGTCAGCGCCGTTCCCTTGACGGGGTCGGTGCGGATGACGGTGCCTTCTCCCAGGTCGCTGCTCTCATACTCCACTTTCACCTGGAGATCCAGCGCCAGATTGTCCAGGATGGTCTGGGCATTCTCCAGCGTGTCGTTCAAAAGGTCCCGCATGGTATCAGTGGAGGGGCCGGAGGAAACCGTGAGGGAGATGGTGGTGCCGCTCTTCACCAGCCGGTCCGCCACAGGGGTCTGGCTGATGACCCGCCCCTGCTCCACCGTGTCGTCCGGCACCCAGTCCTCCACCCGAATTTGGAAGTTGGGGTAGTCGCTCTGCTGGATGTCCTCGGCATAGAGCCCCACCAGATTGGGCACAGGCACATCGTCGGTGGAGGTGAGAAAATCGGCAAAAAAGAAGGAATAGAGGAAAAAGCCGATTCCGGCCAGCGCCAGGGCGATGACGATAAAGCCTGTAATCAGCGCCACGGCGTTGCCCCTGCGCTTCTTCTGCGGCTGAACCGGGTGGCGGCGGGAGGTGTCGCTCTTGCCCCGGACGGCCCGCTCCGCCGCGGAACGGGGCTGCCCGGCGCGCTCCTGGGGACGGGGCGCCTCCGGCTCCCCGTCAAAGCGGAAGGTGATGGCGGGGTTCTTCCGGAACTCGTCCAAGTCCTGGAGCATCTGCGTGGCGCTCTCGTAGCGGTCTTCCAGGTCCGCGGCCATGGCGTGCATGGTGATCTGCTCCAGCCCCTCGGGAATCTGGGGATTGAGGACCCGGGGCGGAATGGCCTTGGCGTTGATGTGTTGGATGGCCACGGAGACCGGCGTCTCCCCGTCGTAAGGCGGGTGGCCGGTCAGCATCTCATACATTACCACGCCCAGGGAATAGAGGTCGCTGCGGTAGTCGATCCTGCCGCCCTTGGCCTGCTCGGGGGAAATATAGTGGACGGACCCCAGAGCCTCCCGGGTCAGCGTACTCTGGGCCGAGGAGACCCGGGCGATGCCGAAGTCGGCCACCTTGACGCTGCCGTCCTTGAGGACCATGATATTATGGGGCTTGATGTCCCGGTGGATGATCCCGCGGCTGTGGGCGTGTTCCAGCGCCTTGGCGATCTGGGTGGAGAAGTGGAGCGCCTCGCGCCAGTTGAGAACGCCCTTCTGCTCCATATACTGCTTGAGGGTGATGCCGTCGATCAGCTCCATGACGATATAGTCCACGTTGTCCGAGTGGGACACATCGTAGACGTTGACGATATTGGGGTGCGACAGCATGGCAACGGCCTGAGATTCGGCATGGAAACGGCGGCGGAACTCCGCGTCCTCGGACAGCTCATCCTTCAAAATCTTGATGGCCACCAGGCGGTTGAGCCGGTGGCACCGGGCCTTATAGACCACGGCCATGCCGCCGGTGCCGATGACCTCCAGGATCTCATACCGGTGATCCAAAAGCCTGCCTATGTAATTCTCCATAAGTAGCTCCGTTCTCGATTGCTCGACCCGTCAATTTGCGGCAGACGGGCGCCGAAGTGAAGCGGGGCGGCGGTCAGACCGCGATCAGCGCAATGGTGACGTTGTCCGGCGCGCCCCGGTAGTTGGCGATGCTCATCAGTCTTTGGCAGCAATCGTTTTTGTTGACGCCGTGGACGACCTCAAAGAGAATTTCCTGATCGGAAAGCATATTGGATAGCCCGTCGGAGCAGAGCAGCACGCTGTCGCCCCGATTGAGGGTCCTGTGGAATAAATCGCAAGCCACCTGGGCCTCGGTTCCCACGGCCCGGGTGATGAGGTTCTTGCCCGGGTGGTTCTTGGCGGCCTCCCGGGTGATCTCGCCCCGCTGGACCATCAGCTCCACCAGGGAGTGGTCGGTGGTGATGCTCTGCACGCCCTCTTTATTGAAGAGATAAGCCCGGCTGTCTCCCACGTTGGCCACAGTCAGCTGGTCCTTCTGGAAGAAGGCGGCCACCAGAGTCGTGCCCATGCCGCGGTATTCCTCGCTCAGCTGCGACTGCTCGTAGACGGCCTTGTTGGCCAGCTCCAGCGCCTGCTCCAGCATATCGTCGATCCGCTCGGGCCGCATATTGGACCGGGCCGTGCGCTTTACCTCGCCCACGAAGACCTCCACGGCCATTTGGCTGGCGATGTTGCCGGAACGAGCGCCGCCCATGCCGTCGCAGACGATGGCCAGCACCTGCTCCCGGCCCAGCTTGACGATTTGGTAGTGATCCTGATTCTGGGTGCGCACCATGCCAGGGTCTGTCAGTCCCCAGGTCTGCATGAGGTCGCCTCCTTTTCATACTTGCGCCGCAGCTGGCCGCAGGACGCGTCAATGTCGCTGCCCAGGGTCCGGCGCACCGTGGTGGGAATGCCGTGGCCCTCGAGAATCTGCTGGAAGGCCTCCACCGCCCGGCGGGTGCTGGGCTTGAGGGGGCTCTCGGCCACGTCGTTGAGCGGGATGAGGTTGACATGGGCCGGAAGCCCATGGAGCAGCGCCGCCAGCTGCTCGGCGACCTGGGGCGTATCGTTGACGTCCCGGATCATGGCGTACTCGAAGGAAATCCGGCGGCCTGTGGTCTCAAAATACTGCCGGCACGCCGCCACCAGCTCCTCCACCGGGTATGCCTTGTTCACCGGCATGATCTGGCTGCGGATGGCGTTGGTGGGGGCGTGGAGGGAAACGGAAAGCGTCAGCTGCAAATCCTCCCCGGCCAACCGGGCAATTCGCGGCACCAGGCCGCAGGTGGAGAGGCTGATGTGGCGCATCCCGATGTTCAGCCCGTCCGGATGATTGACCAGGCGGAGGAATTTTAAGACATGATCGTAGTTATCCAGCGGCTCGCCGATGCCCATCAGGACGATGTTGGAAATCGGAAGGCCGGAGTCCAGCTGCGTGAACAGCACCTGATCCAGCATTTCCGCCGGGGTCAGCCGCCGCACCAGGCCCCCCAGGGTGGAGGCGCAGAAGGCGCACCCCATGGCGCAGCCCACCTCCGAGGAGATGCAGACGGTGTTGCCGTGGTGATAGCGCATCAGCACCGACTCGACGCAGTTTCCGTCCGCCAGGCGCCAGAGGTACTTGACGGTGCCGTCCAGCCGGGACGCCTGCCGGCGGGCCACCTCCGGCGGGTTCAGGTCAAACTGCGTCCGGAGCTTCTCCCGCAGGGCCTTGGAGAGATTGGTCATCTCGTCAAAGGTCCTGGCGCCCCGGTGCAGCCAGGTGAAGAGCTGCTTGGCGCGAAATTTGGGCTCTCCCAGCTCTGCCAGGGCCTCAGTCAGCTCCGGCAGGTCCATGGATTTGATGTCGCGGTTCATGTGGTTCTCCTCAGCTTGCAGATAAAGAATCCGTCGGTGCCGTGGCGGTGGGGATAGAGCGTCACCATGGCGCGGTGTTCTCCGCCCAGCGCCTCCGGCAGCGGGAAGGGCTCCGGGGAAAATTCCGGGTGGTCGGCCAGAAAGGCCTCCGCCACCGCCTCATTCTCCCGGTGGAGAATGGTGCAGGTGCTGTAGAGCAGCACCCCGCCGGGGCGGACGTACCGGGATACGTTGTCCAAGATGCGGCGCTGAATCTCCGGCAGACGCCCCAGCGGCTCCAGGTCCTTATAGCGGATATCCGGCTTTTTGCGGATGACGCCCAGGCCGGAGCAGGGCACGTCGGCCAGCACGGCATCCATCTGATCCGCCAGTTCCGGGGCAAAGGCCGTGGCGTCCTGAAGGCGGGCCGTGAGGTTGGGAAGGCCCAGCCGCGCCGCGCCGCGCTCCAGCAGCGTGATCTTGTGCGGGTGGATATCGCAAGCGAGGACGGAGCCCTCCCCGCCCAGGTCCATGGCGGCGGCGAAGCTCTTGCCGCCGGGGGCCGCGCAGACGTCCAACACCCGCATTCCTGGCTCCAGTCCCGCCGCGGTGACGGCCAGCCGGGCCGCCGGGTCCTGGACATAAAAGCCGCCCCGGCGGAAGAGGGGCAGCGCCTCCAGGCTGCCGCTGCCCTGCAAAAGCCAGCTGTCCCGGCACCAGGGGTGGGGCGTCGCCTCCACGCCGGCGTCCGCCAGTTCCCGGCGGAAGTCGGCCTCCGAGACGGCCAGGGGGTTGCGCTGCACCGTCAGCGGCGGCAGCTGGTTGTGGCTTTGGAGCAGCGCCTCCAGCTCCCCCGCCCCCACCTGGGCCTCCAGCAGCTCCACCAGCGGGCGGGGGTGGCTATAGCGGATGGAGAGGTCCTCCGGCGGCGTCAGAGCATCCCGCTGGCGCAGGGCGCTGCGCAGCACGCCGTTGATGAGGCCCGCCGCCTGGCGGGAGGCGTATTTCTTTCCCTGCTCCACGGCCTCGTTGACGGCGGCGGAGGGAGGGATTTTATCCATTTGGGTGATTTGATAGAGGCCCAGGCGCAGAATGTCCAGCACCACCGGCTGGAGCCTTCCCGTGCCGCCCTTGACCAGGCGTTCCAGCCAGAAGTCCAGCAGCAAACGGTTTTGCACCACGCCGTAGACCAGCCGCGTGGCCAGGGCGGCGTCCCGCCGGTCCAGCCGGTCCCGGGCGATATACTCTTTGAGGGCGCCGTCGGCCCAGGCCCCCTGCCGGCGGCAGGCGATCAGGGCGGAAAGTGCAGTGGTTCTGGCGTTCATAGTGCCTCCTGGGAATAAATCAGTCGATTTGGATGGGATGGCCGCGGAAATAGTCCGGGGCGGGCATCCGTTTGCCGCCCTGGGCTTGCAGCTCCCGCACCAGGGCCACGCCGCCCTGGCCGCAGGCCACCTCCAGCCCTTGCTTGGTCAGGGCCAGGATAGTACCGGGGGCGCGGTCCGTGGTCTTCCCGGTGTCCTCCACCCGGAAGATTTTAAAGGGCACGCCGCCCAGCTCCGCCGTGGCCACCGGCCAGGGAATGAGGCCGCGGACCTGGTCGATGACGTAGCGCACCGGCTGGGTCCAGTCGATGGGGCTCATGTCCTTGGAGAGCATGGGCGCGTAAGTGGCCCGGGTGTGATCCTGGGGCGTGCGGGTGGCCGTGCCGGCTTCGATGGATGCGATGGTGTCCACCGCCAGGCCGGCGGCGATCTGGCCGATGCGCTCCATCAGCTCCGCGCCGGTCTCCATCGGGTCGATGGGCGTCCGGCGGATTTCGATGATATCGCCTTCGTCCATCCCGGCGCTCAGATACATGGCCGTGACGCCGGTCTCCTTCATGTGCTGGAGGATGGACCACTGGATTGGGCCCGCACCCCGCAGCTCCGGCAGAATGCTGGCATGCATATTGATGGCGCCTTTTTCCGGCACATCCAGCACCGACTGGGGCAGGATCCGCCCGTAGGCCACCACCACGATCAGGGTCGGCCGCAGGGACCGCAGCGCTTCCACGGTCTCCGGGTCCTTGAAATTTTTCGGCTGGAACACCGGAAGGCCCTTTTCCATAGCAAAGGCCTTCACCGGCGAGACCGTGAGCTTCATGCCCCGGTTTTTGGGGGTATCCACCTTGGTATAGACGCCCACGATCTCGTGGCCCGCCTGGTAGATGGCCTCCAGACAGGTTTTAGCGATCTCGGGCGTACCCATAAACACCAATCTCACGGCGTTTCCTCCTCTTGCTGCTCTGCCATGGCCTGGAGTTCCTCCTTGGTGAGCATCCGCTCCGCCACGGCGGTGTAGAGCTGCCCCTCCAGATGCGCCAGCTCATGGCAGAAGCACCGGGCAATCAGCCCTTCGCCTTCCGCCTCGAACCAGTTGCCGTCGCGGTCCTGGGCGCGGACCGTCACCTCATTGGGCCGGGTGACGATGCCGTATTCCCCCGGCACGCTCAGGCAGCCCTCCAGGCCGGTCTGTTCTCCGCTCTGGGCGATGATCTCCGGGTTCACCAGTTCGAGGATGCCGTCTTCCCCCGTGTCCACCACCACGGCCCGCCGCAAAACCCCCACCTGGGGCGCGGCCAGGCCCACGCCGCCGGCGTCCTCCAGCGTCTCGGTCATGTCGTCCAGCAGCTGATGGAGGCGGCGGTCAAATTTAGTCACAGGACGGCTGACCTTGGTCAGAACGCTGTCGCCTACGGTGACGATATTTCTAAGTGCCATGATAGATCCCTCTATTCGTAAGAATTGATATCCAGATAAGCGCTGACGCCCCGGTTGGCCTTGTCCTGCAAAAACGTCTTCAGCAGGGAAGCCAGCAGCCGCCTGACGGGGCGGGTCCCGGCGGTATAGAGCGACAGGCGGTAGCGGTAGGCGTTATTTACCTTTACCACCGGCGCCGGGGACGGCCCCAGCACCTCCAGCGGTATCTGCTGCGCTGCGGCCTCCGCCTCGGCCATGGCCCGGAAGCGGGCCGCGCCGGACACCGCCCGGCTCTCCATCCAGCTGACAAAGGTCATGGTGTAGAGGTCCCGGAAGGGCGGCAGACCGTGCAGCTGCCGGATGGACAGCTCCAGCTGGTAAAACTGGTCGTAGTCCTGCCGGGCCGCCAGGGTGAGAACCGTGTGCTGCGGCGTCATGGTCTGGACGATGGCGCGGCCCGGATAGCGGCCCCGCCCGGCCCGTCCCACCACCTGGGTCAGCATGGAGAAGGTGGTCTCAGCCGCCCGATAGTGACTCACATACAGCGAAAGGTCCGCGTCCACCACGCCCACCAGGGTGACATTTTCAAAATCCAGCCCCTTGGCCACCATCTGCGTCCCCACCAGGACGGGAATCTCCTCCCGCCGGAAGCGGTTCAGCAGCGCCTCGTGGCTGCGGGCTTCGGCCACCGTATCGGCGTCCATGCGCAGAATTTCTTTCCCAGGAAACAGCTCCCGCAGCTCCGCCTCCACCTTTTGGGTGCCGGTGCCCATGGTCTTCATGGCGCCGCCGCAGACGGGACACCGCTCCAACACCGGCTGGGCGTGGCCGCAGTAGTGGCAGAGCATCCGGCGGTGGACGGCGTGGTATGTCAGGCTGACGCTGCACCTGGGGCAGGTGGGCACCTGGCCGCACTGGACACAGACCCGGTACTGCCCCGCGCCGCGGCGGTTCAAGAGCAGAATGCTCTGGCGGCCCTGGGCCATGGCGTCCTCCAGCGCCATCTGTAGAGGCAGGCTGATGGAGGTATTGTTGCCCCGCCGCAGCTCTTCTTTCATATCCACCAGCTCCACCTGGGGCAGCGCGCCGCCATTGAAGCGCTCCGTCAGCTGGTGGCAGGTAATTCTTCCCTGCCGGGCCAGGAACATCGTCTCCAGCGACGGCGTCGCGGACCCCAGCAGCACCAGGGCGCCCTCCCGGGCACCCCGATAAAGGGCCACCTCCCGGGCGTGATACCGGGGGGTGTTTTCCGATTTATAGGAATGTTCCTGTTCCTCGTCCAAAATCACAATGCCCAGATTTTCCACCGGTGCGAAAACCGCTGAGCGCGTTCCCACCACCACCCGTGCCTCTCCCCGGCGAATCCGAAGCCATGCATCGTACCGCTCTGAGACCCGAAGGCCGCTGTGGAGAACCGCCACGGTGGCGCCAAAATGGTCCATAAGCCGGGAGACCAGCTGGGGCGTCAGGGCAATCTCCGGCACCAGATAGATGGCCGAGCGGCCCTGCTCCAGGGCCGCCGCGATCAGGCGGAGGTAAACGGCGGTCTTGCCGCTGCCGGTGACGCCGTAGAGAAGCGACGCGCCGGGCTTTTCGGCCTGCATCTGACGGGAAAGGCCGTCAAAGGCCGCCTGCTGCTGGGCATTGAGAACGGGAGGCGGCGCGGTCGCCGCCGGAGCCGCCGGTGGCTCCGGCAGTACCGGCCGGAGGTCCAGCCGGAGATACCCCAGCTGCTCCAGCCGCCGGACCGTAGCCATGGAAGCGCCCGTAAAGTAGCAAAGCTCCTTCACGCTGACGGAGTCCAACTGGGACAGAAGCGTCAAAATCTCCTTTTGCAGCGGTGCGCTGCGGCCCTTGCTGGCGGCATACGCCATGGCCTCCTCCCAGGAGACGGCCAGTTGGGCCGTCTGCTCCACGCGGTCCCGCACCTGGCGGGCGTAGGAGATATTGGTGTGGAGGTAGCCTTTTTTCTGGAGATACGGCAAAAACCGCTCTACCACTGCCGGGTCCACAGTCCTTTTCAGCTCCGCCATGGCCATCCGGCCACCGGCTGCCTCCAGAGCACTGAGAATTTCCCCGGCCCGGCTGTGGGTCTTGGGGAACTGGACCTCGGCAGGCACCGCGTCCAGCGTCAGCTCCTCTCGGACCTGAAACCACAGTCCGGCGGGCAGCATGGCCTTGGCCGCGTCGTAAAAGGTGCAGAAATACCGCTCCCGCAGAAATGCCGCCAGATGGAGAAACGGCTGGGACAGGACAGGGGCACTGTCCAGCACGGCAGAAATGGCCTTGAGGCCTTCCTCGTCCCCCGCCTCCACCGCCAGGACCACCCCCTCACAGAGGCGGTTTCCCTGGCCGAAGGGAAGCGACACCCGCATCCCGGGTTCCACCGTCAGAGCGGGCGGAATGCGGTAGGAGTAGGGCTTATCAATGGCATAGACCGCCGCGGAAACAGCCACCTGGGCAATCAAAGGCCTTCCCTCCCAGCTTGTGTCGGATTACTTCAAATATTCGTCCTTGGTCGTGGCGGTGAGTTTGCCGTCAGCCACCTCACGGATGGCCAGCGTGACGGGCTTGTCCTCCAGGGCGTAGCCCTCCTGCTCCGCTTCAATGGAAATCTGCCGGGCACGTCGGGCCACCACATTCACCAGCAGATAGCGGCTGTCGATGTGCTTGAGCAGTTCAGACATGGGGGGGTAGAGCATTTTAATTGTCCTCCTTCAAAAGATGCAACCGTTCCGGGGCCTTACACTTTTCCGCCTTCAAAATGGCGAGAATCTCCGAGACGGCCTTGTCCACGTTGTCATTGACCACCAGGTAGTCGTAGTTGACGGCCTGGGTATATTCCCATCTGGCTCGCTCCAGCCGCCCCAGGATCAACTCGGGCGCGGTGTCGCCCCGGCCGTAAAGCCGGGCTTCGATGTCCTGAAAGGACGGGGCCAGCATAAAAATCAAAATTGCGTCGGGCCGGCGGGATTTGACCCGCAGCGCCCCCTGGACTTCAATGTCCAGCAGTACGTCCCGCCCGGCTGCCAGCGCTTCGTCCAGCGGCCCCACCGGCGTTCCGTAATAATTGCCCACGTACTCGGCGTATTCCAGCAGCTGATCCTCGTCGATGAGCCGCTGGAAGGTGTCCCGGCTGACAAAATAGTAGTTCTTTCCATCCACCTCGCCGGGACGCATGGGACGCGTGGTGGCAGAAACAGAGAATTGGAGCGTCTCACATTGGGCCATGACCTCTTTGACCACGGTGCTTTTTCCAACCCCCGAGGGGCCGGATATCACGATCAGCTTTCCTCGCATGGTTCCGCCTCTTCCCTTTCTCCCCCGTCGCTCTTGCCGGAGGCGCGCCCCGCGATGGTCTCGGGCAAAATGGCCGAGAGAATCACGTGGTCCGTGTCCATGATGATGACAGCTCTGGTCCTTCTGCCGTAGGTGGCGTCAATGAGCATACTCCGATCCCGCGCCTCCTGGACGATGCGCTTGATGGGCGCGGATTCGGGGCTGACAATGGCCAGCAGACGGCTGGAAGACACCATGTTTCCAAATCCAATATTGATGAGCCGCATACCGCCCTCCTCACTCGACGTTCTGAATTTGTTCGCGGATCTTTTCCAGTTCCGCTTTCATCTCCACCACAATCTCGGAAATATTCAAATCCACGCACTTGGAGCCGATGGTGTTGGTCTCCCGGTTCATTTCCTGGAGCAGGAAGTCCAGCTTTCGGCCGATGGGGCCGCCGCCCTGCACCATGGAGGCGAGCTGCTTGAGGTGGCTGCGCAGCCGCACAGTCTCCTCGTCCACGGCCACCTTGTCGGCATAGAGGGCGGCTTCGGTGAGAATGCGGCTCTCGTCCAGCGCGGCGCCGGACAGCACTTCCCGCATTTTGGCCAGGAGTCTCGCCCGATATTCGGCCACTGTCTCCGGGCTGCGGGCCTCCACCTCGGAAACGCGCTCCAGAATGGTCTGCCCGCGGCTGAGGATATCCGCCTCCAGCGCCGCACCTTCGGTGGCCCGCATGGCGTCAAACTGCTCCAGCGCGCCGTCCACTGTCTCCAGCAGCGCAGCGGTGACGGCCTCCTCGTCCACCTCCGGCTTGTCCACCAGGAACACCTCCGGCAGGCGGGAGAGGCTGGAGACCGAGATGTCGTCCCGGACCGCATATTCCGCCGCCATGGCCTTCATGGCCGCCAGGTATCCCTCCAACACCGGACGGTTCAGCGAGACGGACACGTCCGTACCGCCGGTATGGTTGACGGTGAGAAACACGTCCACTTTGCCCCGGCTGACGCGGGCCTTAACGCGCTGCTTGATGGGGTCTTCCGCGTAGCCGTAGAGCCTGGGCAGCTTCACGGTGCAGTCGAGATAGCGATTGTTGACGGCGCGGATCTCCGCGGTGATCTCCAGATCCCCGTCGGCCCGCACGGCCCGGCCATAGCCCGTCATACTCTTAATCAACGTTCTTCCCTCCATGAGCGGGCTGTACGCGGCGAACCGCATACAGCCCGACAATTCTTTGAAATCAGCTGTCTCCGACTGAGTTCAAATCCACTATGATGCTGTATTCATCGTCCCGGATGACACCGGCGTCCTCAAACCCATCCAGGTAAATGCGCACCGGCACGGTGACAGTGGTCCCGGCATTGGCCGCGGTAAAGGATGAGAGATCCGCGACCACACGGACATTCTCCTCGCTGATCAGGTCAATGTCACTCTCGTTGGCCCGAATCGCCACCAGGAGCATGGTCGTAGTCGACTCCGGCTGGATGCCCGCCGGCGTGTTGATAAACTGGAAGTTGGTGCTGGGAATACGCACCTGGCGGATATCCTTGTTCTTGATCTGCACCGTCACCGTGGCTTCCTGCACACCGGAGAGATTGGTGCAGCCATCGGGGATGTTGATGACCCGCGTGAAGGTCTCGCTGTTGCTCTCCATACTGCCCAGATCCACGCTGGACAAGCGGATGCTCGGGATGGTCTCCAGCACCGAAGCCTCGCCGGAGACGCGAATGGTCTTGGGTTCAATCGCCCATGTGATGTCATCCTGGGTAGCGCCGCCGCCGTCGATGGCGAAGATCTCCAACGGGACCTCCTTGAACATGGAGACCGGCTGCGTCACTTCAATCTCAGTGACATCGGAGGTAATATCTGTGCTGTCCACCACGTTGCCGTCGTAGTCAATGAGCGTATAGGGAAGGCTGGTGGTGATGGTCTGATCCACATTCTCCCGGGTCAGGGTCACCTGGGCGTAATCCACCTGGTTGATCACATCCGCCGGGCCTTCGATGACGATTTCGCTGTAATTCTGCGTGGCGCGCTCGGCCAGGTAGCCGTCCACCACCTTCACGTCGGTGATCACCTTGACCTCCACGGTCTTGGTCTCCAGCTTTGCCAGGGTGACAGAAATTTTGTTGGGCGCCCGCCCGATCAGCGACAAGCTCTGGCTGGAAACGGAGGCCGGAAGCGTTACATTGGAGAGATCATAAGAAAAGGTGAACTCGTTGGCGCTCCGCAGCCGGGAGACGTCCACCGTCACCTCCAGCTCCATTTTGTCTTCCCGGAGTTTGTTGAGTTCCGAGAGCTTGCCATGGAAATCCAGCGTCACGCCGGATTCGACGTTCGTCTCGGCGATGATCAGGGAATAGTCCTCCCGCAGGATATCCTCGCCGCTGAACGTCACAGGAATGTTATAGAGGGTGGCTTTCTGCTCCGGGTTTTCCACCGTGACGATATACACCCAGACGACGACGGAGATCACCAGCGCCAGAAGCATCGTGAGCCATTTTTTATTTTGCATCTGACCGTCCCTTCTTTGTCAAGCCCTGCTTGATTCGTGTCATCAGGGTCTTTTGTTCTTGCTCGTTGGGAATGAGTTCCGTGGTCAGCAGCCGCTCCAGGGTCTGCGGCGCCAGGTGCCGCTTGAGCATACCGCCCACGGCAACGGAGATGGTGCCGGTTTCCTCAGAGACGATGACCACCACCGCGTCGGAGACCTCGCTGGTGCCGACGCCGGCCCGGTGCCGGGTGCCCAGGTCGCTGCTCAGGTGCGGATTTTCCGAAAGGGGCATCACGCAGCCGGCGGCGGCCACTCGGCCGCCCCGGATAATGACGGCGCCGTCGTGCAGCGAGGCTTTGGGGAAAAAGAGGTTGCGCAGAAGCTGCTCGGAGGTTTTGGCATCCAGCAGCGTGCCGGTCTTGAAGTAGTCCTCCAGGGAGGTCTCCCGCTCAAAGATCAAAAGGACGCCCACCCGTTCCTTGCTCATGATCTCGCAGGCGGAAACGGTGGCGAGGATGGCCTCTTCCATTTCACCCTGGGGCGATTTGCCGCTCAAAAGCTCCTTGACGCTCTTGCCGCCCATCCGCTCCAGCGCACGGCGCAGCTCCGGCTGGAACATGATGACCAGCGCGATGACGCCCAGTTCCAGGATCTTATTGAGGCCGAAGTTGAGCATTTCCATCTGGAACAGCCCCGTGATCCAGGTGGCCAGGAGCAGCACCACAATGGCCCGCGCCACGCGGGCGGTGGAGGTGGAACGCACCAGACTGACAACTTTATATATCAAAAAAGCTACGATCAAAATGTCCAAAATGTCTTTGATTTTGATGCTCATAAAGGCATAAACGGCATTTTGGAAGAAGCTCGTAATTTCGCTCAATGGTCTCACCGCCATTCTGATAACGATAAATAATCATTGTAATTATAGCCCAGAATGGCAGTGTTGGCAAGGGGAAATGGCCAAGAATTTCAAGGTGTGTTCATTCTGCGCAAAATATCCGCCGCGGCGTCCACTTCCTCCGGCGTATTGAAATCCGAGACGCTCAGACGCACGGTGCCGCTGTGGAGCGTCCCGGCGCTCTCATGGGCCACCGGGGCGCAGTGGAGTCCGGCCCGCACGGCGAGCCCCGCAGCACCCAGGGACTGGGCCATGGTTTCACAGTCCCGCCCCGCGGCAGTGATGGACAGGACGCCGCTCTGCACCGCCTCGGGTCCTTCAAACACCTGGAGTCCCGGGACGTCCTTCAGCCGCGCCGCCAGGCGGCGGATCAGGCCCGACTCCCGTCGGGCAATGGACCGGAGGCCGCGCCCCTCCACGTAGCGAATGCCCTCCAGCAGCCCCGCGATGCCCGGCACATTGTGGGTACCGGCCTCGGCGGCATCAGGCAGAAATGTCGGCATGGACCAAAGCTCCGACTGGCTGCCGGTGCCGCCCTCCATCAGCGGCTTGGGCATCTGTCCGCACAGCAGGAGCCCCGTCCCCTGGGGGCCATAGAGGCCCTTGTGGCCCGGCATGGCAATGAACGCCGCGCCCAGGTCCTGGAGCGAGACCGCCAGGACGCCGGCGGACTGTGCCGCGTCCACGATCAGCGGCACGCCGCGGTCGCGGCAGAGCTTTGCCACATCCGCAACGGGCAGGATATAGCCGAACACGTTGGAGACGTGGGTGCAGACTACAGCCTTTGTCTCGGGCGTCATGGCGGCGGCAAAGGCCGCCAGGGTGTCCGCCGGGTCGAAGAGCTTCCGCCCGGCGATGACGATCTCGGCCCCCAGGGCATAGAGGGGGCGAAGCACCGCGTTGTGTTCAAAGCCGGAGATCACCACCCGGTCCCCGGGCTTCACCAGCGTTTTGATGGCGATGTTCAGCCCATGGGTGGCGCTGGTGGTGAAAGCCACCTGCTCCGGCTCGGCGGAAAAGAGCCGGCCCGCCGCCTCGCGGCAGGCGTAGGCCACGGCGCTGGCCCGCTGGGCCGCCGGGTGGCCGCTGCGGCCCAGACTGGCACAGGTGCGGATGGTGCGATCCACCGCCTGATAGACTGCCTCCGGTTTCGGCATGGTAGTGGCCGCGTTGTCAAAATAGATCACGGGAATACCTCCTCCGCCCGCCCACCGGCGGACATACGATAGGCTTTTTCATAGAGAATCAGGCCGGCACGCAGCGCGGCGGCAGTCTGATAGACCTCCTCGCCGCGTACCAGGATGGAATATCCACAGCCTTGGCTGGAAATGGCTCTGGGGGTGCGCAGCAGCGTAGGGAAAATCCCCGCCTGGCGCAGCAGGCCCACCGCACGCTGGGCCTGGGTCATGGAACGAAAGGTGAAATAATATTGATACATTGCTCTACCCTCCCGTCCAGTGTATGCCGTTCCCCGCGTGTCGGATACGGGAGAATCGGCAAAGATTTGGTCACAGGGCGGCGTCAGCCGCCGCGACATACAGCCTTTACCCCCGTTCTACATTCCATCACGCAAAAAACAAGCACGCCCGGGCCACAGGCGCGCTTTTAATCGCTCAGACTATACGCTTACGAAGTCAGATGTGGAGGAAATATGTGTGAAGCTGCCGCTTTGCACTTTCATAGAGGCGCGCATCGCGCCCCAGTGCGTCCGGCGCAGATACTCAAATGCCGCCAGCCCAGCGGACGCGCGATGCGCGCCCCTACGATGACGCCGCGGGTTGTTGCGTTTGCCGCAGGCGCTCCGTAGGGGCCGATGCCTACATCGGCCCGTGCCGCGAAGCGGCCTCTCGGGGAGGGCACGGTGGCTGCGGGGGACCGCTTCTCCCACCGCGCTCCTGTCGCCGCCGTAGGCACCCTCTCTTCCCTCTTCCCTTTCCATCCCGCTTCCCTGCTGTTGCGATTTCAGCGGGCATTGGGTATAATGAGGAAAAACCCACGGGGAGGCATTTTATGGCCCGCATCATTGAAATCACATCGCTGGACGATCCCGCGCTGGCGGCGTACGCCCATCTGACCGAGGCCCAGCTCCGCAACCGGTTGGAGCCGGGGCAGGGCATCTTCATCGCGGAAAGTCCCAAGGTCATCACCACCGCTCTGAACGCGGGGCTCCAGCCTCTCTCGCTTTTGATGGAGCGGCGGCATCTGACTGGGCAGGGCGCGGCTCTGCTCCAGCGCTGCGGTGACGTGCCGGTCTACACCGGAGACCGGGAAGTGCTGGCCGCCCTCACCGGCTACACGCTGACCCGGGGAATTCTCTGCGCCATGGCCCGGCCTGCGCTGCCCCAGGCGGAGGACATCTGCCGCAGCGCCCGGCGGGTGGCGGTGCTGGAGGGAATCGTGGATTCCACCAACGTCGGGGCGATCTTCCGCTCGGCGGCGGCCCTGGGGATGGACGCGGTCCTCCTCTCCCCCAGCTGCTGCGATCCCCTCAACCGCCGGGTGGTGCGGGTGAGCATGGGAACGGTTTTCCAAGTGCCCTGGACCTATCTGGGTGAGACGGCGGCGGAGTGGCCGGAGGCGGGGCTGAAGCGCCTGCACGCCCTGGGCTTTTCCACCGCCGCCATGGCGCTGACCGATGAATCCTGCTCTATTGACGATCCCCGGCTCCAATCCCTCCCCAAGCTGGCCATCGTCCTGGGCACTGAGGGGGACGGCTTGGCGCAAAGCACCATTGCCCGGTGCGGTTACACCGTGAAGATTCCCATGGCCCACGGGGTAGATTCCCTCAATGTGGCGGCGGCCAGCGCCGTGGCCTTCTGGGAGCTGCGGGCGCGGTAGCTCACCAGCGCCGGGCGGTGCGGCACTGCTCCAGGTCGTATGTACGGCGGCAGGCGGCGAGGCTGGCGCCCTGCTCCAGGCACCGCAGGAAAATCTCGCCGCAAGCCAGGGCGTCGCTCCCGGCGTGATGGTGGTCCAGGCCCAGACGCAGGTGGTCGCAGACGGTGTTGAGCTTGTGGTTGGGGAGCCCCGGCATACACCGGCGGCTCATCTGCACCGTACAGGCGTAGTCCACGTACCGGTGCCAGACAATCCCGTAGCCTCTGAGGCACTTGGCCAGGACCGCGAGGTCGAAGGTGGCGTTGTGGGCCACCAGCACGCTCCCCTCCAGCAGCGGCTCCAGCAGCAGCCACAGCCGGTCAAAGGTGGGCTGGTTTTGCACCATCTCCGGCGTGATGCCCGTGAGGGCGACGTTGAAGGCGTCAAAATGGGTCTCTGGGTTGACCAGCGTATAAAACTTTCGGGTAATTTCCCCGTCTTGGATCTCGCACAGGCCGATGGCGCTGATGCGGTCATTCTGATAGTTCGGCGTTTCCACGTCGAAGGCGATCACGCGCTGCTCCATGGGTTCTCCTTTCTTACGAAAATCGCCCCGATCCTTTTGGATCGGGGCGATACTTCTCAGCTTGCGGAGAGAGATCAATAGAACTTTCTCTTGTTCTTGCGGGCAGCCTCGGACTTCTGCTTCCGCTTCAGGCTGGGACTCACATAATGCTCTCTCTTCTTGACCTCCTGAATAACGCCAGCCTTGGCGCAGCTGCGCTTGAAGCGCTTCAGTGCGGACTCCAGAGATTCATTTTCTTTTACGTGAATTTCAGACATTGATGATTTCCCTCCCTCCATGTATCCGGCTCAGTCCAGGATACGTTCAGGGCTGTTCAAACAGCACAATGATTATAGTCAAAATTGCGCAATTTGTCAAGCATTATTTGAGGATCAGGTTGACCAGCTTATTGGGCACCAGAATGGTCTTGACCAGGTTCTTGCCCTCAGCCAGCCGGGCGATCTTCTCCTGGGCCATGGCTGCGGCCACGACGGTGTCCTGATCGCTGTCGGTGGGCACTTCCACGGTGCATTTCAGCTTGCCGCAGACCTGCACGGCCATGACGACGGTCGAATCGACGGTCTTGCTCTCATCATGCTCCGGCCAGGGCATCTGGCAGGCCATCTTGCCGTACTTGGCGGCAAAGCCCAGGTTCTCCCACAGCTCCTCCACCATGTGGGGCGCAAAGGGACTCAGCAGCAGCAGGAGCTGCTCCACGTCGCCCTTGGAGCAGCCGTGGGCGGCAAACTCGTTGACCATGGTCATCAGCGCGGCGATGGCGGTGTTCATCTTCAGCTCGTCGATGTCCTGGGTGACTTTCTTGATGGTCTTATGGATGATGGACTCGTTGGCAGCGGAGATGGCCTCGTCGGCGGAGCAGCCTTCGGCCAGGTTCCAGCACCGGTCCAGGAACCGCTTGGAGCCCTTGACGGCCTCGTTGGACCAGGACACGGCCTTTTCAAAGTCGCCGATGAACATGATGTGCAGGCGCATGGTATCCGCGCCGTACTGATCGACGATGTCGTTGGGGTTGACCACATTGCCCCGGGACTTGGACATCTTTTCGCCGCCCTCACCCAGGATCATGCCGTGGCTGGTGCGCTTCTGATACGGCTCCTTGGTGGGCACAACGCCGATGTCATAGAGGAACTTGTGCCAGAACCGGCTGTAGAGCAGGTGCAGCGTCGTATGCTCCATGCCGCCGTTGTACCAGTCCACGGGGCTCCAGTAGTCCAGCGCCTCCTTGGAGGCCAGGGCCTTGTCGTTATGGGGGTCCATATACCGCAGGTAATACCAGGAGGAACCGGCCCACTGGGGCATGGTATCGGTCTCCCGCTGGGCAGGGCCGCCGCACTTCGGGC
This sequence comes from Candidatus Avoscillospira avicola, assembly GCA_018712245.1. GTDB lineage: Bacteria > Bacillota > Clostridia > Oscillospirales > Oscillospiraceae > Avoscillospira > Avoscillospira avicola. The sequence goes on along the minus strand of DVHE01000043.1, from coordinate 54,099 downwards.
AGCTGCAGTTGACCCAGTCGGTCATCTTGGAGAGGGGCGATTCACCGGTATCGGTGGGCTCATAGCTCTCTACATTGGGCAGCACCAGCGGCAGCTCACTCTCCGGCAGGGGCACCCAGCCACACTTGGGGCAGTTCACCATGGGGATGGGCTCGCCCCAGTAGCGCTGGCGGGAGAAGACCCAGTCGCGGAGCTTGTAGTTGACCTTTTCCTCGCCAATGCCCTTTTCCTCCAGCCACTTGATCATGGCGGGAATGGCCTCCTTGACGGTCAGTCCATTGAGGAAGCCGGAGTTGACCAGCTTGCCGGTGTCGTCCTTGAGGGTGAAGGCCGCCTTTTCCACATCGCCGCCCTGGACCACCTCAATGATCTCACAGCCGAATTTCTTGGCGAACTCCCAGTCGCGGTCATCGTGGGCCGGGACAGCCATGATGGCGCCGGTGCCGTACGTCACCAGGACGTAGTCGGAAATAAAGATGGGGATTTCCTTGCCGTTGACCGGGTTGATGGCCCGGACGCCCTGGAGCATCACGCCGGTCTTTTCCTTGTTCAGCTCGGACCGCTCGAAGTCGGACTTCCGGGCTGCTTCGTCCACATAGGCCTGGACGGCGTCGTAGTTCTCGATCTTGTCGGCCCACTTCTTCACAAAGGGATGCTCCGGCGCGATGACCATGTACGTGGCGCCGAAGAGGGTATCGGCCCGGGTGGTAAAGATCCGCAGCACGTCGCCCGCGGTGGTCTGGAAGTCCACCTCCGCGCCGGTGGAGCGGCCGATCCAGTTCTTCTGCTGGATTTTGACCCGCTCGATAAAGTCCACATCGTCCAGATCGTCGATGAGCCGCTGGGCATACTTGGTGATGCGCAGCATCCACTGGCTCTTTTCCTTGCGGATGACTTCGCTGCCGCAGCGCTCACAAACGCCGTTGACCACTTCTTCGTTGGCCAGGACGCACTTGCAGCTGGTACACCAGTTGACCGGCATGGTGGCCTTGTAGGCCAGGCCCTTCTCCCACAGCTTCAGGAAAATCCACTGGGTCCACTTATAGTAATTGGGGTCGGTGGTGTCGATCTCCCGGTCCCAGTCGAAGGAGTAGCCCAGCATCTTCAGCTGGGAGCGGAACCGCTCAATGTTTTGCTTGGTGACGATGGCGGGGTGGATGTGGTTTTTGATGGCATAGTTCTCCGTAGGGAGGCCAAAGGCGTCGTAGCCGATGGGGAAGAGAACGTTATACCCCTCCATCCGCTTCTTGCGGCAGATGATGTCCATGGCCGTAAAGGGCCGGGGATGGCCCACGTGCAGACCCTGGCCGGAGGGATACGGGAACTCGATCAGGCCGTAAAACTTGGGCCGCGGGTCGCCGGTGACGGCGGCAAAGGGCTTCTTCTCCTCCCAGATTTTTTGCCACTTTTCCTCGATACGGGTAAAATCGTACTTCATTGCTTCTATCTCACCTTTATAAAAAGTCTTCGCGAACAGAAATTCCGAAACAGTTCCGGTTTCGGTACATAAACCCGAGGCGCAGTTACTGCGCCAGGACCTCGCCGAGGTCCACGCGCTTCGCGTCGGACCAGAGCCGCTCCAGATCATAGAACTGCCGCGTCTCCTCGGTAAACACGTGGACCACCAGGCAGCCGAAGTCCAGAAGGACCCAGGTGCCGCTGCGATGGCCTTCCCGGCGGAGCGCAGGCTCCCCGGCTTTGTCCATGGCCTCCTCAACCGCGTCGCACAGGCTCTTGACGTGGGTGCTGGAGGTACCGGTGCAAATAAGGAAATAGTCAGCGATGGTGGTGACGTCGGCAATCTCCAGCAGCGTCACGTCCACGCCCTTGCGGTCATCCAATGCCTTCGCCGCCACGGCGGCAACTTCCTTGGGTGTCATCATATGCTTTCGTCCTTTCTGCGCCGGGCGGAAGCGGCCGCTTCACCGGCGTTTAATTCTATTCTCAAGGCCACTCCGTCTCATCGGACGGGGCCAGGGGATCGCCGGCCAGGGGATCGTCGGGGATACCGGGATCCTCCTCCACCGGATCGCCGGCATCGGGATCGGTGGCGCCGGGATCGTCGACGTCGGGATCGGTGGCGTCAGGATCAGTGGCATCCGGGTCCGTGACGCCGGGGTCGGTCGTGTCGGGATCGGTTTCCCCTGTATCATCCGGCTCCGTGGTGGTGCTGGAAGAACCGGAGGAGCTGGAGGAGGACGCATAGACCGACTCCGGGGTGCGGATGCTGACATTGGCGGCAGTAATCTCCGCATCGTAGGGGTTGAAGTACTCGTTGATGACTTCCAGCGTCTTGTTTTGGTAGATTGCATAGCAGGACGCGCCGCTCACCATCACCGCTTCGCCCTCCAGGGTGTAAGTGAACATATTGTCAAAGTCGCACTTCAAAAGTTCCTGCCCATAGTAGACCATATTGCCCACGGTCATGTCTGTGGTGACGTTCTCAAAGAACAGGTTGGCCAGCTCCGGCAGCTTTGTCAAAGTCGTCGCGGAGAGATACTTCTTTGCCAGTGCCTGGAGGAACTGCTGCTGCACCTGGGTGCGCATGATATCCTGGGTGGCGTAACCCTTGCGGAACCGCACCAGGCCCATGGCCTGCTCGCCGTTGAGGGTCTGAAGGCCGGGCTGCAAGTCGATATAGAGATCCTGGGTGGGATCGGAATAGTACATCCGCTGGGGCACGTCAAACTCCACGCCGCCCACCAGATCCACCAGCTGGATGAAGACATCCAGCTTCACCAGCACGTAGCCGTCCACCTCAAAGCCCAGCATCTGGGCCAGCTTGCTTTTCAGGGCCTCCATGCCGTCTTTCCCACCGCCGGCGCCGCCGTAAACGGAGTTGATCTTGGGCACGGAGTGGTTGCCGGAGATCAGCGTGTCCCGGGGAACGCTCATCAGCGCCACGGTGTGGTCGTTGGTGTCCAGCCGGGCAATCATGATCGTGTCGGTGCGGCCGCCGTCATCGTCGGTGCCGGCGATGAGGATATTGTAGAAGCCCTCCTTGTGGCTAGCGGGCACCTCTACCTCCAGTTCGATCTCCTCGCCGGTCTCCTCATCCACAGTGGTCTCGATTTCCACGGTCGTAGGCGGCGTGAAGACTTCCTCCTCACCGTCCACCCCATCGGAAACCGTCGGCAGCGAGGGCTGCTTGATCTCCACAGGCTTGACAAAGTCCCGGTAGATGGCCACACAGGTGCCGGCCAGCACCAAGATGCTGCACAGCAGCAAAATAGCGCCCCGCTGTACGCCGCTCAGCCGGTGCTTTCTTCTGGAAGCAGGGGCCTCGCCGCGCCGCCCTTCCCTGGCGGCGGAATTCACTGTCCGTTTCTTGGACGACGCGTACGCGCCGCCGTGTTTCGAGCCAAAAAGTTTCATGGAACATCCTTTCCTTGGCGGAGGAACGCCATGGCCTCCATGGAGTCCTTCCCCATGGGTGCGCCCTGCTGGGCCAAGTGGTCTCGGGTCATCTCCAGCCCCAGCAGCAGTGCGGCGTCCAAATCAGAATAGGCCAGCCGCCGAAGCTCCTCCACGCCGGGGAAGTCTCGGTTGGGCTCCATATAATCTGCGACATAAATGATTTTCTCCAGGGTCGTCATATTGGCCCGGCCCGAGGTATGCCAGCGAATGGCTTGGCACACGGCCTCATTCTCCCCGAAGACGTGGTCTGCCACCGCCGCCGCCGTGGGGGCGTGGAGCAGCTTGGTGTGGGTTTTCAGGAAATCATCGACTATAATACCATGAGTTCTGCAAAGATGCAACTGTTCCGCGCCGCTCAGCGCCTTGGTGACATCGTGGAGGATACCGGCCCGAGCCGCGTCCTCCACATTGGCGCCGTGGCATTTCGCCAGCGCCACCGCCGTCTCGCTGCACCCCACCACATGGTTGACGCGGCTCTCGTTGTGCAGCTGCAGGCTCTCCTGCTTCAGCTGGTCAAAGGGCAGGTGCTTGCGGTTGCGCCCGGTGCCGTAAAGCCCCAGATCCAGGATGCGTCCGTAGACCTTGGAGTCCAGATCGTCCGCCGCGCCGCCGAGTATCAGCAGCCGCCGGACTGTGGTGGAAGAAATCTCAATAAAGTCATTGGGGATGAAGATCGGGGCCTTCCCGTAGCGTTTTTTGAAGGTTCCGGCATACTCCTCCAGCGCCGATTCCTCAGCGTCCGCCCGGTGGGCCATGACTACCTGGGCCAGGGAACAGATCTCCTTGGGATGGTACCAGCTGTCAAAGGAGAGGAGCATATCCGTCCCCATGCAGAGGTAGAGCTGATCGCGCGGATAGCGCTCTCTCAGCGCCCGCAGCGTCTCAACCGTGTAGCTGGCCCCTGCCCGCCGGAACTCCAGATCGTCCACCAGGGCGAAGGGAACGTCCTCGGTGGCCAGGCGCAAAAGCTCCAGACGCCGGGTGGCGTCAGGCGTGTCCGGCGGCAGCTTCTTGTGAGGCGGCAAATACACCGGCACAAACAACAATAAATCCAAATCCAAGACCCGTTGAAATTCCCGGGCCGCCAGAATATGCCCCAAATGCGGGGGATTGAACGTACCGCCATAAACGCCGATTTTTGCCATGTCCCGCGCCTCCCTCTCATGAAACGTTCATGTAAAGTTCCTGTCCTTACTGCTCATCCTGTCCGCGCAGCTGCCGCCGCCGGGCAATGGCCGCCTTGACGGCCTCGTCGCGGAAGTACTGGTCCCGCTTTTCCCGCTCGGCCTTGGCCGCGGCGCGGCGGCGCTGGCGGCCCGCCCGGACGGGGTTCTCCTTTTTCTGGAGCTTTTTCGCCGCCGCAGCCTTCTTCTGCCGCTCGGCCTCCAGCTTTTTGGATCGGCGCCAGAGGACAAAGGTGCTGCCCGCCGTGGCGACGCCGTCGGCACCGGTCGCCTCGCAGATGGCGTCGCTGGCCTCCCGGGCCGTGAGCATGGCGGTCTCCAGTACCCTGCCCTTGACCAGCTCCCGGGCTTCCAGCAGCTTTTCCGCTTCTTCCACCACGGCGTCCGACACGCCGCCCTTCCCCACCATCAGGGTGGTATCCAATCCGTTGGCCTGCGCCCGCAGCGCGGCCCGTTCCTTACTCGTGAGCATAGCCCTTCTCCTTCCATGCCGCTTCAAATGCCGCCAAGGCGCGGCCCCGGTGGGAAACGGCGTTTTTCTCGTCGGGTGCCGCCTCGGCAAATGTCTTTCCCAGCGCCGGCACGTAAAAGACAGGATCGTAGCCGAAGCCGTTCTCGCCCCGGGGGGCAAAGAGGATCTCCCCCTCGCAGGTGCCCTGGGCCGTCACCGTCCGGCCGTCCGGCAGCACGCAGGCGATGGCGCTGACAAACCGCGCCGACCGCTTCTCAGCCGGGACATCCTCCAAATTCTTCAGCAGATACGCCGTCCTGGCCTGGTCGGAGTCCAGATGGCCGTACCGGGCGGAGTAGACCCCCGGCGCGCCGTCCAGCGCGTCCACCATCAGGCCGGAATCGTCGGCGATGGCGGCCATGCCGCTTCGCTCCATAACGGCCCGGGCCTTGAGCATGGCGTTCTCAGCAAAGGTAGTGCCGGTCTCCTCCACGTCCACATCGACGCCCACGTCCGATTCGAGGACCACTTCCATACCCAGCCGGGAGAGGATGGTCTGCATCTCCCGGAGCTTATGGGGATTTTTGCTGGCGAGTACTAATTTCATACCAACGCCTCCGCGAACGCCTTGGGGTCAAAGGGCATCAGGTCGTCCATCTGCTCGCCCACGCCCACGTATTTCACGGGGATTTGCAGCGCGTCGGCCACAGCCACCACAATGCCGCCCTTGGCGGTGCCGTCCAGCTTGGTGAGGACCATGCCGGTGACGCCGGCGATCTCCCGGAACTGCTTGGCCTGCAGCAGGCCGTTCTGGCCGGTGGTGCCGTCCAGCACCAGGAGGACCTCCTTGGCGGCGGCGGGCAGCTCGCGGTCGATGATGCGGCTGATCTTGCCCAGCTCATTCATCAGATTCTGCTTGTTGTGCAGCCGCCCGGCGGTGTCGCAGAGGATGACGTCGGCGCCCCGGGCCTTGGCGGCGGCGATGGCGTCGTAGACCACGGCGGCGGGGTCCGCGCCCTCGTCCTGGCGGATGATTTCCACGCCGGCGCGGCCGGCCCAGATCTCCAGCTGGTCGGCGGCGGCGGCCCGGAAGGTGTCCGCCGCGCAGAGGAGGACCTTTTTCCCCTGGCCCTTCAGCTGGTGGGCGATCTTGCCGATGGTGGTGGTCTTCCCCACGCCGTTGACGCCGATGACCAGCACCACGGAGGGCCGGGTGGAAAGGTTCAGCGCGCTGTCGCCCACCTGGAGCATTTCCACCAGGACTTCCCGGAGCGCCGTCCGGGCCTCCTCGGTGGTTTTGAGCCGGTTCTCCCGTACCTTGGCCCGGAGAGACTCCATGGCCTTCATGGTGGTGTCCATCCCCAGGTCGGCCAGGATCAGGCTCTCCTCCAGCTCGTCGTAAAAGTCGTCGTCAATCTCCGAAAAACCGGTGAAGACACTGGAGATGGACGCCGCGGTCTTGCTGAGGCCCTGCTTGATTTTGTCGAAAAAGCCCATGTAAGTTGGTTCCTTTCGTTGCGTTTTGTTTTTATGGCGCGGCCCGTGGGCCGGCATCTTTCCTTTAATCTGTAATTCCCAGCTCGGCCTGCATCTGGTTGAGGTCCAGGTGCAAAATCTTCGAGACGCCCTGCTCCTGCATGGTGACGCCGTAGAGGACGTCTGCGGCCTCCATGGTGCCGCGCCGGTGGGTAATAATCAAAAACTGCGTTTTGCTGCTGAAATTGCGAAGGTAAGAGGCAAAGCGCTCCACGTTCCGGTCGTCCAGGGCCGCGTCGATCTCGTCCAGCAGGCAGAACGGCGTGGGCCGCACCTTTAAGATGGCGAAGTACAGCGCGATGGCCACGAAGGCCTTCTCGCCGCCGGAGAGCAGCGTGATGGTCTTGAGCTGCTTGCCCGGCGGTTGGACGCGGATCTCGATGCCGCAGCTGAGGGGCTCCGCCGGGTCCTCCAGGGCCAGCTCGCCCTTGCCGCCGCCGAACATCTCCTGGAAGGTCTCGCCGAAATACGTATTGATCCGGCCGAACTCCCGCAGGAAGATTTCGGTCATCTCCTGGGTGATGGTCTTGATGATGTTCTCCAGCTCTTTTTTAGCGTGGAGGACGTCATCGCGCTGGCCGGTCAGGTAGGTATAGCGCTCGTTGACCCGGTCAAACTCCTCGATGGCGCCCAGGTTGGGCGAACCCAGTGCCGAAATCTTCCGCTTCAGGTCAGTGATCTCCTTGGAAGCCGCGGCGGCGGATTCGATCTCCGCCTTCTGCGGCACAGCAGTGGAGGGGGTCAGTTCATAGGTCTCCCAGAGCTTGTCGAGGATTTGCTGCTCCTCCATGGCGGCAGCCGCCTTTTTCTGCTCCAGCCGAGCCGCCTCTCGCTCCATATCCAAAATCTGCTTGTTTTTTTCCTGCGCGTCCTTGTCCGTCTTATTCCGCTGGGCCTCGGTCTCCGCCCGGTCCATCAGCTCCTGCTGCAAGACTCGGCGGGACTCTGTCACGGCCCGCTCCAGCGCCTGCCGCTTCTCCGCAGCTGCCGAGATAGCTTTCTCCAGCTCCGCGGCCTCGGCCTGATACTGGGCGATCAATTGCTCCTTCTGGCTTCTGTCGCCCTCCATGGCCTGGGCCAAGGCCCGGAGCCGCTGGGCGTTCTCCCGGGCGGAGGCAGCCTCGGCCTCCCGCGCCGCTACTTCCAGCCGGAGAGCCGTGATGGCCTCCTGCTTTTCAGCGGCCTGTCGGGAAAGGGCCGACTGGCCCTGGGTCTGCTGCTCCAGTGCCGACTCCAGCTGTGCCAGCTCCCGCTCTGCCGCGGCAGCGGCAGCCTCCCAAGTATCCAGCCTGGTCTGCTCCGCCGCAGCGCGCTGGGAAAGGCTCTCCAGTTCCCGGCGGTAACTGCCGACGGTCTCCCCCAGGGCGCCCAGCAGTGCCTGCGCCTGGCGCTGCTCGCCCTCGGCTCGGAGGACGGCGTCCTCGGCCTCCCGGAGCTGGCCCTGGAGGGCGGAGCGTTCAAACTCCGCCTGAGCCGCGGCCCGGGCCGCTTCGGCGAGATCACCCTCCATGGTCTGGCACTTGGCGTCCAGCTCTTTGGCCGCCTGCTCCAGCCGCTGGAGTTCATTGGCCCGGGAGAGGATACCCGCGCTCTTGGACGCGGAACCGCCGGTCATGGAGCCGCCGGGATTCATCACCTGGCCGTCCAGCGTGACGATTTTGAAGCGATTCTGAAACCGCCGGGCCATTTCCACGGCGTGATCCAGGTTCTCCACCAGCACGATGCGCCCCAGCAGATTGCCGATGACGCCGGTATAGGCCGGATCATATTCCACCAAGTCCGCCGCGACGCCCACAAAGCCGAGGCACTGCTCCAGGCCCCGCTCCTGCAGCGCCCTTCCCTGGATGGTGCTCTTAGGCAGGAACGTGGCCCGGCCGCCGTCACACCGCTTCAAAAAGCGGATGGCAGCCTTGCCGTCGGCCTCGCTGCCCACCACGATATTCTGCATTGCGGCCCCCAGGGCGGTCTCAATGGCGACGGTCAAGTCGTCCCGGGTGCGAATCAGCGCGGAGACGGGTCCGTCAATCTGCCCCAGGCGTCCGCCCTTGGCCTCCTGCATCACCAGGCGCACCGCCTTGGAAAAGCCTTCGTAGTCCCGCTGCATCTCCTGGAGCATCCGGCTGCGGGAGCGGTTGGTCTCCCGCTGGATTCGCAGGGCATCCAGGGATTTTTGGAGGCTGTCCCGCCGTTCTGCCCGGGATTTCACCCGCAGGGCGTAGCCGGCGTCGGCATTGCGGCACCGCTCCGCTTCCTCCCGGGCGGCCTGCACCGCCGTTTTACAGGCCTCGGCCTGCTCTTTCAGCTCCGCCTCGCGGTGCAGCGCGGCCTCTAAATCGGCCTCGACCGCCGCGCGGCGCTGGCCTCCCTGCTCCATCGACGCGCGGAGCGAGGCGATGTCCGCCCGCTTCTCGCTCAGCTCCTGCTGCGCCAAACTCTGCCGCGCCCGAAGTCCCAGCACCGTGCGCTCGGCCTCGTCAGCGGTGGCCAGCAAATCCGCAGCGGCCTGCTGCGCCTGCTGCAGCGCCGCCTGGAGCCCCTCCAGGGCGGCGCCGATCTCCGCGATCCGCGCCTCCTGGCTCTGCACCTGCTGCGCCACGCCGCCGCTGCGGGTCTCCTGTTCCTCCAGCTCCTGGCGGACGCGGAGGACGTTCCGGCGGCAATTGTCCAGGTTGCCCTGCAGCACCGCCATGTCGCTCTCCTGCTGGTGCAGCGCCGCCTCTTTCCCGGCAATCTCTTCCCGCCGCTGCTCCAGCTGGAGATTCTTCTGGTTCAGCTCCAGCGCCAGCCGGTCGGAGCGGTGGTAGAGGGCGTTGAGTTCGGCGTGCCGCTGCTCCAGCTCCTGCGCAGCGGCGGCATAGTCGGCCTCGGCCTTTTGGGCCGCCGCGGCCAGCCGCTCCAGGTTCTGGAGCCACAGGGCGATCTCCAGCCCCTTGAGCTTCTCCCGCAGGGTCAGATATTTCCTGGCCTTTTCCGCCTGGATTCGCAGCGGCTCCACCTGCAGCTCCAGCTCAGAGATTTTGTCGTTGATGCGCAGGAGGTTTTCCTCGGTGGAGGCCAGCCGCCGCTCCGTCTCTTCCTTCCGGTGCCGGTACTTGGAAATGCCGGCGGCCTCCTCGAAGATCTCCCGGCGGTCCGTGCTTTTGACGGCCAGGATCTCATCGATCCGGCCCTGTCCGATGTTGGAGTAGCCCTCCTTGCCCAGGCCCGTGTCCATGAACATCTCATTGATGTCCCGCAGGCGGGCGGACTGGCGGTTAATATAGTATTCGCTTTCGCCGGAGCGGTAATACCGGCGCGTGACCATTACCTCCGGCGTATCCACCGGGAGGCTGCCGTCCTGGTTGTCCAGAATCAGCGACGCCTCGGCAAAGCCCACCTGGCCGCGCTTCTGGGTGCCGCCGAAGATCACGTCCTCCATCTTCGCCCCGCGCAGCGCCTTGGAACTCATCTCGCCCATAACCCAGCTGATGGCGTCGGAAATATTCGATTTGCCGCTGCCGTTGGGGCCGACGATGGCGGTGATATCGCTGTCGAACCGCAGGACCGTCTTATCCGCAAAGGATTTGAAGCCCTGGATTTCTAGGGATTTGAGATACACGCTTACACTTCTCCATTTTCATTGTATCGCTATATTTTAGCAATTCCGCCAATCAATTGCAAGAGACCGGCAAAAAAAAGCCACTCCCTATTGTCATTTCCCCGAGGCTATTGTATAATCCCTGCGATTATGCGTTAGGAGGCTTTGAGTTATGCGGTCCCTTTCCTGCCAGGACATGACCAGCGGCCCGCTGGGAAAGCAAATTCTTCTCTTTAGTCTGCCCCTCATCTGCTCCAATCTCTTGCAGGTGCTGTTCAATTTGGCGGATCTGGCGGTAGTCGGCCAATTCGTCGGTTCGGAGGCGCTGGGCTCCGTTGGCTCCACGACCACGCTCGTGACCATGTTCACCGGCTTCCTCATCGGCCTGGGCGGCAGCATCAACGTTCTGGCCGCCCGGTTCTTCGGCGCCCGGGACGACAAGCGCTTCGGACAGCTGCTCCACACCGCAGCCATTCTCAGCCTCGGGCTGGGCATCCTGCTCTCCATCCTCGGCGTCGTCTTCGCCCGCTCGATCCTGCAGCTGCTGCAAACCAAGGAAGATCTGCTGGACGGCGCCGCCTTATACCTGCGCATTTATCTGTTGGGTATGCCGGCCATGGCCATCTACAACTACGGCAGCGCTATAATGAGCGCCCTGGGCGATACCCGGCGGCCTCTGCGGTTTTTAACCATCGCAGGCGTCCTCAATGTGATTCTCAACTTGTTCTTTGTGCTGGTGGTACGCCTGGCAGTGGCCGGCGTAGCGCTGGCCAGCATCATTTCCCAGTACCTCTCGGCGGTGCTGATCCTGCTGGCGCTGATGCACAACGATGCCCCTTACGCCCTTAATAAGTCGCAGCTGCGGCTCCACCGGGAGAGCGCCCTGGAGGTAATACGCCTGGGCATTCCGGCAGGACTTCAAAACTGCATCTTCGCCCTGGCCAACCTCTTTATTCAGGTGGGCGTCAACGCCTTCTCTTCCACCATGGTGGCGGGCAACTCTGCCGCCGCCAACGCCGATGCGCTGATCTACGACGTGATGGCCGCGTTCTACACGGCCTGCGCCAGCTTTATGGGCCAGAACTACGGCGCCCGCAATAAGAAGCGGGTCCGGCAGAGCTACTTCCTCAGCCTCGGCTACTCCTTCGCCATCGGCCTGATCCTGGGCTTGCTGCTGTTGCTGCTGGGACGGCAGTTCCTGGCACTCTTCTCCCCGGACCCCCAGGTGATAGACGCCGGTATGCGCCGGCTGACCATTATGAGCGTCTCCTACGGCTTTTCCGCCTTTATGGACTGCACCATCGCCGCCTCCCGGGCGCTGGGCAAGAGCATGGCCCCCACGGTCATCGTCATTCTGGGCTCGTGCGTCTTCCGCATTCTCTGGGTCTACACCGTCTTCGCCTGGTTCGGCACCATCCAGTCCCTCTATCTGGTGTATATCTGCTCCTGGTCCATCACCGCCGTGGCTGAGATTCTCTACTTTGCCGCTGTCTATCGCCGGCAGGTCCGGCCCATGGCTACGTAGCAGCTTGTTCCGGCGGGATGCACGAAACAGGAGCGCCCCGCCGCAGGCCCACAGCGCCCCCTTGCCCGCCCGCAGGGACACTCCGCACTGCGCGGGTCGAAGGATGGCGGAAAAAAAGTGTATACAACCAAAAGAATTTGTGTTATACTGTTTTACAGTGTCCACTGGAATTGGACTTTTCCCCACGCATATGCTGTGCCGGCAGCGCGGGGCCAAACACATATCTGAGCTGCACCGGGGCATTTTTGAGTTCGGCGAGACGGGGTCGGACTGGGTGCCCTGGTGGGCTGTTGTTTTTGTTGCCATTTTTACCCTGGCAGCTCTTTTGGTATGCCTGCCGCCGGCCATGTTCATATCAATTTTGAAATAACGGAGTGAAATTATTTGAGCGAAAAACTGAAAATCATCTCTCTGGGCGGCCTGAATGAAATCGGCAAAAATATCACCGTTTTGGAGTATGGCCGGGACATGATCGTGGTAGACTGCGGTATGGGCTTCCCGGAAGACGATATGTACGGCATTGACTCTGTCATTGCCGACACCACCTATCTGGTAAAGAACAAGAACAAACTGCGGGGTCTTTTCCTGACCCACGGCCACGAGGATCATATCGGCGGCATTCCCTACCTGATGCAGGATGTCAAAATGCCCATCCACGGCACGCGGCTGACCATCGGCCTGGTGCAGCGGAAGCTGGACGAATTCGACCTGACCAGCAAGGTGAAGATGTTCACCCATGAGGCCGGCGAGGTGGTCAAGGCCGGGTGCTTCCAAGTGGAATTCATCCACATGAACCACTCCATCGCCGACGCCGTGGCCTTCGCCATCAAGACCCCTGTGGGCACCGTGGTGATGACCGGTGACTTCAAGATCGACGCCACCGCCTCTGAGGGCATCGCCGATCTGGGCCGTCTGGGCCAGCTGGGCAAGGAGGGCGTCCTGGCTCTGCTGTGCGACTCCACCAATGTGGAGCGGCCCGGCTACTCCGCCTCGGAGACTCAGGTGGCAGAGGGCTTTGACCGGCAGTTCAAGGACTGCGACCAGCGCATCATCGTCACCACCTTTGCCTCCAACGCCCACCGGCTGCAAAACCTCATCAATGTGGCCCATAAGTATGGCCGCAAGGTGGCCGTCACCGGCCGGAGCATGGAAAACGTGCTGAAGGTCTCCATGGAGCTGGGTTACCTGAAGGTCCCCGCCCGGACGCTGGTGGACATCAGTGCCATCAAGAACCTGCCCAAGAACAAGATCGTCATCGTCTCCACCGGCTCCCAGGGCGAGAATATGTCTGCCCTCTACCGCATGGCCTTCACCGGCCACAAGCAGGTGGAGATCCAGCCCGGCGACCGGATCATCATCTCGGCCTCTGCCATCCCCGGCAACGAAAAGGCCATCAGCCGGATCATCAACGAACTCTACCGCAAGGGCGCCGACGTAGTCTGCGACAAGCAGGCCGATCTCCACGCCTCCGGCCACGCCAGCCAGGAGGAACTGAAGATCATCCACGCCCTGCTCAAGCCCCGCTTCTTCATCCCGGTCCACGGCGAGCAGCGCCACCTCCAGGCCCACGCCCGGCTGGCCAAGGCCATGGGCATGGACCCCAAGAACATCCTGATCTCCGACGTGGGACGGGTGATCGAGCTGACCAGGACCACCTGCAAGCTCACCGGCAACGTTCCCTCCGGGCGCATCCTGGTGGACGGCTCCGGCGTGGGCGACGTGGGCAGCGTGGTGCTGCGGGACCGCAAGCACCTGGCCCAGGACGGTATGCTGGTGGTGGTGGTCAACCTCTCGTCGGAGGACGGCAGCGTCATCTCCGGGCCCGACATCATCACCCGCGGCTTCGTCTATGTGAAGGAGTCGGAGACCCTGATGGAGGAAATGCGCATCATCGCCGCCCACTCCATCGACCGCTGCGCCAGGGACGGCTCCCGCGACCTCAGCGCCCTCAAGGCCAGCATCAAGTCCGACCTTTCGGCCTACCTCTTCAAATCCACCAAGCGCAACCCTATGATCCTGCCCGTCATCATGGAAATCTGAGTTCCCGCCCCGGCTGTTTCCCAGCAGTCGGGGCTTCATTTCTCTCCTTGACTTGTGACACCCTGTCATGTATGATGGAGCCATACTTTTCCCGCCGAAAGGAAGCTGTGTCATGCCATCTGCCACGTTTTTTCATCTGCCGCAGGAAAAGCGCGAACGTTTTTTAACGGCGGCATGGGCCGAATTTACCGCCCACTCCTACGGAGAGGTCTCCATCAACCGGATCATCCAAGGTGCCTCCATCTCCCGGGGGAGCTTCTACCAGTATTTCTCCGGCAAGAGCGATCTCTTTGCCTATCTGCTGAAAACGATCTATGAGGCAGTTTCCCAATCGTTTTTAGCCCAGATGACAGCGCACGGCAACGACTTTTTCGAGGCCATCCTGGGGATGTTCGACCTGATTCTCTGGCAGTCGGCCTACCCGCGGGAGGATCAGCTGCAAATGCGCATCGGGCGGCTCTTCCGGCTCAACGCCGATCTGGACTTCACACAGTTCACGGAGCAGCTGGACCTGGACACCATGGCCCGGCTGACGCGCCGCCTGCTGGAACACCAGGGCTGCCAGGTGGAGGACGGGCAGGAGCGGGCCGTTCTTCACTGCCTGCTGTCGATGGGCCTGACCAATCTGGTTGGCGCGCTTCGCTGCGGCGACCAGCAGACCATGTTCCGAGAACAGCTTCAAACTCAGCTCACCATTTTGCGCCGGGGCCTGCGCCCGGCGAACTAATCCCGGAAAGAAGGCATCTTTTTGCTAGAACTCAACCAAATCACCAAGACCTACGGCCAGGGCGGCAACCAGGTGGAGGCCCTGCGGGGCCTGTCCATCGCGTTCCGTGAAAACGAATTCGTCGCCATCCTGGGCCATTCCGGCTGTGGGAAAACCACCCTTTTGAACATCATCGGCGGCCTGGATCAATACACCAGCGGCGACCTCTCCATTGGCGGGCGCTCCACCAAGGACTTCAAGGACCGCGACTGGGACGCCTACCGCAACCACTCCGTGGGCTTTGTGTTCCAGAGCTACAACCTGATCCCCCACCAGACGGTGCTGGCCAACGTGGAGCTGGCCCTGACGCTCTCGGGCGTATCCCGGAGCGAACGGCGGCGCCGGGCCAAGGCCGTGCTGGAGCAAGTGGGCCTGGACGATCAGCTCTACAAGCGGCCCAACCAGATGTCCGGCGGCCAGATGCAGCGGGTGGCCATCGCCCGGGCCCTGGTCAACGACCCGGAGATTTTGCTGGCCGACGAGCCCACCGGTGCTCTGGACTCCGAGACCAGCGTGCAGATCATGGAGCTATTGAAAAAAGTCGCCCAGGATCGGCTGGTCATCATGGTGACACACAACCCCGAGCTGGCGCAGCAGTACGCCACCCGCACCGTGCGCCTGCTGGACGGCAAAATCGTCTCCGACTCCGACCCCTACACGCCGTCGGCGGAGGCCGCGCCGGTGAAGCACCAGCGGCAGGGGCGCCTTCCCTCCATGTCCCTCGCCACCGCGCTGGGGCTCTCGCTGCACAATCTGCTGACCAAAAAAGGCCGCACCGTGCTGACGGCCCTGGCCGGCGCCATCGGCATCATCGGCATCGCCCTGATCCTCTCCCTCTCCACCGGCATCCAGGCCTACATCGACCAGGTGCAGGAAGATACACTCTCCTCCTACCCCATCGACATCCAGGCAGAGACCGTGGATATGACCGCGATGATGACCTCCATGATGTCTGTCCAGGACGAAGAGACCCAGCAGGAGGAAGGCCGTGTCTACGCCAACACCGTCATGTACGACATGATGAACGCCATGACCAGCGCCGGCACGGAAACCAACGACCTAAAGAGCCTCAAGGCCTACCTGGAGCAGGAGGACTGCCCCATCCTCCCCCATGTGAGCGCCCTGCAATACCGCTACGATCTCAATTTGGACATCTACACCCAGGACCCCTCCGGGGCCATCGTCCACTCCGACGTGATGGACCTGATCGAATCGTCCATGGAGTCGCTGTACGGCTCCGGCGCTTCGGGCCTCACCTCGGCCTATATGGGCAACATGGCCGGATTCGGCTCCATGGAGGTCTGGGAGGAGCTGCTGCCCGGCGAGGACGGCCAGGTGGTCAGCGATCTTCTCTTGGAGCAGTATGATCTCGTCTACGGCCAGTGGCCCACGGCCTATGACCAAGTGGTGCTGGTGATCAACGAGAACAATCAGCTGCCCGACCTGATGCTCTACGCCCTGGGCCTCAAGGACCAGGCCCAGATGGCCGAAATCACCGGAGCCGCCCTCAACCAGGAGACCATCGAGACGGAGGGTCCCAGCTCCTGGACCTATGAAGAACTCTGCGGCAAGACCTACAAGCTGCTGCTCCCCTCGGCCTGCTTTGAGCCTGACCCGGTCAGCGGCGGCTACACCGATCTCCGGGAGACTGAGACCGGCCTGGACTACCTCTACAACAACGATGATTTGGGCATCACGCTGCAGGTCGTGGACATCATCCGCCCCAATCCTGACGCCACGGCCACCATGCTCTCCGGGACCATGGGCTACACCAGCCTCCTCAGCGACTACGTGCTGCAGGAATTGCAGGAACAGCCCATTGTAAAGGCACAGCTGGACGACCCGGCGGTGGACGTGTTCACGGGCCTGCCCTTTGCCACCGGTCAGGAGACAGAGCCCACGGCGGAGGAAAAGCAGGCGGACTTCCTGACGTACCTGGAATCCTGCACCCAGGAAGAAAAAGCCGCCATGTACCTGGATGCCGCCGCCCAGCCCAGCGAGGAGTTCCTCAACGCTGCGGCGGCGCAGCAGATGGAGGGCCTGACCCGGGCCGACATCGAGGCTACGGTGACGGAGCAGTATGCCCAGGAGATGGGCGTGGACGCCCAGACCGTCACCGACTATATCGCCGAGATGGACGATGAGACGCTCTTCGCCCGGGTGGAAGAGGCCATTCAGGCCCAGGCCGCGGAGCAATACGCCGCCGCGGTCCGTCAGCAGCTGGGCGCTCTGCCGCAGAACCAGCTGGCCCAGCTGATGGACGCCGGCGGCACGCCGGATTCTCCCCTCACTTCGGCACAATACGTCTACCTCTACGACAACTATATGCCGCCCACCCACTCCGACTCCACCTATGAGGAAAATCTGGAGCGGCTGGGCTACGTGGACCCCGAAACGCCGTCGGCCATCCGCATCTACGCCGCCACCTTTGCCGATAAGGACGCCATTGCCGACGAGATCGCCGCCTACAACGCCTCCGTCCCCGAGGAACAGCAGATCACCTACACCGACTATGTGGCCCTGCTGATGTCCTCCATCACCACCATCATCCAGGCCATCTCCTATGTGCTGATCGCCTTTGTGGCCATCTCACTGGTTGTCTCGTCCATCATGATCGGCATCATCACGTATATCTCGGTGCTGGAGCGGACGAAGGAGATCGGCATTCTTCGCTCCATCGGCGCCTCCAAGGGCGATATCTCCCAGGTGTTCAACGCAGAAACCCTGATCGAAGGCTTTGTATCCGGCGTCATGGGCATCGGCGTCACGCTGCTCTTACTGCTGCCCATCAACGCCATCATCCACCACCTCACCGGCATCGAAAGCCTCAATGCCCAGCTTCCTTGGCGAGCCGCCCTGATTTTGGTGCTGATTTCCATGGCGCTGACCCTGATCGCCGGTCTGATCCCATCCCGCTTCGCCGCCAAAAAGGACCCGGTGGAAGCCCTGAGAACGGAGTGAACGATGGCACAGCTATACGCAATGAACGTGACACCGCTGCTGGACGGCAGCTGGGAGGCCATGATGCCCCAGCTCTCCCACTGGCGGCAAAAAAAGGTGATGAGCCTCCGCCACGGCGCAGACCGGGCCCGGTCCGCCGCGGCGGGCTGGCTCCTGGACTACGCCCTGACCCAAGCCGGAGTGCCCAAGGACCAGCGGTCCATCCGGCTCCAGCCCGGCGGCAAGCCGGTGCTGGCCCAGGGGGGGCTCCACTTCTCCCTGAGCCATGCCGGCCCTTGGGCCGTCTGCGCCCTGGGGGAAAGCCCCCTGGGCGTGGACGTGGAGCTGCCCCGCTGCACCCTGGCCACGGCCCGGCGATTCTTTGCCCCGGCGGAGACGGCCCAGGTGGAGGCCCTGCCGGAAGACGCCCGGCAGCAGGCGCTGCTGCGGCTGTGGACCGGAAAAGAGGCCTTCACCAAGGCCCTGGGCCAGGGACTCTCCCTGGGCCTCCACACCTTTGAAGTCCAACTGGCGGACACCGGCGCCGCGCTGCGCCAGTCCGCTACGCCCCTTCCCTACCGGCTGGAGGAGTATCCGCTGCTGCCCAGCTGGGTCTGCCTTTGCACCGTGGAACCCCGCCCGGCGCTGACCATGGTCCAATGGCATGACCGCTGAACGCATCGCTACATAGAAAGGAGAACCACTCATGTCGGACTACATTCTCAATTTGCGCCGCCTGGTGGGCCACCGGCCCCTGCTCCAGGTGGGTGCCAGCGTCATTGTGGAGGACCCACAGGGGCGGATTTTGCTCCAGCTGCGCAGCGACAACGGCTGCTGGGCTATCCCGGCGGCTCAATAGAGCTGGACGAGGTAGTGGAGGAGGCCGCCAGGCGGGAGCTGTGGGAGGAGACCGGGCTCATCGCCCACCGGCTGGAGCTGTTCGGCATCTTCTCCGGCCCGGAGATGCACTATGTCTATCCCAACGGCGACGAAGTCTCCAATGTGGACCTGGTGTTTCTCTGCCGGGACTACGGCGGCACCCTCCGCGCCCAGCCCGGCGAGGTGGAGGACCTGCGGTTCTTTGCCCCGGATGAACTGCCGGAGCGCCTCTCGCCGCCCATCGTCAAGCCGGTGCAGCAGTGGGCGCAGTCCAAGCTGGAGCCTTCAACTCCCGCTGCGCCGGTCCAAGATGGACCGACACCGGCGCCGCCGGCCACGGATTTCTAATCCGGCGCTGCTCTGCACGCTGGTTGCAGAAATGAGAAGGCTGCACCGCCAGTTCCTCGTTTCTGTACTTTCTGTTCAATTCCTATTTCCGAATTTGGCATGATATCTGCAAAAAGTATAACACAGCGCATGGCATCTGTGATATAATGTTGCTATTGTCAATGCCTCTTTTTCACTGAGAGCGGCGTTGTGTCAGTCTTTTCTGCGTCTGGTGGTCATCTCCCTGGGCCGCCCACGGAGATAGCCCCCGCGGCAAACCCCAGACCCATTTGCAACACGATCATACGGCGGCGGAATGGAGAGATATTCATGGAGCTTCAAATTCAAGACCTGCTTTCTTCGATTCGCACGGAAGGAATCGAGAAGGCGTCCCAGGAAGCCGACAACATCCTGGCCGACGCCCGGAAGCAGGCAGAGGACATCCTGGCTAAGGCCAACGCCGAAGCGGCCGCCCTGCGCGACGCCGCTGAAAAGGATGTGGCTCGGTACCGGGAGAACGCGCAGCTGGGCGCTGAGCAGGCCCGGCGGGACGCCATGCTGGCCTTTAAGGCCGCGGTCCAGGCCGAGTTTGAGCGGCTTTTGACCCAGGACGTGGGCAAGGCCCTGGATGACAAGGCTTTGGCCACGCTGATCGCTGCGGCGCTCAACGGGGAAAACCCCGCTGACTACGCCGCTGAGGTCCATACTGTCAGCGACGGACTCAAGCAGCAGCTGGCCCAGCAGCTGAAGGCCGGGTTGGAGATCCGCCCTGCAAAATCTGTACGGGCCGGATTCCGGCTGGCCGCCAAGGACGGCTCCGGCTTCTTCGACTGCACCGACGAGGAGATCTCGAAGATCCTGATGCCGTTCTTCCGGGATATCCAGCTGTAAGGGAGGTGCGCCGTGGCCTCCTATTATTATCTGCTCTCCAGCCTGCCCATGCTGACGGCCAGCGCGCCGCCGCCCTTTGATTACCCGACGTTTCTGGAAATGTGCCGCTCCTCGGTCAGCGCGGCCACCTATGGCGCGCTGGAACAGCTGACGGCGGAGTCCGACAAAGGCCCCCTGCTGCGGCCCTGGTCGGCCTTCTACCGGCGGCTCCAGGCGGAGCTGCGCTATCAGCGGCTCCAAAAGCGGGGCAAGCCCTGCCAGGCCCCGGAGGATCGGGAGGCTGCCGCCGCCGTGCAGGCGGCCATCGCCGCCGACAATCCCCTCCTGGGCGAGCAGCGGCTGCTGGAGCTGCAGTTCCGTCAGATCGATCAGCTGGTGGGCTTCCACGTCTTTGACGACACAGCCCTCTTCGGCTACGCGCTGAAGCTCCGGCTGATGGAGCGGCTCCACGGCTTCCAGTTTGAAACCGGCAAGACCGAATTCGTGTCGCTCCTGGACGGAATCCAGCAGAAAATTTATCGTTTATAAGCGGGTGAGAATCATATGGAAAAGGTAACTGGAATTGTGACCGGCGTCAACGGCAACCTGATCACGGCGGAGTTTGACGGCTCGGTCAAGAAAAACGAGGTCTGCTACGTCTGCGTAGGAGACGAACGGCTCAAAGGTGAGGTCATCCGCATCACCAACGGCGTCGCCAGTATGCAGGTCTACGAAATGACCAACGGTGTACAGGTAGGCGACCGGGTGGAGCTGTCCGGCGAGCTTTTGAGCGTGGAGCTGGGGCCCGGCCTTCTGAGCCAGGTCTACGACGGCCTCCAAAATCCCCTGCCGGAGCTGGCTGACCAGTGCGGCTTCTTCCTCAAGCGCGGCGTCTACCTGGACCCCATCCCCGACAAGTCCTGGGAATTCACCCCGGTGGCCAAGGTCGGCGACAGCGTGCAGGCCGGCGACACCCTGGGCACCGTGCCCGAGGGCCTCTTTACCCACCACATCATGGTCCCCTTCGGCCTCAAGGACGAGGGCTGGACCGTCAAATCCATTCAGCCCAAGGGCACCTACCACGTCCGCTCCACGGTAGCCGTGCTGGAAAATCGCCAGGGCGAAACAAAAGAGCTGAGCATGGTCTTCTCCTGGCCCATCAAGGAGATGGTCCACTGCTACGCCGAGCGGCTGCGGCCCGATGAGACCATGGTCACGCAGATCCGCTGCATCGACACCTTCCTGCCCGTGGTCAAGGGCGGCACCTTCTGCGTGCCCGGCCCCTTCGGCGCCGGCAAGACCGTCCTCCAGCACATGGAGGCCAAGAACGCCGCCGTGGACGTGGTCATCGTGGCCGCCTGCGGCGAGCGCGCCGGCGAAGTCGTCGAGGTTCTCAAGGAATTCCCCGAGCTGACCGACCCCAGGACGGGCCGTTCCCTGATGGAGCGCACCATCATCATCTGCAACACCTCCTCCATGCCTGTGGCGGCCCGCGAGGCCTCGGTGTACACCGCCGTGACCATGGCCGAGTACTACCGCCAGATGGGCCTGGACGTGCTGCTGCTGGCCGACTCCACCAGCCGCTGGGCCCAGGCCATGCGCGAGATGAGCGGACGTCTCGAGGAGATCCCCGGCGAAGAAGCCTTCCCGGCCTACCTCGAATCCGTCATCGCCTCGTTCTATGAGCGGGCCGGCAAGGTCCGCCTCCACGACGGCCGCACCGCCTCCATCACCATCGGCGGCACCGTCTCCCCGGCCGGCGGCAACTTCGACGAGCCTGTGACCCAGGCCACGCTGAAAGTCGTCGGCGCCTTCCACGGCCTCTCCCGGGAGCGGTCCGACGCCCGGAAGTACCCCTCCATCCACCCCATCGACTCCTGGTCCAAGTACCCCGGCATCGTCGATATGGCCCAGGTGGAGGAGGCACGTTCCATCCTCCGCCGGAGCATCGAAGTGGGCCAGATGATGATGGTCGTCGGTGAAGAGGGCACCTCCGCCGAAGACTACATCCTCTACCAGAAAGGCGAGCTGCTGGACGCGGTTTACCTCCAGCAGAACTCCTTCGACCCCATCGACGCTGCCTGCTCCCCCGAGCGGCAGCGGTGCGTATTCGCCGTCATCTACGACGTTTTGACCCGGCGCTATGGCCTCACCGACAAGCGGGAGATCCGCGGCTTTTTCAACCAGCTGCGGCAGGAGTTCCTGGACTGGCACAACACCGAGTTTGAGACCCCGGCCTTTGAAGCCCAGCAGCAGAAGCTCACCGCGTACTATCTGTCCAAAGCGGTTTGAGTCCAGATGGGAGACACGACATGAAGAAAGTTTACACGAAAATCGAATCCATTGTGGGAAACGTGCTGACGGTCCGGGCCGAGGGCGTCCGCAACGGCGACCTGGCGCTGGTGGGCGACAGCTATGCCAACGTCATCAAGCTGGACCACGACAAGGTTTCTCTCCAGGTCTTCTCGGGCACCCAGGGCGTCAGCACCACAGACCCCGTCCGGTTCCTGGGGCGGCCCATGATGGTGTCCTTCAGCGAGCATCTGCTGGGACGCATCTTTGACGGCGCCGGCGTCCCCCGGGACAACGGCCCCGCCCTGACCGAAAATATGATCCCCATCGGCGGTCCGTCCGTCAACCCCGCCCGCCGCATCGTGCCCAAGCACATGATCCGCACCGGCATCCCGATGATCGACCTCTTCAACACCCTGGTGGAAAGCCAGAAGCTGCCTATCTTCTCGGTGTCCGGCGAGCCGTACAACCAGCTTCTGGCCCGGATCGCCATGCAGGCCGAAGTGGACGTCATCGTCCTGGGCGGCATGGGCCTCAAATACGACGACTACCTCTTCTTCCGCGACACGCTGGAAAAGGGCGGCGCCATGGGCCGCACGGTGATGTTCGTCCACACCGCCTCGGATCCCATCGTCGAGTGTACGCTGGTGCCGGATATGTCCCTGGCTGTGGCCGAGCAGTTCGCCCTGGAGGGCAAGAAGGTCCTGGTGCTGCTGACCGACATGACCAACTATGCCGACGCGCAGAAGGAAATGGCCATCACCATGGAACAGGTCCCCTCCAACCGCGGTTACCCCGGCGACCTCTACAGCTGCCTGGCCTCCCGGTATGAAAAGGCCGTCGACTTCGACGGCGCCGGCTCCATCACCATCCTGGGCGTCACCACGATGCCCGGCGACGACGTCACCCACCCGGTGCCCGACAACACCGGTTATATCACCGAGGGTCAGTACTACCTGAAAAACGGCCGCATCGAGCCCTTCGGTTCCCTGTCCCGTCTGAAGCAGAACGTCAACGGCAAGACCCGTGACGACCACCGCGCGCTGATGGACTGCATGATCCGTCTCTACAGCTCCTTCAAGGAGAGCCAGGAGAAGCGCTCCATGGGCTTTATGATGTCCGAGTGGGACGACAAGCTCCTCAAATACGGCGAGCAGTTCGAATCCAAGATGATGGATCTGTCCGTCAACATCCCGCTGGAGGAGGCGCTGGATCTGGGCTGGGACATCCTGGCGGATTGCTTCGCGCCCAACGAGACCGGCCTCAAGACCAGCCTCCTCCAGGCCCACTGGCCCAAGCGGGACGCCTTGCAGTGAGGACACGCCTATGGCTGTGAAACTGACAAAAAATGAGCTGAAAGCGCAAAAGGACGCGCTCAAGCGCTTCGAGCGGTATCTGCCGACGCTGCAATTGAAAAAGCAGCAGCTTCAATCGGTGATGCTCCAGCTCAGCGCCCAGCTGGAAGAGCTGGAGGCACGCCGCGCCGCCGCCATCGACGGGCTGGACGACTGGGTCGCCGTCTTCTCCGAAAACCGGGTTCTCGCGCGGAAGCTCCAGGATCTGGTGGAGCCGGAGAGCGTGATCTGCGGCGAAGAGAACATCGCCGGCGTCATCGTGCCGGTGTTCCGGGCCCTCCAGTTCCGGGAGATCGACTACGACCCCGGCGACTACCCCCTCTGGGTGGACGCCGCCGTGGTGAAGCTCCAGGAGATCGCCGGGCTGGACGCCGAGGCCAAGACCCTCCGCCGCCGGGCGGAGCTTCTGGAGCAGGAGCTGCGGGTCACGTCCCAGCGGGTCAACCTCTTTGAAAAGGTCAAGATCCCCGAAGCCAAGGAAAATATCCGCGTCATCGGCATCTACCTGGGCGACCAGCAGACCGCCGCCGTCGTCCGGGGCAAGATTGCCAAGAACAAACTGCGGGAGGTGGCGACGTGATTGAAAAAATGAAGGTCGTCTCCGTCGTAGCCCAATCCAGTCAAAAGGCCGCGCTGCTGGACGGCCTCCGCAAGCTGGGCCTGCTGCACATCCGTGAAAAACAGGCCGCCGACCCGGCTTGCCTCCAGCGGATCGCCGACCTCTCCAGCACAGAGCTGGCCCTCCACGAGTACGCCCCTGAGACGCCTGCGACAGAACTTCTCTCCGACCGGGACTTTGAAGACCTTTACACGAAGGTTCGGGCCGTCCTGGACGGCCGCCAAGCGCTGACCACCCAGCGGGCCGCCCTGGCAAGCCAGGCCGAAAACCTGCGCAAGTGGGGCGACTTCGACCCGGCGGACTTCGACTGGCTGCGGCAGCACGGCCTGGATCTGCACATTTACCGGCTGGATAAAAAATCTCTGGCGGCCCTGTCCGCCGACGGCTCCACGCCCTTTATTCGCCTGACGCCGGTGGAAAAAATGGAGACTGTGGCCTTGTGGGGCCCTCTGCCCGAGGGCATCTCCGCCGACGCCTTCACGGTGCCCGACAAGGGTCTTGCCCAAGTCGAGCAGGAGATCGCGGCCCTGGATCAGCAGATGGCCGACGGCGAGGCGCTGCTGCGCAAGGCCGCCGCGTATCTGCCCAGCTTCCAGGCCCAGATTCTCAAGGCCCAGAACGCCGCGGCATATTCCGCGGTTCAAAACACCGCCGCCTCCGAGGGCGCGCTGGTCTGGCTGACCGGCTACGTCCCCGCCGACAACGTGGACGCGTTCAAGGCCGCGGCGACGGCCAACCGCTGGGCCTGGGCCATGGACGACCCCGCCGACGACGACGAGTTGGTCCCCACCAAGGTCCGATACAACAAAGTCACCCGGCTGATGGTGCCCATCTTTGACATTCTGGGCGTCGTGCCGGGATACCGTGAGTACGATATTTCCTTCTGGTTCCTGGCGTTTTTCGCGCTGTTCTTCGCCATGATCCTGGGCGACGCCGGCTACGGCGTGCTGCTTCTGATCGGCGCCGCCGCCCTGACCCTCAAAACCCGCAAGCTCTCCGACGCCACCCTGCTCCTCTGGGTGCTGAGCATCGCCACCATCCTATGGGGCGCGCTGACAGGCACCTGGTTCGGCCT
Organism: Candidatus Avoscillospira avicola; assembly: GCA_018712245.1. Taxonomy (GTDB): domain Bacteria; phylum Bacillota; class Clostridia; order Oscillospirales; family Oscillospiraceae; genus Avoscillospira; species Avoscillospira avicola. Next base: position 29,246 of record DVHE01000043.1, on the reverse strand, counting down.
GGAGTCGGCCATGGAGGTGCCGATCCTGCGGGCTGTGACAGTGCCGATCCTGGCCAACTACCCCCAGTACTTCGGCGTGGAGGCCACGGCCCAGCAGAACGCCATTATGAAATTCTGCTTCATCCTCGGCACGGTGCAGCTCTCCCTGGCCTGCGTCATGAGCATCAAGCGCAAGCTCACGGAGCGAAACCTCAGCTGGATCGCCGACCTGGGCTGGCTCGTCGCCATCTGCGCCATCTATTTCCTGGCCCTCTACTTGGTCATCGGGGAAAACATCCCCCTGGCCCCCGTGGGCGCCTGTGTGGGCGTGGGCTTCGTGCTGGTGGTGCTGTTCGGCGGCATGGCCCCGGGCAAGAGCTTCTCCCAAGGCCTCAAGGCCGGCCTGGCCGACGCCTTCACGGTGTTCCTCAACACCATCAGCGCCTTTGGCAACGTCATGAGCTATATCCGGCTGTTCGCCGTCGGCATGGCCTCGCTGGCCATTGCCCAGAGCTTCAACAACATGGCCGCCGGCTTTGAAGGCCCCCTGGTCATCATCGCGGCCCTGATTATGATCGTGGGTCACGCGCTGAACCTGGTCATGGGCTTCCTCTCCGTGGTGGTCCACGGCGTGCGGCTCAACCTGCTGGAGTTTTCCGGGCAGCTGGGTATGGAATGGGCGGGTATCGCCTACGAACCGTTCAAGAAACAGGACAAGATCAAAAAATAAAGGAGAATTGTTATGGAGATCCAATACATCGGTATGGCTGCCGCTCTGGGCCTGTCCGCCATCGGCTCCGGCTTCGGCGCCGGCGCTGCCTGCCTTTCCTCGGTTGGCGCGTGGAAGAAGTGCTACGCCAGCGGTAAACCCGCCCCCTTCATCATGGTCGCCTTCTCCGGCGCACCTCTGACCCAGACCATCTACGGCTTCCTGCTGATGAACTTCATCCGCTCCGCCGTGGAAGCCGGCGCCTCCGGGATGCTGGCCCTGATGGTCGGCCTGCTGGGCGGCTTGTCCATCGGTTTGTCCGCTTACTTCCAGGGCCGCGTGGCCGCCTCCGCTGCCGACGCCCTGGGCGAGACCGGCAAGGGCACTGCCAACTACTTCATCGTCATCGGCATTGTAGAAACCGTGGCGCTCTTTACCCTGGTCTTCTGCCTGCTGCTGCTCCAGTAAAATCAATCCCGCAAACACCTTGCACCGGTGGATTCCGTTGGGAGTCCACCGGTGTTTTCATGAACCGGCCACCTGCGGAACCGCACAGCCTGTCATATACAAGGCATCCCTGCGGTGAACCCCTCCGGCACGGCAGAGCCGTGCCACCTCCCCTAAAGCCCTGCGGGCGTTAGGGGAGGCTTTGGCTTGGTGCGTTTGCCGCAGGCACGCTTCGCGCATCCTGATTCTACGACGATTCGCAAGTGGACAAGGGTTGGATTGTCGATTATAATAGAGAAAACAGCGCGGCGCTGCCGCGGGGAATGAGGCTTCGAGATGGAAGAAGAATATATGATATCGGGCTACTGCCGCTGCACCGATCAGGCGCGGACCGTACTGCTGGAGTGGACCGGCGACGGCTGGGAGTCGGACTGCGGCTACCCCGACTGCACCTTCCAGGGTGAGTGCCCGGTGGCCGCGCGGCTGCGGGAAATCGAAGCGGGAACGGAACGATAATTGGGGCCAAACGGCCCGGGAGGAATGACTATGCGAGATGGATTTATCACCGTGGCCGTGGCCACGCCGGAAGTCACGGTGGCCGACTGCGTCCACAACGCCCAGGCCACGGCTGCCCTCATCCAAGAGGCGGCGGCGCGGGGCGTAAAGGTTCTGGTGTTTCCGGAGCTGGGGCTGACAGCCTACACCTGCAGCGATCTCTTTTTGCAGCCGACTTTGCTGCGGGGCGCCGAGGCAGCCCTGGGCACCGTGCTGGAGGCCACCCGGGGGAAGGACCTGGTGGCGGCGGTGGGTCTGCCGGTGGCCGTGGGCGGCTGCCTCTACAACTGCGCGGCCCTCTGCCAGGACGGACGCATCCTCGGCCTGGTCCCCAAGGTCCACATTCCCAACTACAGCGAATTTTACGAAAAGCGCCACTTCACACCGGCCCCTGCGGATGTGCAAACCGTCACGCTCTGCGGCCAGGCAGTGCCCATGGGCGCGAAGCTCCTCTTCCCCTGCCGGGAGGTGCCGGAGCTGGTGCTGGGCGTGGAGATCTGCGAGGATCTCTGGGTGCCGGACCCGCCCTCCAACCATCTGGCCCTGGCCGGTGCCACAGTCCTTTTGAACCTCTCCGCCAGCAACGAGATTTTAGGCAAAGCCTCCTACCGCCGCCAGCTGGTGGCCGGCCAGTCGGCTCGTCTCTCCGCAGCCTACCTCTATGCCTGCGCCGGCGACGGGGAATCCACCACCGACCTGGTCTTCTCCGGCCATGACCTGATCGCCGAAAACGGCACGATTCTCGCGGAGCAGCGGTACGAAACCGGCCTGCTGATTACCGAGATAGACGTGCAAAAGCTGGACCAGGAGCGCCGCCGCATGGGCAACGTGGCCGAAGGCTGCCCTGGCTATACTTCCCTGCCCTTCTCCCTCACCATGGTCGAAACGCAGCTGACGCGGCCTGTGGCGCCGCAGCCCTTCGTCCCGGATGATCCGCAGCACCGCGCTGCCACCTGCGAGGAAATTCTCCATCTGGCCGCCCAGGGCCTCAGGAAGCGCCTCCAGCACACCCACGCCGCCACAGCCGTTCTGGGCCTCTCCGGCGGCCTGGATTCCACGCTGGCCCTTCTGATCACCGCCCGGGCCTTCGATCTGCTGGGCCGGGACCACAAGGACATTTTGGTCGTCACCATGCCCTGCTTCGGCACCACAGACCGGACGCTTCAGAACGCCCTGACGCTGGCCCGGGAGCTGGGTGCTGAAATTCGCACCATCCCCATCGGCGAGACCGTCCAGTCCCACTTCCGAGACATCGGGCAATCCATGGAAGATCACGACGTGACCTTCGAGAACGGCCAGGCCCGGGAGCGGACCCAGGTGTTGATGGACCTGGCCAACAAACGCGGCGGCATGGTCGTGGGAACCGGCGACCTGAGCGAGCTGGCACTGGGCTGGGCCACCTACAACGGCGACCACATGAGCATGTACGGCGTCAACGCCTCCATCCCCAAGACCCTGGTGCGCCATCTTGTGGACTATGCGGCGCAGGAGAGCCGCGACGCGGCGCTGACCTCGGTGCTGCGGGATATTCTGGACACGCCGGTCTCCCCGGAGCTGCTGCCGCCGGAGGACGGTCAGATCGCCCAGAAGACCGAGGATCTGGTGGGACCCTATACCCTCCACGACTTTTTCCTCTACTACGCCATCCGCTGGGCCTTCCCGCCGGCCAAGGTCTACCGCCTGGCCCGATACGCCCTGGGACAGCAGTTTGACGATGAGACCATCCTCCGTTGGCTCCAGACCTTCTACCGTCGGTTCTTCGCCCAGCAGTTCAAGCGCAGCTGCCTGCCGGACGGCCCCAAGGTGGGTTCCGCCTCCCTGTCTCCCCGAGGCGACTGGCGGATGCCTTCGGACGCGGTGTGGGCGCTGTGGCGCGCGGAGCTTGACAGCCTGACGGCCCGGGAGGCGATCTAATGAACGGCGAAGCGCGTCGGGCCAAGCTGCTGGCGCTGCTGCGGCAGTCCCACGAGCCTCGATCCGGCAGCGAGCTGGCCCGTGAACTGGGCGTCAGCCGCCAGGTCATCGTCCAGGACATGGCCCTACTCCGGGCCAGAACCGACCTGGAGATTTTGTCCACGTACCGCGGCTACCTTTTGGGACGCGACGCCGCTCCCTGCCGCCGGGTGTTCAAGGTGCGCCACAGCGCCGCCGATACCCGCCGGGAACTGCAGGCGATTGTGGACCTGGGAGGCCGGGTGGAGGACGTATTCGTATTTCACAAGGTCTATGGCGTCGTGCGAGGGGCGCTGCGCATCGCCTCCCGGCGGGAAATCGACGCCTTCCTGGAGCGCCTCCAGGAAAGCAGCTCTGAGCCGCTGATGCGCATCACCGACGATTTCCACTACCACACCGTGGCCGCCGACAGCGAGGAAATCCTCGACGCTGTGGAGGCCAGGCTGGGAGAGCTGGGCCTGCTGGCCCCGCTGCGAGAATACGAGCCGGAGGACGTTAAAGGGCGGTGAGCCGCCCCGCCGGCTGGATACAATCGCCCCCATCCCCGGAGATTTGCGCCGTACCTCTCAATTCCACCGAAGAGGCGACGCTTGCACTGTGCGCGCGGCATAATTCCAGGAATTCCCCACGATTTTCCCCGCCGGACGGCACATACTACTCCCGGAGGGATGCAACATGCAGGTAAAATCCTTACTGCTTTCCGTGGGAATCGGCGCGGTGGCCGGCGCGGCCACCATGCTGCTCATCCCCCGCCACAGCGAAGCCTACCGGGTCGCCGACGACGCCGCTCACTCGCTCAAGGCCGGGGCGGAGAAAATGTTCGACACCATGCGCGGCAATTGATGTCACCGGGCCTCGCCCGGGTGACGCCGGCGCGGAATTCCGCGCCGTACATCCGCGTTTCTGACAAGACAGTTGTCTTTTCAAGAAAACGTGCTATAATATTTTTGTTTGGCGTCCTCTCTGGCGGATGCCAGGGGACTAGAACTGCAAATGAGGTGTTGCTATGAACGGCAATCAGCCCTTGAATCTCTCCATGCTCTGCGACTTCTACGAGCTGACCATGGGAAACGGATACTGGAAAAGGGGCTTCCAGGATCGCATTACTTATTTTGACGTCTTTTTCCGGGATGTGCCGGACAAGGGCGGTTTTGCCATCGCCGCAGGTCTCGAGCAAGTGGTGGACTACATTCAGAACCTCCACTTTGCCCCGGAGGACATCGCCTACCTCCGCGGAAGGGGTATTTTCTGCGAGGAATTTCTCGATTATCTGGCCAATTTTCACTTCACCGGTGACATCTACGCCGTGCCGGAGGGTACGCCCATCTTCCCCCGGGAACCAATTCTCACGGTCCGCGCGCCGGCCATCCAGGCCCAGCTGATCGAGACCTATCTGCTGCTGGCCATCAACCACCAGAGCCTCATCGCCACCAAGGCCAGCCGCGTGGTGCGGGCAGCGCAGGGCAGAACCGTGCTGGAGTTCGGCTCCCGCCGGGCCCAGGGTGCCGACGGTGCGGTCCTGGGCGCCCGGGCCGCGTATATCGGCGGCTGCGCCGGTACCGCCTGCACCATCTCAGACCAGCTCTACGGCGTTTCCGCCGGCGGAACCATGGCCCACTCCTGGGTGCAGATGTTCGACACGCAGCTGGAAGCCTTCAAGACCTACTGCGAAATCTATCCGGACAACCCCGTCCTGCTGGTGGATACCTACAACACCCTGAAAAAAGGCATTCCCGACGCCATCCGCGCCTTCAACGAGGTGCTGCGGCCCCGGGGCCTCACCAAGTGCGGCATCCGCCTGGATTCCGGCGACATGACCTATCTCACCAAGATGGCCCGGAAAATGCTGGACGAAGCCGGCTGGCAGAGCTGCAAAATCTCCGTTTCCAACTCCCTGGATGAATATATCATCCAGGACCTGCTGCTCCAGGGGGCACAGATCGATATGTTCGGCGTCGGCGAGCGGCTGATTACCGCCAAATCCGAGCCGGTCTTCGGCGGCGTGTACAAGCTGGCCGCCGTGGAAAACGACGCCGGTGAAATCATCCCCAAAATCAAGATCAGCGAAAACGTGGGCAAGATCACCAACCCCCACTTCAAGAAGCTCTATCGTTTCTACGGCAACGACACCGGCAAGGCCATCGCCGACTACCTGTGCGTCCACGATGAGACCGTGGATGATTCCCAGGACATCACCATCTTCGACCCCGAGACTACCTGGAAGCGCAAGCGGGTCTACAACTACACCGCCCGGGAGCTGCAAGTGCCCGTCTTCCTGGGCGGCAAGCTGGTCTATCAGCTGCCCACCTTGCAGGAAATCCAGGACTACTGCAAGAAAGAAGTGGACGCCCTCTGGGACGAGGTCAAGCGCTTTGATAATCCCCACACCTATTATGTGGACCTCTCGCAGAAATTATGGGACATCAAATACCAGCTGCTCCGGGAGAACAGCCAGGAATAACCGCTTTGCCGTGTGGCTTTTTCAGAAAAGCCACACGGCTTTTACTTTGCATTTTGTTGGATTGTGTGAGAACTTTACGGGTTTTAAACTGGTTTATGCCATTCTTTTACGTTGTTTTCGAATCGATACATTTCTACCAATTTCCGCGCCGTCTGCGGCGGCATTTTTCTACACATAATCCCACATTGACCGTTGACTTTCCGGCATTTCCATATTAAATTATAGATAGAATATATGAATTTCCGAATTGCTTCGCGGTTTCTCGCTCCGAAGCCATGACGGAATACTGATTTGGAGGGCATGAATATGCGAGTTTCCGAAATCTTTGAAAAGCGCGCCGCATTTTCCTTCGAGGTGTTCCCGCCCAAGACCGACGTGGGCATGGAAAAGCTCTGCGGCGAGGGCGGCGTGCTGGATCAGCTCTACACCCTGCATCCTGACTACATCTCCTGCACCTACGGCGCCGGCGGCACCAACGTGGGCAAGAACCTGGAAGTCCTGGACAAAATCCAGAAGGACGGCAAATGCACCCCTGTGACCCACTTCACCTGCATCGGCAACACCAAGGAAGGCATCAAGGAGCAGCTGAACACCTACCTGGCCCACGGCATCAATCACATGCTGGCGCTCCGGGGCGACCTGCCCTTCGGCTGGACCGGCACCGGCGGCGACCTGCACTACGCCACCGAACTGGTCAAGTTCGTCCGTCAGGAGTTCGGCGACAAGTTCACCATCGCCGTGGCCGGCTCCCCCGAGGGCCATATCGCCTGCCGCAGCCTGGAAGCTGACATCGCCTTCCTGAAGCAGAAGCAGGACAACGGCGCCGACTACATCATGACCCAGCTGTGCTGGGATATGGATCAGTTCCGGTACTGGCTGGACGCCATCCGCGCCGCCGGCATCTGGCTGCCTGTGGACGTGGGCATCATGCCCATCCTGGACCAGGCTGCTACCATCAACATGGCTCTCAGCCGCAACGGCTGCGTCATGCCCCGGAAACTCTGCGAGATCATCTCCAAGCACTGGATCTTCCCCAACCCCTTCGACAAGGAGCCCTTCGACGCCAACGCTGCCCAGAAGAAGGCCGATTTCAAGGAGGCCGGCATCGAGTACACCATCAACCAGATCGACGAGTACCGCGCCTGCGGCATCGACGGCATCCACCTCTATGCCCTCAACAAGTACGAGGATGTGGCCCGCATCGCCAAGGAGAGCGGCCTAATCGACCTCATCTGATTTCTCCGTTTCTTCCCGCCGGGAGCTGTCTGTTCAGCTCCCGGCGTTTTTTGCGGCGGCGCTGCCCCTGCGCCCGATCAAAAAAGCGCCGTTTCCGCTATCCAGAGAAAAGGGCAGAATAAGATTCGCAAATTGAAAAGCAGATATAAGGAGATAAGTGACTCCAGCCAGGCCGCGGCTGCGCAGCCGCTGGAAGGAGCTGACCCAGCCGGCCTTGTCCTCCTTCATGCCCTCGGTAGCACCAAGAGCCTCACGGTATCCGTCTTCATTCACCGCAATCGTCACCAGAATGGCCGCGTTTTCAAACGCTCCGCCTCAGTTGCGGCGCGAGTAGGCCCCGTCCACGCAGGCAATCGCTCCTTGACAGCCTCGGCGCCGGGGTCCCTCAGGAACCCCGGCGCCTTTGATAGACAATCTATTCAGATCACCCGGCGGGCGCCGATGTAGCGGGCCGCGTAGTAGTCGTCGCTCAGGTCGGTGACTTTCACGCCGCCGCTGGCCGCGTGGATAAACTGGTTGTCGCCCACGTAGATGCCCACATGGGAGGCGTCAGCGCCGGTGGTGTATGTATTCTCAAAGAACACCAGGTCGCCCAGCTGCAAATCGGTGACGGCATAGCCGCAGGTCAGCTGCTGCGCCGCGGTGCGCTTGATGGAATAGCCCATCTGCTTGAAGACGTACTGGGTAAAGCCAGAGCAGTCAAAGCCGCTGGTGGAGGTGCCGCCCCAGACATAGGGGGTGCCCAGGAAGTTATAGGCGTAATTGACGATCTGCTCGCCCACGGTTTCCACCACAGGGGCCTCGCCCACGTAGTTCTGAGAGTTCCAGCGGGGCGGCTCCGTCAGCGCCAGCAGGTCGGAACGGATATAGCCGGTTTGACCTTCGTACTGCACCTTGTACCAGCCGCAGTTGAGGCCGATGATATAGGCCGTCTCGCCGGTGGTGAGGGTGGCCAGCAGCGCGCCGTCCGCCGAGGGCGTATCGCGGAGGTTGACGGAAGCGTCTTCCACCACGCCGTAGCCCAGATCAATATTTTCCCGCTCTTTGAAGGTGATGTAATCGGCGGACATATAGCCGATCTGGAGGTTGTAGTCCACCAGGTACCAGCCGTCCACCTCCCGGATGATGACCACGTTGTCGCCGTAAGAGGCGTTGGCCAGGATCTCGGCGTCGGTGTTGGGCTTGGCCCGCAGCCGCAGGCCGTTGGACTCGACGATGCCGATGCCGGTTTTCAGTTCAATGGCGGAGGCGCCCACTGCCAGGGACGCCAGAATGGAAACGGCTAAAATGGCCGTGAGCAGCTTTGTCAAAAGACGTTTCATGCCGGTTGTACCTCCGTGTCTTCCCGTAACGATTTCTCTTATTTCGCGGACAGCGCCCGCTCGAGCCACACACAGCCAACATCCAATGCCGTGTAGAACCCGTCCTTTTCACTCTTTTTGACCACGCGGTCTCTGGCCCGCAGGTTGGGATCGGTCAGCTGCAGCTGAACCAGAACCCGGGTCGCCAGATCCAGGTCATGCTCTTTCTTGGTTTCCAAAACCTGGAGCATGACGATGTATTTGTCGGCCATGGAGCCGTAATAAATGAGATTGTCTTTCCTCAGCAAGGGACGCCCCTTGTAGGTGAGAAGTTCAGTTTGCTCTGCCATGAGAACCTCCTAAAACAATGTAACCAAATTGTAACACATTGTTTTCCGAATGTCAACAATATATTTGACATAATCCGAGTTCGGAAACAAAATGTAATCTTTGGTCCAGGTGTTGGGGTTGGATGTTGTGGGAACGGGAAGACAGGGGTACAACATATGGGGATTGCGGCCTCCCCTGGCGGGGGGCACACAGAGAAGAAAACAGGCGGCCCGGATCTGGCCGCCCGTTTTTTGCGGGAAATCAGTCGAACAAATAGTGCCGCACCAGCTCTTGGAGCAGCTCGTCCCGATCCAGCTTGCAGATCAGGCTTCTGGCGTTGTTGTAATTGGTGATATAGGTGGGGTCCTCGGAGAGCAGATAGCCGACGATCTGATTGATGGGGTTATAGCCCTTCTCACTCAGAGAGCGGTACACAGCGGCGAGGATAGCCTTCATCTCCTGGGCGCTGTCATCGGGGACCACGAATTTGATTGTATTATCTTCCATGCCGTCTGCCTCCTCACTGAAATCCCCAAAGGGAAGACGAATATAGTTTATCTTACTCCATTTTTCCCCCATTGTAAAGGGGCGAAACAAAAATTTACAATCGGCAAAGTTTTCCGCGCAGAACCCGCGGAACATCCCTCCCCTACCGGCTGCGCAGCAGCGCCGCCGCCGTGGGAAACGGCGCCAGCGCCCGGGGCAAAATGCCGTGGAGCGCGGCGATCAGGACGCCGTAGTTGGTGATGGGGATTCCCTGCTCCGCGGCCATGCGCTGGCGGGCCGCCATCTCCTGGGGGTTGAGGGTGCAGCCGCCGCAGTGGAGCACCAGGGCAAAGGGCGAGAGGTCCTCAGGAAACTCCACGCCGGAGGTGAAGCGGTACTGGAGCTTTTTGCCGGTGCGGGCCTCCAGCCACCGCGGGAGCTTCACCGTGCCGATATCTTCACACTGACGGTGGTGGGTGCAGCCTTCGGCGATCAGCACCGTGTCGCCGTCCTGGAGCCGCTCCAGAGCCGCCGCGCCGGCCACGGTTTGCAGCAGGTCTCCCTTATACCGGGCCATCAAAATGGAGAAGGAGGTCAGCGGCACCGCCTCGGGGACGATCTCGGCCACCTTCCCAAAGACCTGGCTGTCGGTGATGACCAGCTTCGGCGGGGCTTTCAGAGCAGCCAGCGTGGCGGCCAGCTCGGTCTCCCGGCAGACCAGCGCGGCAGCCCCGGCCTCCAGTGCGTCGCGGATCAGCTGCTGCTGCGGGAGGATCAGCCGCCCCTTGGGTGCCGACTTGTCGATGGGCACCACCAGCACCGCCGTATCTTCCGGCGCCAGCAGGTCCGAGACCAGAGGCCGCTCCGCGGCGGCGCTCTGGGCCAGCCGGGCAGCCAGCTCCTTCAAATCGTGGATATGATAGCCGGTTTTGGCGCTGACGTAGAGGGTATTGCCCCGGCTCTCTGGGATTTCCTCCAGCAGGTCCGCCTTATTCTGCGTCAGAATCCAGGGCGTTCCGCGGCGCTCCAGCAGAGCCATCAGGTCCGCCTCCGCCGGGCCCAGCGGAACCGTGGCGTCGGCCACCAGGATGGCCAGGTCGGTCTTGCGCAAGACCTGCTTTGTCCGCTCCACCCGCAGCGCTCCCAGGGCGCCCTCGTCGTCGATCCCCGGAGTGTCGATGATCTGCACCGGCCCCACCGGCAGCAGCTCCATGGCCTTGGAGACCGGGTCGGTGGTAGTACCCTTGACGTCGGAGACGATGGCCAGGGCCTGGCCGGTGAAGGCGTTAACCAGGCTGGACTTGCCGGCGTTGCGCCGGCCAAAAAACGCGATGTGGACCCGCTCGCCGGAGGGCGTATCGTTGAGGCTCATGGTCTCACCTCAGAAACGGAAGTCCCGCTGACCCTGGGCGATCTCCTGGAGATGCTTCGCCACCACGGCCCGTGCCTTCTCATTGGGGATGTTGGGCAGCTGCTGCTCGATCACCGCTTCGCCCACGGCCTTGGTCTCCGGCGAGGCATAGTCCTCCAGGTACTCCTTCAGCGTCATCAGCGCGTTGGGCAGGCAGCAGTTGTGGATCTGCCCCGCCTTGCACAGGGACATAAACCGGTCACCGGTGCGGCCCTCCCGGTAGCAGGCGGTGCAGAAGGAGGGCACGTAGCCCAGCTCCATCAGCCACTTGACCACCTGGTCCAGGGTGCGGTGGTCGGCCACATCAAACTGGGCTGAGCTCTCCTCCTCCGGCTCCTCCTCGGCGTAGCCGCCGACGCTGGTCCGCGAGCCGCCGGAAATCTGGGAGATACCCAGCTCCAGCACCCGCTCCCGGACCTTCTGGCTCTCCCGGGTGGAGATAATCATGCCGGTGTAGGGCACGGCAACCCGGATGCAGGCGACGATCTTCTCAAAAATCTCGTCGGAGATGCCGTTGTCGAATGCGCCGGGGTCAATGTCGTCGGCGGGGCAGACCCGGGGCACGCTGATGGTGTGGGGGCCGACGCCGAAGACGGCCTCCAGATGCTCCGCGTGCATCAACAGGCCCGCGAACTCGTAGCGGTACAGCTCCAGTCCGAAGAGAACGCCCAGGCCCACGTCGTCGATGCCGCCCTCCATGGCCCGGTCATGGGCCTCGGTGTGGTAGGCATAGTTGCTCTTGGGGCCGGTGGGATGGAGGCGCTCATAGCTCTCCTTGTGGTACGTTTCCTGGAAGAGAATGTAGGTGCCGATTCCCGCCTCCTTGAGCTTTCGATAGTTCTCCACAGTGGTGGCGGCGATGTTGACGTTGACGCGGCGGATGGCGCCGTTTTTATGCTGGATGGAGTAGATGGTGTGGATGGATTCGAGGATGTACTCCAGCGGGTTGTTCACCGAGTCTTCACCGGCCTCCAGGGCCAGGCGCTTGTGGCCCATGTCCTGCAAGGCGATGACCTCTGCGCGAATCTCCTCCTGGGTGAGCTTTTTCCGAGGGATGTGCCGGTTCTTGGCGTGGTAGGGGCAGTAGAGACAGCCGTTGACGCAGTAGTTGGAGAGGTACAGCGGCGCGAACATGACGATCCGGTCTCCGTAAAAATCGCGCTTGATCTCCCGCGCCAGCTCATAGACGGCGTGGTTCCGGTCCTCCAGGGTACAGGCCAGCAGCACCGAGGCCTCCCGGTGGCTCAGGCCTTTTTTCAGCCGGGCCTTGGCGATGATCTCGTCGATCAGCGCCGCGTCGTCCTTGTGGGCATCGGCATAGGCCAAGGTGTCGAGAATCTCCTGGTGGTCGATAAATTCCTCGGCCTTTTTAGATTTGGGATCGTACAAGGGAATCCTTCCTTTCTGGGGTAAAATAAAACAACGCAGGGGCCGATGCGGCTGGAGTGCATCCGACGTGGGCGGGCTGCGGGCCGATGTGGGCATCGGCCCCTACGGTAAGTGCGGCCGACGACGGTGCATCCAACGCGAATGCTGCACGGGTGGCTAATAGCCGCCCCTACGACTGCTGTGGCCGCTTCGTGGGGGCGTCGCCGCGGTCTATGGCGACGGTCAGACCCAGGGGGGCCAGCTGCGCCCGGAGGTCGGCCAGGTGCTCCGCGGCCTCGACGCCGGTGGCGGCCTTGCCGTCGTAGAGGGCGTAGCTCTCCCGCACCGCCGGGGGCGAGAGGTTAGGCATCACCACATTGGCTCCGGCTTCCATGCCCAGCACCCGCCCCCGGGGATGGAGGGTGGCCAGCGCCGTGGTGGCGGGCAGCAGCACGGCGGGCAGCGTCAGGCGCAGGAGGGCCAGCAGCAGGAGCGTGTCCTCCAGGGTGCCCGGCGGCTCCTGGGCGAAGGGCGTGTCGTGCTGGGGCAAAAACGGCCCGATTCCCACCATCTCCGGCTGCAAATCCTGCAGGAAGCAGAAGTCCTGGGCCAGGGTGTCATCGCTCTGGCCCGGCGACCCCACCATAAACCCGGCCCCCACCTGGTAGCCCAGGGCCTTGAGATCGTAGAGGCAGGCGATGCGGCGGGACAGGGTCTGCGCCGGAGGGTGCAAGCGGGCGTAATGGGCGGGATCGGCGGTTTCATGGCGCAGCAGGTACCGCCTGGCTCCGGCCTCGTACCAGAGCCGGTAGACCTCCCGCTCCCACTCCCCCAGGGAGAGGGTCACAGCGCAGTCGGGAAAGCGGCGGGTGATTTCCCGCACCACCTGGGCTACCCAATCCGGCGTCAACCGTGGGTCCTCCCCGCCCTGGAGGACGAAGGTGCGAAATCCCCAGCGGTAGCCCTGCTCGCAGCAGGCCAAAATCTCTGCCTGGGTCAGCCGGTAGCGCTGCACATGGGAATTGCCCCGGCGGATGCCGCAGTAAAGGCAATTGTTCTTACAGTAGTTGGTACATTCGATCAGGCCCCGGATATAGACCCGGTTTCCGAACCATCGCGCCCGGATCTCCCGGGCCAGGGCAAAGAGCGCCGCCCGGTCCAGCTGGTGCCGCCGGGAGAGCAGCTCCCGCCACTGTTCCCGCTCCAGCACGCCCCGCGTCAGCAGCTCACTCAGCAGCGGGTCCATGGGCAAGTTTGGAGTAGATGGCCTTACAGGATACGCCCGGCAGCATCCCCACCTTGCCGGCCAGGCTGCTGATGGCGTCCTGTGGGGCGTCCAACATGATACTGATAATGCTGATCTTCCGTTCCCGGTACGGAAGGCCCATTCGGCCGATGATATAGTCCTTATACTGGTGGAGCAGCGCGTTGAGGGCCTCAACAGAGTCCGGCTCCTCCACGATGATGCCCAGCAGCGCCACGCGATTTTCTTCCATGCGCTTCTCCTTTCTATGATAAAACTGTCAAAAAACTATGATACAAGCCGCAGCAACAGAGCAGCGGGGGTGTGTGCGGGGGCCAAAGAGCCCACGAAGGTTAATTGCCCACAGGGCAAGAGAAGCTGGCCTGGGCCACGCACGTTCAATCATGGCGTTTTTGCAACTTTTCAAAGTTGCAAAAACTAGGGCAGCGTGGCGAAAAAGCATTTTCGCCACGCAAAAGGGCGCACTCAGGTAGAGTGCGCCCTTGGCTGGCTCGATGGCGACTCTTCCCCGTCAGGTGTGACCCTTCCGCGTCAGTGTCTATTGGTATTTGCCCGTCCTCGCGAACGGACTTGGTTGGTTTTACCGCTTGGCGATGACTTCGATCTCCACAGACACGCCCTTGGGCAGCTTGGAGATTTCCACGCAGGACCGCGCCGGGGGATTCTCCGGGAAGTACCAGGCGTAGACGTCGTTGAAGGCGCCGAACTGGCTCAGATCGGTCATAAACACCGTGGTCTTCACCACGTTCTTCAGAGAAAGGCCGGCCTCGGCCAGCACCGCCTGGATGTTGGCAAAAATCTGGCGGGTCTGGGCCTCGATGTCGCCCTCCACCACTTCACCGGTGGCGGGCACCAGGGGAATCTGGCCGGAGCAGAACACCAGGTCGCCGCAGTCAATGGCCTGGGAATAGGGGCCCACCGCAGCGGGCGCATTGGTCGTGTGAATTACCTTGGACATAGCAAATACCTCCAATTTATTATAATCACAGTCTCAAGGGGCAAAAGACGGACCGCTCTTACAGGCTTCGGCCCAGCTTCCACTCCAGATACTCGTCATAGGTGCCCACGCGGTCCAAAATAGTGCCGTCGGGCTGGAACTCGATGATGCGGTTAGCCACAGACTGGAGCATCTCATGGTCGTGGCTGGCCAGGAGAATGTTGCCCGGGAAGGCGATGAGGCCTTTGTTGACCGCCTGGATGGACTCCATGTCCAGATGGTTGGTGGGCTGGTCCATCAGCACCACGTTGGCCCCGGAAAGCATCATCCGCGAAAGCATACAGCGGACCTTTTCGCCGCCGGAGAGGACGTTCACCGGCTTGAAGACATCCTCGCCGGAAAAGAGCATCCGGCCCAGGAAGCCCCGGAGATAGACGTCGTCCTTCTTGGCGGAGAATTCGCGAATCCAGTCCACCAGGGACTCGGTGTGACCTTCAAAGTACTCAGTGTTGTCCTTGGGCAGATAGCTCTGGGACGTGGTCTGGCCCCACTTGACGCTGCCCTCGTCCGGCTCCATCTCGCCCATCAGAATCTTGAACATGACGGTCTGGGCCAGCTCGTTCTCGCCGACAAAGGCAATCTTGTCGCCCTTCTTGAGATTGAAGGTGACTTTGTCCAGGAGCTTGACGCCGTCCACGGTCTTGGAGACGTCGGTGACAAAGAGGATGTCCTTGCCCACCTCCCGCTCCGGGGTGAAGCCCACGAAGGGATAGCGCCGGGACGAGGCCGGCATCTCCTCGATGGTCAGCTTGTCCAGCAGCTTACGGCGGGACGTGGCCTGCTTACTCTTGGCCTTGTTGGCGGCGAACCGGGCGATAAAGGTCTGGAGTTCCTCGATCTTCTCGGCATTTCGCTTGTTCTTGTTCTTGATGAGGCTCTGAATCAGCTGGGAGGACTCATACCAGAAGTCGTAGTTGCCCACGTACATCTTGATCTTGCCGTAGTCGATGTCCACGATGTGGGTGCAGACGGTGTTGAGGAAGTGCCGGTCGTGGCTCACGACGATGACCGTGCCCTCGTAGTCCAGCAAGAAGTCCTCCAGCCAGTTGATGGCCTCGATATCCAGGTTGTTGGTGGGCTCGTCCAGCATGACGATATCAGGCTTGCCGAAGAGCGCCCGGGCCAGCAGGACCTTCACCTTCATCCGCGGGTCGGTATCGCCCATCAGGTCGTAGTGGTTTTCCACCGGGATGCCCAAGCCCTGGAGGATGCGGCTGGCGTCGGACTCGGCCTCCCAGCCGTCCATCTCGGCAAACTCTGCCTCCAGCTCCGCGGCCCGCAGGCCGTCCTCCTCGGAGAAGTCCGGCTTTTCATAGAGGGCGTCCTTCTCCTTCATCACATCGTAGAGATGCTGGTTGCCCATGATGACCGTGTCCATGACGGTATAGGCGTCGTACTGGAACTGGTCCTGCTGCAAGATGCTCATGCGCACCCCCGGCTGAATGGAGACGGAGCCGGTGGTGCTGTCCAGCTCGCCGGAGAGAACCTTCAAAAAGGTGGATTTACCCGCGCCGTTGGCGCCGATGATGCCGTAGCAGTTGCCGGCGGTGAACTGGAGGTCCACCTGCTTGAAGAGGACCGAGCCGCCGAACTGCACGGAGAGATTGTTCACTGTAATCATTGTTGTTCCTCGCACATTTCCATAGTTACTTGGATTATACCACGGCCAGCCTGGAAATGCCACGGTTATTTTCACCGCCCTTGCAGGGCCGCCGAAAATCTGGTATACTCGCTGATAGATAGGAGCTGATCCCATGAAAAAGTTACTGCCGGGCCTGCTGGCGCTGGCCCTGCTGCTGACGATGCTTCCCAGTGCTCGGGCTGCCGGGTCGCTGTGCTTCGTGGCCGTCAACGACACCATTCCCCTCTCCCTGCCGGCCTCCGACGCGCCATACTACTCCGGCGGCACGCTGTACCTCCCCTACACGGCCTTCAACGCCAACCCCGGCGGCGTGATCGTCTCCAACAACGTCGATCAGAACACCTTCGTGCTCTTCACCCGCACCTCCCGCCTGGTCTACGATCTGACCGCCGGTACCGTCACCGACGAGAGCGGCACCGAGAGTCCGGTCAGCGTGCTCTACCGCGGCGGACTCCTGTACATCCCCGCCAGCGCGGCGGAGCACTTTGGCTATTCGGTCTCCATCCTCACGGCCGAGAGCGGCGAGACCATCATCCGCTTCACCAACGGCTCTCAGGTCTATGACGACAGCCTGTTTGTGGAAAAGGCAGCCAATTTGATCGACTACCTCAACCAGCAGCAGACAGACCAGCCGGATCAAAACACCCCCAGCCAGCAGCCCTGGCAGGACACGGAGACCCAGGACCCGCCGGAACAGGAGCCGGCGGATGTGTATCTGGCCTTTGCTGGCGCGGCAGTCTCTCAGGAGACACTGGATTTACTGTCTCAATATCAAATCCGCGCCGCTTTCTTCCTCACGGAGGCGCAGCTTCGAGCGGACAAGGCGCTGGTGCGAGCGATCTATGCCCAGGGCCACACCATTGGCCTGGCGTCGGACGGGACCGGCGATGTCACTGAGCAGCTGACGGCGGCCAACGAAGCGATGGACGAAGCGCTGTTCTTCAAAACCGTACTGGCCCTGGCGCCCCAGGGAGCCTATGCCGACGAGGGCTGGCACCTGGTGGCAGACACCGGCGTCCCCGATGAAGCGGTCTGGCGCAACAGCCCCGGCCCTTCCCTGCTGGTATGCCGCGGCGACGCCCCCGCCCTGCTGGAGCGCCTCAGCAATGCCCAGGCCCAGGTTCTGCAGATTTTAGAGACAACCAGTCTTGGATAAATGGCAACCCCCGCCCAGGAATGGGCGGGGGTTTTATGGCGCCTTAGGCGCCGCTTTTTTATCCCTTCGTGTCGGGGGTGCCCTGGCCGTAATAGGCGTTCTTGCCGTGCTTGCGCAGGTAGTGCTTGTCCAGCAGCTCCTGCTGCATCCGCCCGGCCTGGGGGTTCATGGACATGGCGTGGTAGTCCATAAAGGCCACTTCTTCCAGTACCACCGCGTTGTGGACGGCGTTCATGGCGTCGGTACCCCAGGTGAAGGGGCCATGGCTGTGGACCAGCACCGCCGGGATGGTCATGGGGTCGATGCCCTGGAACGTCTCGATGATGACGTTGCCAGTCTCCAGCTCGTACTCCCCGGCGATCTCCGCCGGCGTCATCTTCCGGGTGCAGGGGATGTCGCCGTAGAAGTAGTCGCCCTGAGTGGTCCCCATGGCGGGGATGGGCATGCCGGCCTGGGCAAAGGAGGTGGCCCAGCGGCTGTGGGTGTGGACGATTCCGCCCAGGCCCGGGAAGGCCCGGTAGAGGGCCAGATGGGTGGGTGTGTCGGAGGAGGGCTTCCACTTGCCTTCCACGACCTTGCCCTGGAGGTCCACCACCACCATGTCCTCGACGGTCATGCCGTCGTAGCTGACGCCGGAGGGCTTGATGACCACCAGGCCGCTCTCCCGGTCAATGCCGGAGACGTTGCCCCAGGTGAAGGTGATGAGTCCGTATTTGGGCAGGAGGAGGTTGGCCTCCAGCACTTCTTGTTTCAGCGCTTCCAGCATAGTGACTCTCCTTATTTCAGCTTCCAGACCAGGCCGCTGCACCCACCACGAACCAAAATTCCATCTTGTTCTGAAGCATTGGGGGTTCTCCTTTTGTATACGTTTGATGATTGCAGATGTTCCACGGCGCTGCGCTCCACGGCCAGGCCCTGGCTGTAGCGGGCCATAAAGGCCTCGAAGCCAGCGGCCTCAGCCGCGTCCGGGCCGATGGTCGTGCAGGCCTGTCCCGCGAAGATCTCCCGGTCCAGGTAGTCCTCCAGGGTCTGGCCGGGCTGCTTGTTAGCCGCGTAAGCCGCCAGCAGCGCCATGCCCCAGGGACCGCCCTCACCGGCGGTCTCCATCACCGAGACCGGCACGCCCAGGGCCGATGCCATGATCTTCTGCCCCACCTCGGGGGTCTTGAAGTAGCCGCCGTGGCCCATGAGCCGATCCAGGGCCACATGCTCATCGTCCAGAATCTTCATGCCCAGCTTCAGCGTAGCCACCGCCGAATAGAGCTGCGCCCGCATGAAGTTGGGGAAGTTCAGCTTGCCCTCGGGGGTACGGGCCATCAGGGGCCGGCCCTCGGAGAATCCGGCAACGGGCTCGCCGGAGAGGTAGTTGTAGAGCAGCAGGCCGCCGGCGTCCTGATCCGCTGCCAGTGCCGAACGGAACATGGCGGTATAGACCGCGTTCATATCCGCCTTCTGGCCCAGCGCCTCCAGGAATCCCCGGAACACCGACGCCCAGGCGTTGATCTCGTTGGTGCAGTTGTTGCAGTGGACCATGGCCACCGGCTTGCCCGAGGGTGTCGTCACCATGTCGATCTCCTCATGGACCTGGGAGAGGTTCTTCTCCAGCACCACCATGGCGAAGATGGACGTGCCGGCGGAGACATTGCCGGTGCGGGCCGCCACGGCGTTGGTGGCCGTCATGCCGGTACCGGCGTCGCCCTCCGGCGGGCAAACCAGGCAGCCGGGCTGCAGCGTGCCGGTGGGGTCCAGCAGCTTTGCGCCGGCCTCCGTCAGGTGGCCCGCCTCCGCGCCGGCAGGCAGCATCCGCGGCAGGATGTCCCGCAGCTTCCAGGGGAAGCCGTGGGCGGCAATGTGGCGCTCATAGAGGTCCAGCTTAGCCTGGTCGTAGTCCATCGCGTCGGAATCAATGGGGAACACGCCCGAGGCGTCGCCCACACCCAATACCTTCTCTCCAGTCAGCTGCCAGTGGACGTAGCCTGCCAGGGTAGTGAGCAGGGAGATGTCCTTCACATGGCTCTCGCCGTTGAGGATAGCCTGGTGCAGGTGGGACACCGTCCACCGCTGGGGCATATTGAACTGCAGCAGCTCCGTCAGCTCCGCGGCGGCGGGGCCGGTGATGGTGTTGCGCCAGGTACGGAAGGGCACCAGCAGCTTTCCATCCCGGTCAAAGGCCAGATAGCCATGCATCATGGCCGAAATGCCCAGGGCGCCCACCTGGGTCAGCGGCTCGCCATATTTGGCCTCCACATCTTTGGCCAGATTGCGGTAGGCGTCCTGCACGCCCTCCCAGACGTCCTCCAGCGAGTAAGTCCAGATATCGTTTTCATAGCGGTTTTCCCAGGCATGGTCGCCGGAGGCCAGCGGCGTGCCCTTCTCATCGATCAGAACGGCCTTGATTCGTGTGGAACCGAATTCTATGCCGAGATACGTTTTGGAGCTGCGGATGGCTTCTGCTTGTTCCATGAATGATCCTCCTGTCCCCTGTTTGAAAAAATGATGATACATCGCCAAAGCACTTTCCATAGCGGCACTGTAGCTTTTATCAAGACCCAGTATACCCTCGTCTGACTCAGCAGTCAATAATTGTACGGTTATAATTCCACATTCATCCTTTTGTACAATACAAATATGTCACTATTCTTTACGGTTTTATGACATATAATAAATTAATTGAATTTTTATCATAAATTTCGAACATTTCCAAATATATAGATTGATAAAGTTGTACGATCGCCAAGCGCCTACCCGCAAAATCCCATTGAAAAATTGCACAATGTCTGTGAAAGCATGAGGATAGTGCCCCGCGTTGGACAGCATCCCATCCATTTTCCAAATCAGTTTTCGTTTTTACAGATGTCATATGGATCATCCCACTTTGCACATTTCTCTTGTCTTCCTTCGCTCCAGGGGCTATAATAAATTTGTACGTACTTTAACTCGGAAGGACGTGCCGCACCATGGCAACCAAATATCAGCAGCTGGCCAATACACTGCGGGAGCAGATCGCTGCCGGGACTTTCTCCGCCACAGGCCTGCTACCTACAGAAAAAGCCATTGCCGAGGCCTATCAGCTCAGCCGCCAGACTGTCCGCCAGGCCCTCTCAGTACTGGTACAGGAGGGCCTAATCGAAAAGCGCCAGGGCAGCGGCTCTCACATTCGCAACATCCCCATCCGTGAGCCAGTCTCCGCCCCCAGAAGCGTGGCGGTCCTCACCACCTATATCAGCGACTATATCTTCCCCAGCATCTTGCGGGAAGTGGAATCTGTTCTCTCTGCCAATCACTGCACGACTCTGGTATTTGCCACCAAAAACCAGATTTCCAACGAGCGGCGCATCCTCTCCACCCTGCTGGAGCTGCCCCAGCTGGACGGGCTGCTGGTGGAGGGCACCAAGACCTGCCTCCCCAACCCCAATCTGGACCTCTACCGGCAGCTGATCGGACGGGGTATCCCGCTGGTCTTCCTCAACGGCAACTATGCCGAGCTGACCGGCACCGTCTCCGTACTGGACGACAACTACGGCGGCGGCTATGCCCTGGTGGAATACCTCTATAACAAAGGCCATCGGCAGATCGCCGGCATCTTCAAATCCGACGACATCCAGGGCCACCGCCGCTACGCAGGCTTCGCCGACGCCATGCGGGACTTCGGCCTTTCCATGCAGGATACGCATATTCTCTGGTACGGCACCGAGGAGAAGGAACGCTTTTTCAGCAGTCAGTCCCGCGCCATTCCAGAAGTGCTGCTTAAGTTCCTGGAGGGCTGCTCCGCCGTGGTGTGCTACAATGACGAGGTGGCTTCGAGGCTCATCAACACCCTGCTCAAGCGATCTGTCGCCATCCCGGAGCAGCTGGCTGTGGTCAGCTTTGACAACAGCCAATATAGTGAGCTTTCTCCCGTGCGCATCACCTCCCTCTCTCACGGCCACATCAATACGGGACACGTCGCCGCTGAAATGCTCCTGAAGCTATTGGAGGGCTCGCCCTGTGAATCGCAAGTGCTGCCCTGGACGCTTATGGAAAAAGAGAGCAGCTGACGCCCACCGCCTCCAGGCATCTTGCCCCCATCAACAAGCACCGCCCGATCAAGGCAAAAGCCTTGATCGGGCGGTGCTTCAGACTGTCAAAAAAGCGTTGCTTTTTTGACAAAGGGGACTGCACTCCAAAAGGTTCTCGGTTTTCTTCGAAAAGCTGTCGAACCTTTTGAAGTGTAAAGTGCGATTTCCGATGCACATGTCCCCGGAAATCGCAATTTAAATTTTATTTCGCCGCTGCGGCGGCGAAACTCTGCGAGGCTTCTTTCCCGCTTCCGGAGGTTTTTTGACACGCTGCCCCAGTATTTGCAACTTTAAAAAGTTGCAAATACACCCTTATTGAACGTGCGGTGGGCTTTTTGCCCCCCGCACACACCCCCCGCTGCTCTGTCGCGGCGGCTTTCATCATAGTTTTGACAGTCCAAGCACCGCCCGGTCAAGGCAAAAGCCTTGACCGGGCGGTGCTTCCCATTGCAGTCCCTAATCTCTATTATTCCCAAGCATCGGGCTGCCGGGGAAAAGAAATTGCCACCTCCGTGCCACGGCCAATCTCCGAGGCGATGGAGATCGTATGGCCCAGGTTGGTGAGAATGCGGTGGCAGAGATACAGGCCGATGCCGGTGGCCCGCTTTTCCCGGCGCCCGTTGAGGCCGGTGTAGCCTTTCTCAAAAACCCGGGGCAGGTCCTCCGGCGCGATGCCGATACCCGTGTCCCGTACCACCAGCCGTCCGTCCCGGTACTCCACGGTAACGGTGCCCCGGGGCGCATACTGGATGGCGTTGGCCAGGAGCTGCTCCAGGCAGAAGGCCAGCCACTTTTCATCGGTGATGGCTGTCATCTGCAGGTCTCCCAACTCCAGCTTGATTCGGCTGCGGATGAAGAGCGGCGCGAATTTCTTCACCGACTGCTTCACCACCGGCTCCAGGGAACAGGGCCGCAGCACATAGTCCCGGCTCTCGCTGCCCATGCGGAGGTACGCCAGAACCATCTCCACATACTGGTTAATCCGGAACAGCTGGGCCTCCAGCTCCCGGCTCAGGTCGGTGTCCTCCCCCTGGAGCAAAAGCCGCATGGCGGAGATAGGCGTCTTGATCTGATGGACCCAGAGGGTATAGTATTCCGTCAGCTCCTTCTCCTGCTGATCCCGCCGGTCCAGGGCCAGCGTCTTGCTCCTGAGCGCCTCCCGGTAGAGGGTCTGGTAGTCCTCCTCCACCAGGTCCAGCGCCTCCGGCAGCCGTTCCGCCGTCAGCATCTCGGCTCGGATCTTGTCCGCCAGCGCCAGATGCCGGCGTCGCCACAGAACAAAGCCGCACCCCAGCGCCAGGGTCAGCACCACACCGCACAGCAGCAGGGCATAGGAAAGCGCCACCAGCGGCACATCGTGGAGATAAAACACCACCGCAAAGATCGCAGCGACCAGGGCATACAGCGCCGCCCAGTGGCGCTGCCGCCGCAGATAGGCAAGAAGCAGCTTCATGGTATGAGATACCCCATTTTCTTTTTGGTAACGATCAGATCCTCCGCCCCCACGGCGGAGAGCGTCTTGCGCAGCCGGTTGACATTGACGGTCAGCGTGTTCTCATCCACAAAGCTGTCACTCTCCCACAACCGCTCCATCAGCCGGTCCCGGCTGACGATCTTGCCCCGGTTTTCCAGCAGCACCTGCAAAATCCGCAGCTCGTTGCGGGTCAGCGCCGTGCGCTGCTCTCCCCGCTCCACGGTGCCGTCGTTCACGTTGAGCCGCAGGTCGCCGCAGCGGAGAACCTCCGCCGGCGGGGCAAAGTCGTAGGCCCGGCGCAGCAGCGCCTGCACCTTGGCCGCCAGGATGTTGAGGTCAAAGGGCTTGGCCAGAAAGTCGTCGCCGCCCATCTGGATGGCCGTGAGGATGTTGAGATTGTCCGACGCCGAGGAAAGGAACAGAATCGGCACCTGAGAGACACGGCGAATCTCCTGACACCAGTGAAAGCCGTTGTAAAAGGGCAGCATCAGGTCCAGCAGCACCAGCTGCGGCTGGACACGCTGAAACGCCTCCAGCACATTCCGAAAGTCCTCAGCCACGTAGCAGTCGTAGCCCCAGGCCCGCAGATGCGACGCCACAGCACCGGCGATGGTGGTGTCGTCTTCCACCAGAAAAATGGTCATGGTCTCCCCTCCCCGTTTGCTACTCCTTGTATACCACGTCGGGGGGAAAATGTCAAAGGGAACCGCTGCCGCCCTCAGCGGCGGCACAGCAGGCCGCCCAGCAGCAGCGCCGCCGCCGTCAAGGCCATGGCCCCCAGCGTCCGCAGCGCCAGGGTCAGCACCGTCTCCGGCCATAAAAGCAGCGCCGATCCCGCCACCAGCAGCGCCGCCAGCAGGCCCAGCGCCAAAAGAAGCACCAGCCGCGCCAGCGCCCGCGTGAATCGCTCCATTCCGCCACCTCCTTTCCTGAATCACGTTCACGGAAAGTATCGCCGCGTTTTTGCCGGCGCAAACCTCGGCGGCGTGCCAAAAAAGCAGCCTACTTCCCAGAAACATGCAACCTGCGCCGGTCCGAGGCGGTCTACAAGGATAGATAGAGAAAACGAGGAGGCGGTCTTATGAAACGAGCATGGCTTTTTCTGATTCTGCTGCTTCTCCTGGCGGGCTGTCAGCAGGCGCCGGCCCAATCCCAGGATGTGCAGCCGTCCCTGCCCGCGGCGTCTCAGCCGGAGCAGCCCGCGGCGGCGGACACCGCCGGCCCCCAGCCGGTGGACCTCTCGGGCCTGACCGTGGAAGAAGTCCCCCTGCGCTTCACCCAAAGCCAGCCGGAGGCGGCTGGGTTTGAAGCCGCCCTGTCCCTCCAGCCCACGCCGGAGGGCGCCGCCGTGACGGGCTTCTCCCCTTCCGAACGCAGCGTCCGGTGGGTGTCCCGGGACCGCTACGGTGTGGGAAGCGGCAGCAGTCTAACCCTGCCAGAAGACGAGGCAATGGTCGCCAGCTACATTTCCGCGGCGGAGGAAGTCTATTTTCTAATCAACACCCCGGCGGGCCAGGTCCTCCAGCTGCCGGCGGGGGAGCGCATCGACCTGGCGGACTTCTGGGCAGGGGGCGGCCAGGGCGCCTGGTTGGTGGGCTCCCAGGATGGGCTGCTGATCCTCTGCCCGGACGGGCAGGCGGCGGCGTTTGACTACGACGGGCAGCTTTTGTGGCGGGAGACGTACGCCGGCGAGATCGCGGCGGCCATGGTGACATCCGCCGGAACCATTCGGCTGATTACCCAGTGGGAGCAGCTCGCTATGCTCCAGGAGGTGGAGCCCTCCCAGGGCACGCTGACGCCGGTGGGCGCCGTCCCCGAGGCCCTCTGCACCCTCCGGCTCTTTGCCGGGGAGCGGTGGGGCTATGATCTGCTGGCCATGGACAGCGAGGCCCTCTACGGCTGGCGGGCCGGTGCGGCCACGCTGTACCGCCTGGCGCTTCTATCCGATCTGGGCTGGGAGGCCGGGACGGTCTCCGACCTCGCCTGCCTCAGCGAGAACGCGCTGCTGGCCTGTGCGGCACCCGGCGCCGCCGGCGCGGAGGAGGCCGGCCTGCTTTACCTCTGGGCTGAGGCGGGGGACGCCGCGGCTCCGGCGGAAGCGCCGGTGATTCGAACGCTGGAGGAAGCCGCCGCCTACGACAAATCCACCGCCGTAGTGAAGCGGGAGGAGGAGCTGGGCCTCACGATGGAGGTGCCGGAGGAATATGCCTGGGACTTGATGTGCAACGTGGCGCCGCGCAACCTCTTCACCTTCTACAACGGAGAGACCCGCGCCATTTCCGACCTGGACGGCTGGTGCTGGAGCGTGCTGGCCTACACCCGGGCGGACTACGAGGCCCTCCAGCTGGACTTCGACGAATGGATCGACGAGACCATCGGGCCCAATGCCCGGCAGCTGGGCCGCGACGAAAATTATATGTACCTCTACGCCTTCCCCACGGATATGCGCTGGGAGCCGTCCACCAAGGAAGCCCAATACCTCCATCATCTCTACGGCTACACCATGCTGACGGATTTTATGAACCGCAACGGCATCACGCCCAGCCCGATTTGGGATTCGTACTATCGAAAAAAGCTCATGGGGTCCTCCACCGTCAACGGCGACTTCTACTCGGTGGAGTTTGGCTGCGGCGACAAATCCCAAGCCGACGCGGACCTCCTGGCACTGGCGGATGCCGTCCCCAATCTCTGCGACTACGACGAGGAGCCGGAACTCACTTGGCAGGACGCCATGATCTACCGCCTCAACCAAGCCTATTGGAACGCCGATGTGGGCCACAGCGAAGCCGACAAGAAACGTGTCCTCAATGAGGCAGCGCCGGTCTACGACAGCTCCATCTACTACGGAGAGGCGGGCTCCAACACAACCATCGCCCTGGCGGCACTCTATGACTTCACAGCCCAGCTGCGAGACGAACTGTCCCTGGCGGAGGCCTGCCGCTCGGACGCCTGGTCCATCCACGTGGCAGACGGAATCTGGTACTTGTCCTGGCCCGGCGGCGTCGCGGAATCAGACCCGGTGGCTGTCTACAACGAGGTAGTGGAAAACTACAACTGAGCGCTGCCTCCTGCATGCGGCGCCAATACGCCGAGGCCTCTGTGCTGCCGGGAAGCCATGCGCTCAGGGGAGGCCCCCGCGAAACGCGGCGTGCCTCCCCTGCTGCGTGCGTCTGTGACATTTTTCCCAGCCGCCCGCCTGGAAGGATCCCTCCTCCGGGCGCGGTGCTCTCCCCTTCCTGCGCAGCCCCCCTGCCAGGCGCAGCCACTCTCCGATCCAGCATAGCCTGCTTCCCTATTTTAAGTAGTCGCTCCCTGGTTCTGTCTTTTCCAGCCAGAGCATGCGCTGCCTGTTGACAGGCAATCCCCCATGGGGTACAATAAGGATGCTTTCCAGCCCTCTTCCCCGCCGTCTCCGAAAGCCATATACCATCATTTTTCTATATATGCCCCCGTAGCTCAGTTGGATAGAGCACGCTCCTCCTAAGCGGAAGCAGGAGCATTCGCCAAAGGTTACAAAAAATTGAATATCGTGTATAAGCCCTGGTAGCGTAGTGGATAACGCGACCGCCTCCTAACAATCGAACCGTTCGAATCCCGGAGCCTTGTATAACTGAATAATTTCTGTATATGCCCCCGTACCTCACCAGGATAGAGGGTCCGCCTCCTAAGCGGAATGTAGTGAGTTCGAGTCTCGCCGGGGGTGCCAAAAATGACCGCTGTAAGCCGCTTTTTGATGGTTTACAGCGGTTTTTTGTTGTCGTTCTCTCGGAGCATTCTTGCCGCTCTGTCGGAACGTTTTTATACATTTTCCGCTGTATGCCTGCTAATTGGCTTCGAACATTTTTTCCGGGTTTGCTAATGAAAATCGGGGATTTGCTAATACGATTTTTCCGAACTATTTTCCGGATGGGCCCGACGCCAGCAATGCGGCCAGTGTGTTGGCAAGTTCCGGCGACTTGCGGAGCTGTTCCACCAGGGCCTCCAGGTCCAGCGACACACTCTCAGGCTCTTTCGGCCCCCTGGTTTTTGCCGGAGGGCGCACCGTCCGCAAGTCGGGATTGGCGCTGGCGTAGAAGGCGTCCTCGAACTTCTGGGCGTTCACCTTTCGGTCCTCATCCAGAATGTGGGCATACACGCTGGTGATCATGTCGATCTGGGCGTGTCCGGTATCGCCCTGGGTGGCCTTCAGGTCGCCGTGGTTCAGCTTTAACTTATAGGTGGTGCTGGAATGACGGAGAGAGTGAAAGACCACTTTGGGCAGCCCCGCCTTCTCCCGCAGCTTTTCAAACTCCTTCAGGAGCACCCGGTCCTCACAGGGCCGCCCGTTGGGCAGCGCCACCACCAGGTCGTAGTCCTGATACTCGTCCCGGAGCATCTCTTTCAGCTCGTCCTGGGACTTTTTCCATTCCAGCAGAATGTAGGCCAGAGTCTTTGGCAGCCACACCTTGCGGATGCTGGAATCGGTCTTGGGCTTCTTCAAGATGATCCGAGTGCTGGTGTTGGCAAACAAGGGCGGGAACACATAGTAGACATCCCTGTGCCCCAGCATTTCAATGGCCCGCTTGGAGGCCCGCGCCAGCTCCTTGTCGATGTAGACATAGGCATTGTCAGCGGCGATGTCCTCGTCGGAGATGTGGACATTGCTCCAGGTCAGCCCCATAATCTCGCCCATGCGCATGGAACAGGCAAAGGCCAGATTCATCGCCACATAGAGTTTCCCGTCCGTACACTGATCCAGGGCGGTGCGGATCATATCGGCGGTCCAGATGTCCCGCTTTTTATGTTCCACTTTCGGCAGGATCACATTGTCGAAGGGGTTCTTGGGGACCAGCTCCCACCGGACCGCCTGCTTGAAGGCGCAGCGGAGGAGTTTGATGATCTTGTCAATGGTGGCATTGGTCACGAACTCCGTTTTGGCATGGTGGTTCTTGGTGTTCACCGCAGGGGTTTTCTGCAAGGTCTGGATGTACTTGTCCACCACACGGGGCGTGATGTCCTGCACTTTCATATCCCCGATGATGGGGTTGATGTAGTTGGCGATCAGGGAGTTTTGGCTGTCGTACATGGAAACGCCCCACCGCTTTTCGCCGTAAAGGGAGACGAAGTCCAGCAGAAACTCCGAGATGCTTTGATTGCTGGGCGGGAGAAAAGACCGGGTGGTTTTCTGATTCTCCACCTCCGCCTTGCGTTTCAATGCGTCCTGATATTCTGGCGCTGACGCTGCTGTTTGGAGCATTTGCGATTGAGCGGGCTTGCAGCATTGCAAGGAGCAGCCCCTACATGGATAGCTTTGGCGACCTTTACACACTGGCGTTTAAGAACCTGTCCAGCCTGTTCCTGCCGATCGTGCTGGGAATGTTCGCCACAACTTTGTTTTTTGACGAACACAAGAACGACACGCTGAAAGAACTGCTTATCATCCCGATCACAAAAGCGCAGCTATACTTTTCAAAAGTCGCTGTGGTGATCCTGATGTCTGTGGGACTGTGCCTGATTACCTTTCTTTTGTGCGTTGTCGGCGGGGTGATCGCCGGGGGCTTTCCCGACTTGAACGCCAAAACGCTGATGGATGCTGGCCTTTTGTATCTAACGGGCGGGCTTCTAATCCCCATAGCCATGCTCCCGATAGTATTTCTTGCCACGCTGTCAAAAGGATATATCCTGCCGATTGGCGCAACGCTGCTTTATCTGGTTCCCGTAGTTATTGCCCCAGCCTACCTTACGGGAATACACCCACTGGCAAGCGTGATGGGGATTTATCCCCATATTTCCGAAGCAGCCGCAGCTATGGTAGAAAGCCTGATGCAAGGCGTTTTGCCTAATACTTCGCCACTTGTTTGTGCCGGTTCGCTGCTCCTGATCGGTGCCGCATTTGCCGCCGCATCCGTTGTGGCTCTAAAAAAGCAATCTTATTGAAAGGAAAGACCTATGAAACGATTGATTAGTGTATTCCTCTGTGTTCTGTTCGCTTTTTCGCTTTGCGCCTGTCAGCAGGCCGCCCCATCTTCCAGCGAGGCCCCCGACCAGCAGGCCATTACAGAGGAAGCAACTGAATACTTTAACCAGATGATGGATGGAGATTTTGAAACTTTCTTCAATGCGCTGCCGCAGGGGGTACAGGACAATACTTCTGCGGAGGCGATACAGGAAACATGGGAAGAAGAAGCCGATAAACTGGACGGGCTGCCGGAGGACGCTTCCCCGGATGTGTCCTGCTATGTGCCGGAACACTCTGACCAAATCCGTGTTGAATTTGTCATTCCCTGTGAAAAGGGCGATTTCAAAGTATTCATCAACTATTCCCCGGATGGCAGCCTTTACAACTATGTCATTTGGAAAAATGAAGCAGAATAAGAAAGAGAGGCATCTTTATGAGTGACTTTGTGATTGAAACCAAAAAGCTGACGAAGATTTACGGC
>DVHE01000042.1 GCA_018712245.1 Candidatus Avoscillospira avicola | reverse complement strand
ACGCCGACTACATCAAGAACATGATTACCGGCGCTGCTCAGATGGACGGTGCTATCCTGGTTATCGCTGCTTCCGATGGCCCCATGGCTCAGACCAAGGAGCATCTGCTGCTGGCCCGTCAGGTCGGCGTGCCTGCCATCGTTGTGTACCTGAACAAGTGCGATCAGGTCGACGACGAGGAGCTGCTGGAGCTGGTTGAGATGGAAGTCCGCGAGACTCTGTCCTACTACGAGTTCCCCGGCGACGAGATCCCGATCATCAAGGGTTCCGCTCTCGAGGCTCTGAGCTGCGAGTCCAAGGACCCCAACGATCCCGCCTACAAGTCCATTAAGGAACTGATGGATGCCGTCGACGAGTATATCCCCACTCCCGACCGCAAGGCCGATCAGCCCTTCCTGATGCCTGTTGAGGACGTCTTCACCATCTCCGGCCGCGGCACTGTTGCTACCGGTCGTGTGGAGCGCGGCGTCATCAAGAAGAACGAGCCTGTCGAAATCGTCGGCCTGGCCGAAGAGAAGAAGCAGACCGTTGTCACCGACATCGAGATGTTCCACAAGCTGCTGGATTACGCTGAGGCCGGCGACAACATCGGCGCTCTGCTCCGCGGCGTGGACAAGAAGTCTATCGAGCGCGGCCAGGTTCTGGCTAAGCCCGGTTCCATCCATCCCCACACCAAGTTCAAGGGCCAGGTTTACGTCCTGTCCAAGGAAGAAGGCGGCCGTCATACTCCCTTCTTCAACAACTATCGGCCCCAGTTCTACTTCCGTACCACTGACGTGACCGGTATCATCTCCCTGCCCGAGGGCGTCGAGATGTGCATGCCCGGTGACAACATCGACATGAACGTCGAGCTGATCACTCCCATCGCCATCGAGAAGGGCCTCCGCTTCGCTATCCGCGAGGGCGGCCGTACCGTCGGTTCCGGCGTCGTCATCGACATCCTGGGTGACTAATCCCTGGCTGAATTAGCCTTTTAGTAAATGAAATCCCGTTGCAGAGTTTTTGCTCTGCAACGGGATTTTTTGCCCCCTGCGGTGTGGCGTGTTCGGCTCTGCCACAGGGGCCTTTGTGGGGAGCGCCTGGCCGGCGTCCGGGCATAAAAAGAGCAGGGAACCTGTTTTCAAGATTTCCTGCTCGGTGGTGCCGTCGGTGGGCGGCTGGTATTCAGTTTTGAAAGTTCGGGTCAGGTTGGCCCGATGATGGATGGCTCGATAAACAGGAATTGTATCGCCTATATAATGTCTACTGAACAATCGAAAAAGCCTTGCGGCGCAAGACATAGCGGGCCATTTATGGTATAATGAGTGCAAGAAAAATGACAAAAATCGGGCAAAAGCCTTGCACTTGGGGGACGCTATGTATCGATACAGCAACGGGCAGATCAGCCTTTCAGACTTTAAGCAGCCTGTGGGCATGAATTTGAAGGAAGACAATCGCTGGGTCAAGAAGGCACAGACAATTCCCTGGTTGGAAATTGAGCACCGCTATGCCGCCCTGTTTACCAACCGCAAGGGGAATGTAGCCTAACCTCTGCGCCTTGCGCTGGGCGCCTGCATCATCCAGTCGGAATATGGTTACTCGGACGAAGAAACGGCCCTGCAGATTCAGGAGAACCCCTATTTGCAGTACTTCTGTGGATATCCCGGCTATGAGGATGAAAAGCTGCCTTTTGATCCGTCTTTGATGGTATATTTTCGGAAGCGGCTGACGCCGGAGGTGTTGGGCGAGATCAACGAAATGATCGTGCGGGACGCAAAAGCGCGTCAGGCAAAAGAGGCCAAAGCAGAAGATCACGATGACTCTGATCATGATCCTGGCCAGGGTGGTAACGGCGGCACCATGATTGTGGATGCCACCTGTGCGCCCTCCAATATTCGGTATCCCCAGGATGTTTCCCTGCTCAACGAAGCCAGAGAGAACGCAGAAAAGCTCCTGGACATTCTTCATGATCCTGCCGATGGCAAGAAGCCCCGCACCTACCGCAAGCGCGCCCGGAAAGATTATCTGAAATATGTCAGATGCCGCAAACACACCGCAAAAATGACCCGCAAAGCCATTGGGAGGCAGCTGAGTTATCTCAAGCGGGATCTGGAAGCGATTGACGGCAAGCTCCTTCTTGGGAAGTCCCTGACTGACCGGCAAATGGAGCGGCTGAATACGCTGCGAAGCATCTACCAGCAGCAGAAGTACATGTATGACAACCGAACACACAGTGTTCCGGATCGTATTGTCAGTGTCAGCCAGCCCTTTGTCCGCCCGATTGTCCGGGGAAAAGCCGGAAAACCAGTGGAGTTTGGGGCCAAACTGGACATTAGCGTGGTAGACGGCTGGACCCGCCTGGAGTGTTGCTCATTCAAAGCCTACAATGAAGCGGGAAATCTGCGGACAATGGTAGAACGGTTCCGTGAACGCGAAGGACACTATCCCAGCCGAATTTTGGCGGACAAGATTTACCGGAACCGCGAAAATCTCAGCTACTGCAAGGAACGCGGGATCCGGTTATCCGGTCCGGCCCTGGGCAGACCGAGAAAGGATGAGATTCGGGACAAGGCGCAGGATTACCTGGATGAATGTGAACGAGTGGAAGTAGAGCGCAGGTTTAGCCTGGCGAAACGGAAATGCGGTATGGGTCTGGTTGCTGCTAAGCTGCAGGAAACCGCCGCCCATGTGATTGCCATGTCAGTCCTCGTGCTGAATCTCCGCAAGATTCAGTGCGTCCTTTTGCAAGTTTTTGCGGCGTTGCTGGCTGTTTGGATGCCGCAAAGAAAACTGGAAATTGTTCAGTAGACATTATATATCACAAAAACACATCTCTCAATACTCGTTATAATCCCGTATCTTTTTTACAGTACCGACATAATCATGGGCTGTCCCATTGAAATTCTCAGGATTGATAGGATGATGAATATTGTAAAGAATTCCCGTTTCTCCCGTCCTTCCAAGATCGTTCTCATCCATATGTCTTTCATCAATATGTACTCTAACGATTTCGAGACACACCAAAACATAGTCGTCACCCTCGACAATTTCTTTCTCCCATTTGAAGCGACATTCCAGATTCATAAAGCATTCATCAATCAGAGGAGCATTCACCATTTCTGCTTTAACCGAAGTCAAACCGGCGGCTTTAATTTCATCTATTTCAAAATTGTTATTTTTACAGGTTGACATACACTTATCATACAAATCGGCAGACATGAAATTGATGACAGCTTCACCTATTTCATGAATTGTTTGATATAAATGTCCATATTTGCTGACAGCGGAAACAATTGCAAAGTAGCCACTTTTTCCCCCCGTAAATGTTGTCCATGACTGCATACAAGCGTTAGGCTGTCCATTGCTTTTATATGAAGTCATTATGTAGAGTGGAGAGGGTACAGAGATAACGAACTCCATCCAATTAAATCCATACATCTCCATCTTTTTCATTGATTCAGGCAACGTGCTGTATTTCTTTTTCATATTTTCCTCCATAAATTTTGATTGTTGTTGACTTTATTATACTACATTGCCTATCTAAAAGATAGCGTATCTTATGAAGCTTGTCGGCTGGGAACAGCTTGCAGCGCAAGGTGTTTCCGGGCGGCAAGTCTACAAAGGGGTAGCTGGCGGCAGCCAGCGCAGGGGAAGTGTAGCTCTCTCCATGACGTCCAGTCAGAAATCTTTTGGATCATCCTGGACTTACCTCCATTCAATAACTGCAATTTTGGTTGTGCTTGTAATAAGAAGTTGTAAGTCAGTTGCGACGCTTTCCGACCTTCCCTTAAAATCGGAAGGTCGCATGATATGTATTGCGTCACTATCATAACATGGCCGGCTGCCAATCACAAGAGGTCGATAACACGTCGGTGCAGATGACAGTTGTGGCGAGAAGCGTATGCTCGAAGAACTGTCATACAGCTGCATAGGGTCGCGCCTTTACCGAAAAATGGGATTAACCCAGTGAACTTTTGGTGCGGACTGTGACGTTGTCCAGCGTGATCTCAGCGTCGTAGGGATTGAAGTATGCATTGACCACTTCCAGCATCGCCTCAGGATAGAGGGCGTAGCAGTCCTGGCCGTTGACATAGGCCTGTCCCTCGCCCTCCAGGGTGTGGGTGAACATCTGGTCAAAGTCGCACTTTAAAAGTTCCTGGCCGAAGTAGACCATGTTGCCCAGGGTGAGGTCCGTCACCACGTTTTCCTGGAGCAGCCTGGCCAGCTCTCCGACCTTGGCGAGGGTGGTCAAGGAGAGGTACTTCTTCGCCAGGGTGCGGACAAAGTCCTGCTGGACGCCGGTGCGGGCGATATCCGCCATATCGTAGCCCCGGTAGCGTACCAGCCCCATGGCTTGGATTCCGTTCAGCGTCTGAGGCCCGGGCTGTAAGTCAATGTAGAGGTCCTGGGTGGGGTCTGCGTAGTAGAGCCGCTCCGGCACATCAAACTCCACGCCGTCCACCAGGTCCACCAGTTCTATGAATGCCTCTAGCTTCACCAGCACGTAGCCGTCTACTTGAAAGCCCAGGGTTTCGGCCAGCTTGGCCGCCAGGGCCTCCACGCCTTCCGCTCCGCCCCCGGCGGCGCCGTAGACGGAGTTGATCTTGGGAATGGTGTAGTTGCCGTAGATCAGCGTGTCACGGGGAACGCTCAAAAGCGCCAGAGAGTGGTCGTTGACATCCAGCCTGGCAATCATGATGGTGTCGGTGCAGCTGCCGCTGTCGTCGGTGCCGCAGATCAGAATGTTGTAAAAGCCTTCTTTGTGGCTGGCCGGGACCTCCACTTCCACCTCCACCTCCTGGCCGGTGGACGCGTCGATCTCCGTCTCGATCTCTATGGTGGTGGGCGGTGTAAAGCTGGAGGTATCGGACTTCTCGCCGACGTCCGCGGACGGCGGCAGTTGGGGCGTTTTCAGCTGCACAGGCTTGACGAAGTCTCGGTAGATGGCCGCCACGGTGCCGACCAGGATGGACAGGCTGGCCAGCAGCAGGAGGGAGCCGCGCTGTACGCCGCTGAGCCTGCGCTTGCGGGGCCGCCGGTCCCGGGGGGACGGCGCATAGGCGCCGCCGCGATTTCCGTAGAGTTTCATGGTTTGTCCTTTCCCGCTGGGTGCGTCGGTTTTCTATACGCATCAGGACGACAAAACGCCGCGGCGGTTGCAGGCTGCCGCAAAAAAGCCCCGCCGTTGCGGCGGGGCAGGGGAGAGGGAAGCTGCGGTCTTTGGCAGCCGTGTTTGGCTTCAGTCGGCAGTTTGCACGGAGAGGTCGCCGGAGACGGTCTCCAGCTTCAGCTTTGCCGGTTCGCCGCCGGCCTCGTAGCGCCAGTGGCGTTTACCTTCCTTGACGGCAGGCAGGGCACAGGTGTATTCGCCGGATACCGTATCGTAACGGAGGTCGAAGCTCCGATTGCGCGGCAGCCGGACCTCAACATCGCCGGAGACGCTCTCTGCCTGCAAGGTGTCAGGTGTTTCGGAGAGCTGCAATTCAATGTCGCCGGAGACGGCCTCGGACTTCACCGTGGCGGCAGTCCCGCGAAATTCCAGGTCGCCGGAGATGCTCTGCCACGAGAAGGTGTTGTGCTGCCCGTCGATCTTGCCATTGCCGGAGACGGTCTCCAGTTTCAGCGTCTGGGCCGGCGCATGATCCAGTTCCGTATCGGCAGAAACAGTCTCAACTTTCAATTTGGCCAGCTGCCGGGGCAGTGTGAGCGTCAGGTGCTTGTCGGGCAGATGGAGATAGACGCCGGCTTGGACAAACTGCACGTCCAGCGTGTCACCTTGCACGCACCAGCAGAGGGGATAGTCCGCGGGGCCTTCCTCTTCCACCAGGATGGCATCGCCCTGGCCTGCCACCACTGTTACCAGGCCCTGAATCCAGGAGACTTTGACCTGTTCAATGCCATCCGCCGGTACCGCGCTGCCGCCGACGGTGTAGCGCTCCGACTGACTGTAGCGAACTGTACTCTTGCCGACGGGCAATCCGGCGCGCCGCGCCTGGTCTACGGCGCCCATGGCCAACGCGGTCACGTCCTCGGCAAACCGCGCCCAGCCATGGCGCTGCTTTTCTGCCTTGGGCCGTCCGGGGAGGCCAGGCTCCCAGAGCTTTTCCACCTCGCCGATCTGCGATACCGCCTGCTGGTAGGCGTCGGCCTCTGAAGTGCCCTGGGCCACCAGGTCGTCATAGCGGTCCAGGGTGTTCTGCAAAATTTCCTCCAACAGCTCCCGATTCCGGGGCGTGTCCGCCGCCCGGTCAAAAAGATGCTGCACATACGCTCTGAGTTGCTCACGCATGGTTGATGTCTCCCTTCTCAAGCAATTGGTCGATGATTTCCCGGGCTTCGTCCCACTCCGCACGCAGACGGCAGTAGGTCTCCGCACCCAGGGCTGTGATGGCATAGTATTTGCGGCGGGCGCCGGCCCCCTGGTCACCCCAGTAGGAGGTGATGAGTCCGCTGTCCTCCAGCCGCTTGAAGGCCGTGTAGAGCGTGGCCTCCTTCAGTTCGTACCGTCCCCCGGATACCAGGGAGATGGTTTTGTTGATTTCATAGCCATAGCTGTCTTTTTCCCGCAGGAGCGAGAGAATGATGGCGTCGGTGTGCCCTCGGATCAGATCTGCGCCAATGGACATATTCTGGCCCCCTTTCGAAACTCATACTAGCACGAAATACCTCATCTGTCAAGGTATTATTTTTAAAAATGTATTTCAGAGCATTGAGAATGACGGGGCGTCAGAGTCCGCCGGTACACACTGCGCCGCGCGATACACCATAGAGGCGCGCATCGCGCGTCCGCTTGGCGACGGTGCCTGAGGGCCTGCGTCGAACGTACCGGCCAAAGCCTCCCCGAACGCCCGCAGGGCTTTAGGGGAGGACTGCAAGGGAGCGCTGCCTGTGGCAGAAAAAGTGACCGCAGCAGTTGGGCAGCCGCTTGCCTTGGCGGACCGCAACGCGGGCCGGGAAGGCTTAGCGGCAACCCGGGGTCATGGCGAAGCCATGACGGAGGGGTCGCGGCTTGTTGCGTTTGCCGCAAGTGCTCTGGCGATGAAGCCATTCGGACGCGCGATGCGCGCCCCTACGAGCAAGACGGTTGCCTGGTGGGACGTAGGGGCCGATGCCCACATCGGCCCGAACCCGCCGGAGGCGGGTCTGTTCGAAGAAGGCACTCTGGCGGCACAGGCCAGGCGGGCGGCTGATAGCCGCCCCTACGGTACTTTTAGAGGAGGGACGCCCATTCATGACCAAACCTACCGTCCAAGCCTCCCCGGCGGCATAAAAAAACAAACTCGGTAAGTTCCGAAGAACTTACCGAGTTTGGTACGCCGGAAGGGACTCGAACCCCCGACCTACTGGTTCGTAGCCAGTCACTCTATCCAACTGAGCTACCGGCGCATATCACGCATCGCGCCTAAGTATAATATCACACCTTCTTGGAAAATGCAAGTACTTTTTTCAAGATTTTTCGATGATTAAGCGCTGGGTGCGATCCATCCCGCAGGGGGTCGAAGCGCCGGGCTGGGCGAAGAGCGTGAACAGGTCACCCGTCCGCTGCTCCAGCCGTTCGTACTCCGGCTCCGGTGCTCTGGCGCCGGGGTTGACCAGGGGAAGGGCGCCTGTGTCCCGGGCTTGGCGCAGCAGGCCGCGGCCCGCCGGACCCACGGCCAAAATCCGCCCGTAGGGGACAGGGCGCTGGAGGTCCGCCTGGGTGACGCCCAGATATGCGCACAGCAGGAGGCGGCGCACCCGGGAGAGGGGATAGCGCTTGGACTTGACGGCCTGGAGGAAGGCATCGCAGTCCGGCGCTGTACCGGCGGCCCGCCACGCTTTGCTCCAGAGCCCCTCGGAACCGTGGGCGCAGGCTTCCCAATCCTGGCGCTCTATGGCCCGCAGCCGGGCCAGCACGGCCCGTTCCCCGTGGGCGAAGTCATATTGGGGCGCGGCGGCCAGAATCTTTGCCGCCGCCGGCGGCACGTAGGACTGCCATCCGTCTCCCGGCAGCATGGCCCGGAGCGCGGAGGCTGAGGGGGCCTCTGCGTCCGGCGTCAGCGCGTGGTAGTCTCCGTTGCGGGCAATGACCAAGGGGCGGAGGGGGCTTTGGAGGTGCCGCAGCGCCCGGAGGTATTCCAGGGCGAGGATGTTGTTGGGCTGGGAGAGGAGGCCTTCCGTATCGCCCGCGGCCTGCTGCCGTGCGGCTGCGTAGGGGAGACCCTGATCCAGCCCAGCTCGGAGGGCTTCTGAAAAGGCGGGCCCCTCCATCCGATCCGCCAGGGCCTCCAGCGCCGCGCCGTCGCCGCACTCGGCGCCGAAGGAGAGAACGTCCACCACGCCCAGACTGCTCAGCAGGGCCACACCGGCCCGGGCAAATCCTTCGGCAGAGGAGAGAACGCCGGTCAGCGGCAGCTCCAGCACCAGATCGGCCCCGGCCGCCACTGCGGCTTCGGCCCGGGCATACTTGTCCCAGGCGGCGGGCATCCCCCGCTGGACGTAGTTGCCGCTCATGGCGCACACCACCGCCGTCTCCGGCCCCAGCGCCGCCCGCACCAGCCGCAGCTGCCGCAGATGGCCCAGGTGGAAGGGATTGTATTCACAGATGATCCCCACAACCGCCATGAAATCACACCCAATCTCAAAAAAACTCCAATTCCCCCTTGTCTGCCGAGGGAATCTATAGTAAAATATCAAAAGATATGGTATCACAAAATTTCCGTTTTGGAAACAAAGAATTACAGGAGATGGAAAACATGAACGTATTGGTTATCAACGCAGGCAGCTCCTCGCTGAAGTATCAGCTGATGGACCCCGATACCGGCGCCGTGTCCGCCAAGGGCCTGTGCGAGCGCATCGGCATCGACGGCCGCCTGACCCACAAGGTGCCCGGCCGGGAGAACGTGGTGGCGGATATCGCTATGCCCACCCACTCCGAGGCCATCCAGTCTGTGCTGGATATCCTGGTGGATCCGGCCAACGGCGTGATCCGGTCCACCGACGAGATCGACGCGGTGGGCCATCGCGTCCTCCACGGCGGCATGGCGTTCACCGAGAGCTGCCTCATTGACGACGCCTGTATCGCAGCCATTGAGAAGTGCATCCCCCTGGGCCCCCTCCACAACCCTGCCAACCTGATGGGCATCCGCGCCTGTCAGGCTGTCATGCCCAACAAGCCCCAGGTCGCCGTCTTTGATACCGCCTTCCATATGACCATGCCCCCCAAGGCCTACATCTATGCCATCCCCTATGAATACTACGAGAAGGACGACGTCCGCCGCTACGGCTTCCACGGCACGTCTCACCGCTACGTCTCCGCCCGCGCGCTGGAGCTGATGGGCCGCGCCAGCAACCCCGAGGGCACCAAGATCATCTGCTGCCACCTGGGCAACGGCTCCAGCCTGTCCGCCTGCAAGGACGGCAAGGTGGTCGACACCACCATGGGCCTTGGCCCTCTGGCCGGCGTCCCCATGGGCACCCGCTGCGGCGACATCGACGCCACCATCCTGGAGTACCTGATGGGCCGGTACGGCTATGACATCAAGACCATGCTGAACATCCTCAACAAGAAGTCCGGCGTGTTGGGCATCTCCGGCGTCTCCTCCGACTTCCGTGACCTGGACGAGGCCGCCGCGCAGGGCAACGAGCGCGCCCAGCTGGCTCTGGACAAGTTCATCTACGAGGTCAAGAAGGACATCGGCGCCTATGCCGCCGCCATGGGCGGTGTGGATGCCATCGTCTTCACCGCCGGCGTGGGCGAGAACTCCATGGATCTGCGGGCCAAGCTGGTCGAGGGCCTGGAGTACATGGGCGTCAAGATGGACCTGGAGAAGAACAAGACCCGCGGCGTCGAGGCCGAGGTTCAGGCTGCCGACTCCAAGGTCAAGCTGTTCGTCATCCCCACCAACGAAGAGCTGATGATCGCCAAGGATACCGCCGCTCTGGCCCGGTAATCCATCTGCGTGATATTTGGTCCAAAAGCCCCGCACCGCATAGACGGTGCGGGGCTTTTGCCGTGGTGCGGAGAGCTTGGGACATCAGGCGCCCAGGAGGCTCTGGTCAAAAGCGAAGAGGACCTCGTTGATCTCCAGAATGTTGTAGTTGCGGGTTTCGATGAAGTATTCGATGATGACATCGAACTTGCTGGCGTGGGAGAGGGAAAAGCCCGCCTTGCGCAGTAGGTCGCGGGTCTCCTCCAGACTCAGTTCCAGGGCGATGGCAAAGGCGATGGCCGTGGGCTTGCTGGGGCGGTAGAGCCTGTCGCTGCGGATTTTGGAAAAGAGCGTGCGATCCACGTTGGCCTTTTTGCAGTACTGGGCGTCCGTCATGCCGGATTCGTCGATCTTCCGCAGCAGCATTTCCGAAAAGCTCTCATCCAGCCTGCCAAGCCTGTCTTGGAGACCCTGGCAAACCGCGGCCCGCGGCACAGGAGTGGCTGCCGTATTGGTGCGGGCGTCGATGTAGGCGGCGACGGGGGAGAGGAGCTGCTCGCTGAGGAGGAAGGAGCGGCGGTCAAAGATCACCAGGTAGACCGTCAGCTCGTGGTCCCGGAGGAAGTCGTCGATGGTGGTCAGGGCGATCTGCAGCGCCTGATCCTTGGGATAGCCGTAGACGCCGGCGGAGATCAGCGGAAAGGCCACAGTCTTGCAGTGGTGCGCCTCCGCCAGCTGCAGGCTGGCGCGGTAGCAGGAGGTCAGCAGCTCCCGCTCACCGCTGCCGCCGCCACGCCAGATGGGGCCGACGGTGTGGATGACATATTTGCTGGGGAGTTGGTAGCCTTTGGTGATTTTGGCCTGGCCGGTCTCGCAGCCGCCCAGGCGGCGGCATTCTTCCAGCAGCTTGGGCCCGGCGGCCCGGTGGATGCAGCCGTCCACACCGCCGCCGCCCAGAAGTGTGGGATTGGCGGCGTTGACGATGGCATCCACTTCCAAGGTGGTGATGTCGCTGCGAATAATTTGAAGCGGCATGGTCAGCCTCCTTCCAGATGGGTTGTCTCCATTATACGCCGTGCTGCCCGGTTGGGAAAGAGAAAAATTCCCGTAGCCACAGCCGGAAAAGACTGTCGGAGGCCGTTGTATCATGGCGGAGGGCATGATATAATAAGTTGCGTGAGACAGGGCTTCCCGCCCGGCGCGGGAAGCGGCTTCAGAGATTCAGTTTTCAGGAGGAATAAAGATGCTGAACAACAAGCGCCCCGAGAACATGGAACGGATCACTACCCAGGCCCTGGCGGAGCAGTTCATCGCCGAGCAGGTGGCCGATGTCCGTGCCCAGGTGGGGGATAAGAAGGTGTTGCTGGCCCTAAGCGGCGGCGTGGACTCCTCGGTGGTGGCCGCGCTGCTCATCAAGGCCATCGGCAAGCAGCTGGTGTGCGTCCACGTGAACCACGGCCTGCTGCGCAAGGGCGAACCGGAGCAGGTCGTCAAGGTGTTCCGGGATGAGATGGACGCCAACCTCATCTATGTGGACGCGGTGGACCGGTTCCTGGACAAGCTGGCCGGCGTGGCCGAGCCGGAGCAAAAGCGCAAGATCATCGGCGCGGAGTTCATCCGGGTGTTCGAGGAGGAGGCCCGCAAGCTGGAGGGCATCGAGTTCCTGGCCCAGGGCACCATTTACCCCGACATCCTCGAGAGCGGCGGCGTGAAGGCCCACCACAACGTGGGCGGCCTGCCGGAGGACCTGCAGTTTGAGCTGGTCGAGCCGGTGCGCCTCCTCTTCAAGGACGAGGTGCGTGTGGTCGGCAAGGCCCTGGGCCTGCCGGACAACATGGTCTATCGTCAGCCCTTCCCCGGCCCCGGTCTGGGCGTGCGCTGCCTGGGCGCCATCACCCGGGATCGGCTGGAGGCCGTCCGGGAGTCGGACGCCATTCTCCGGGAGGAGTTCGCCAAGAACGGCCTGGAGGGCAAGGTGTGGCAGTACTTCACCATCGTGCCGGACTTCAAGAGCGTCGGCGTCCGGGATGACAAGCGCTCCTTTGACTGGCCGGTCATCATCCGCGCCGTCAATACCGTGGACGCCATGACCGCCACCGTGGAGGACATCCCCTTCTCGCTGCTGCAGCACATCACCGCCCGGATCACCAGCGAGGTCCCCGGCGTCAACCGCGTCTGCTACGACCTCACGCCCAAGCCCTGCGGCACCATCGAGTGGGAATGACGCTCGAAACGGCGAAAACCCGCATGAATACAGGCTTTTTTGCCCGTCCATACTGCTCTTGATACTGGATTGATACTATTTGTGTCCGCCCGGTATTCTCAAGAGAAAAATCCCAAAAGGACAAGCAAAACCGCCCTGCTGAACGACAAATTCAGCAGGGCGGTTTTTTTGCTTGTCTTATTTATTTTTCCGCCAAGGGATATAATATTCGCTTTCCAGGCCATCGTCGCAGGTATGGGGCCAGTTGAGTTTCCATTCAAAATACTCTTCCCTGGTGATCTCC
>DVHE01000041.1 GCA_018712245.1 Candidatus Avoscillospira avicola | reverse complement strand
GCCGCCGGAGAGCTGCGCCGGGTAGGACTCGGCGCGGTCGGCCAGACCCACCCGCTTTAAAAGGCGCATGGCCTCTTCGTCGGCCTCAGCCTGGGTCATGCGCTTGGTGCGCACCGGCGCCAGGGTGATGTTCTTGCGGATGGTCATGTTGGGGAAGAGGTTGAAGTGCTGGAACACCATGCCCATCTGCCGCCGGATGGCGTTGATGTCCACCTTGGGGTTGGTGATCTCGGTGCCTTCAAAGGTGATGGTGCCGGCCGTGGGAGTCTCCAGCAGGTTGAGGCACCGAAGGAACGTGGATTTGCCCGAGCCGGAGGGGCCGATGATGACCACCTTTTCGCCGGGATGGATGTGCTGGTCGATTTTGTCCAGCACCAGGTTGTCCCCGAAGGATTTGCAAAGTCCCTTAACGTCGATCACTCTGCCTGAGCCTCCTTTCCAGTTTGCCCTGGAGCCAGGTGAAGATCATCACCAGCACCAGATAGATGCAGGCCGTGCCCACCAGGGGGAACATCTGCTCGTAGTTGCGGTCGGCAATGGCGCGGGCGAAGTAGAGCACCTCTTTGCCGCCGATGACGCTGATGAGGGAGGTATCCTTCAAAAGGATGATGAACTCATTGCCCAGCGCCGGCAAAATGGCCTTGAAGGCCTGGGGGATGACGATAAAGCGTATGGTATCGGCATAGCCAAGACCCAGCGAGCGGCCTGCCTCGGCCTGGCCGGGATCCAACGACATGAGGCCGCCGCGGATGATCTCGGCCACATAGGCGCCGGAGTTGATGCCCAGCGTCAATGTGCCGACCAAGGTGAAGTTCCGGCTGGTTTTAAACACAACAAAGCCCATGATCAAGAGCTGTACCATCATGGGCGTGCCGCGAATGATGGTGACATAGACCTTGCAGACGGCATTGACAATGCCCAGCAGGACGTTGCGCTGCCCGATTCGCTGCTGATCGTGGGCCGTACGGACCATCGCCACCATAACACCCAGCAGGACGCCCAACAGCAATGCCATGACAGTGACCATCAGTGTGACGCCCACGCCCTCCAGGTATTGCTGCCAGCGGTTTCCGTCAATAAACGCCTGATAGAACTTGACAAAGGCCTCCTGCCAGAAGGGCAGCGCTTCGCCTGCTTTCATCAGCTCTTTCCAGGCAATATAGTACTGTGCCAGATCCATGGCCATCCCCTTTCATTCTTTCTCTACAGTGAAAATACGCCGAAAAAGGCGGCATTGGGCCGCCCTTTTCGAAGCGTGTGGAATTACTCCGCGGTGATGTAAGTGTCGATGATGGACTGCACGGTGCCGTCAGCGATCAGCTCCGCCAGAGCGCCGTTGATGGCATCCAGCAGGGCGGTGTTGCCCTTGGCCACGCCAATGGCATAGTCCTCCGTGACCCACTCGGTGTCCAAAATCTTCAGGCCGGGATTCTCCGCCACAAAGCTCTGGGCGGGGGCATTGTCGATGATGACGCAGTCCACCTGGCCGTTCTTCAGGGCCTGGACGGCAGACAGGCCGTTGTCAAAGCCGATGACAGCGTCCTCGCCGTAGCCACCCTCCTCAGGAGGATAGGAAGCATAGGTAAAGCCGGTGGTACCCTTCTGGGTGCCAATCAGCTTGCCCTCGATGTCATCCAGGGTAGCGATGGGGGAATCCTCGGTGACGATGACCACCTGCACGCCGGTGGCGTAGGAGTCGGAGAAGTCCATCACAGCCAGACGGTCCTCGTTGACGGTGACACCGGCCATGACCATGTCGCACTTACCGGACTGGGCAGCCTCCAGGGCGGCGGTGAAGTCCATGTCATCCACCACCAGCTCCAGGCCCAGCTTCTGGGCGATGGCATAGGCGATCTCCA
The DNA here is from genome assembly GCA_018712245.1 of Candidatus Avoscillospira avicola. Taxonomy (GTDB): domain Bacteria; phylum Bacillota; class Clostridia; order Oscillospirales; family Oscillospiraceae; genus Avoscillospira; species Avoscillospira avicola. The sequence goes on along the minus strand of DVHE01000041.1, from coordinate 1,301 downwards.
CGTCGATGCCCTCATAGCCGGTGCCCTCAAAGCCCTCGCCGTCGGCGACCATCTCATAGGGAGGGAAGGCGGCGTTGGTGGACATATGGAGTTTACCCTCTTCCACGGTGGTGAAAGCAGCGTCGGTGGTCTCCTCCGTGGCGGCGCCGGCATCCTCAGCAGCAGCGTCAGTATCCTCAGCAGAAGCGTCGGTATCGCCGGTCTCGGTGGTGTCGGCAGTCTCGTTCGTCTGTGCGTTGCTGTCCTCATTGGTGGTCTCAGCGGTGGAAGCACAAGCCGCAAAGCTCAGCACCAGCACCAGGGCCAGCAGAATAGCCAGAATCTTTTTCATGGAATATCCTCTTTTCTTTGCTAAAATTCGATGGCTATAAGGTACCACTCTCCCCCGGAAAAGTCAAGGCGTCATTGCATGAATATGCAGCAATTTTCGAAAGTTTATGAATACTTCACAGGAAGCTCCGAAATTTCCCCGGGTTTCTTATTCAATTCTGGATTCTCGGGCAAACTAAAAACCTGGTTGACAAACGAAAGATTTATGCTATAATGAAAACAAGAATTATTACTAAAATTGAAAGGGGCAATTTTCAATGGAACTCAAAGGCAGCAAGACCGAAAAAAATCTGATGGCGGCGTTCTCCGGGGAATCTGAAGCCCGGAACAAGTACACCTACTACGCCTCCCGCGCCAAAAAGGACGGCTATGAGCAGATTGCGGCCCTCTTCCAGGAGACCGCCGACAACGAAAAAGAACACGCCAAGCTCTGGTTCAAGCTCTTGAAGGGCGGCGCTGTGCCGGACACCATGGAAAATCTGGTGGATGCCGCTGCCGGTGAGCATTATGAGTGGACCGATATGTACGCCACCTTCGCCAAGGAGGCCCGGGAAGAGGGCTTCGACACCATCGCGGCGCTGTTTGAAGGCGTGGCCGCCATTGAGAAAGAGCATGAGGCTCGTTACCTGAAGCTCCTGGCCAACGTCAAGGACAAGCTGGTCTTCTCCAAGGAAGGCGACGCCATCTGGAAGTGCCGCAACTGCGGCCACATCGTCGTGGGCAAGGAGGCCCCCGTGGTCTGCCCCGTCTGCGCCCATCCCCAGGCTTACTTCGAGGTCAAAGCCGAGAACTATTGATCCGCATACAGCTCTGAGGAGATGCGGCGTAAGCGCCGCATCTCCTCAGACTGTCAAAAAAGCTACGCTTTTTTGACAAAGGGGACTGCACCCCAAAAGGTTCTCGGTTTTCTTCGAAAAGCTGTCGAACCTTTTGGGGTGTAAAGTGCGATTTCCGATGCGCATGTCCCCGGA
>DVHE01000040.1 GCA_018712245.1 Candidatus Avoscillospira avicola | reverse complement strand
ATGTCCCGCACCCGGAGCACGCCGCCGGTGACCTTCAAATGGGTCAGCCGCACGCCCTGGTTGTCCCGGGTGATCTTATAGACCTGGGCGCCGAAGTCGCCCTTGTCCCCGGCATCGGGCGCCAGACGGGTCAGCAGGTCCAGAAATTCCTCCACGCCCTCCAGCTTCAGCGCCGCGCCGAACCAGCAGGGGAAGAGCTTCCCCTCCGCCACGGCCCGGGCCAGAGACGGTTCGGACACCGCGCCGGTTTCGAGAAATTCCTCCAGCAGCGCCTCGCTGCCCAGGGCCATGGCCTCGGGGTCCGGATTCGTCAGATCCACAATGCCGTCGCCCAGGGTCCGCCGCAGCTCCTCCAGCAGCTCCGCCCGGCTGGGCCCGGGCAGGTCCATCTTGTTGAGAAAGAGAAAGGTGGGAATGTTCCGCTGGCGCAGCAGCTTCCACAGGGTCCGGGTGTGGCTCTGGACCCCCGCCGGACCGCTGATGACCAGAATGGCGCAGTCCAGCACCGACAGCGTCCGCTCCATCTCGGCGGAGAAATCCACGTGGCCCGGCGTGTCCAGCAGCGTCATATGCAGGCTGTCGGTCTCCAGCACCGCCTGCTTGGAGAAAATCGTAATGCCCCGCTGCCGCTCCAGGGCGAAGGTGTCGAGAAACGCGTCCCCGTGGTCCACCCGCCCCAGATGCCGGATGGACCCGGCACAGTATAAAAGGGCCTCCGACAGCGTCGTCTTCCCCGCGTCCACATGGGCCAGCAGACCGGCGCACAGCCGCTTCATGGGCTTGGATTCGCCCATATGACCACCTCTTCCGTTACCATATCCATCTTAGTATATCACATGGCCCGCCAAGAGAAAAGAGGGCCATTGGGACGTAAAAACCCGGAAGACGGCGATCCTTCTCCCGGGTTGACGCTTTCGCCCAGCAGAATCACCGAGGGGCAGACAATCTGGCCAATCAGGCGCATCATCCGCACAATGGTGTGTACCTGAGGCAGATTCCGGCAGCAAGTGCCGATTTCCTTCCAGATATAGGGCACTGCATCAATGCGGATCACATCCACGCCCCGGTTGGCAAGATACAGGAAATTATGGCAGCACCGCACAATTTGGCAAGAGCATTCGGCCAAAGATTTTGCCTCATACGAAAGTTATAAAAGGGCGGAAATACTGTATGTATTTCCCCCTTTTATAGCTGCACGGATGGGGCAAAAGATTGGGCGAAGGCCGCAGACACAATTGTGCGGTGATGCCTTTGATTTCCTTCGCGTTTCCCGTGCTGCTGGCGCTCTTTCTCCAGGCGATGTACGGCGCGGCGGATCTCATCATCGTGGGCCAGTTCGCCGGAACCGGCGAGCAGTCCGGCGTTGCCTCCGGCAGCCAGCTATTCAACATGGTGACGATGGTCATCACCGGCCTCACCATGGGCGTCACCGTGTTCGTGGGCAACGCCATCGGCGCCCGGGAACCGGAAAAGGCCGGTCACGGCGTCGGCGCCGGCATTGCCATTTTCGGCGTCATAGCCGTGGTGGTCACCGCCGTGGTAGTGCCCGCCAGTGATTTTCTGGCCGGGCTGATGCACGCGCCAGAGGAAGCCTTTGCCCAGACCAGCAGCTACATCCGCATCTGCGGCATCGGTACGGTGTTCATCGTGGCGTACAATGTCATCGGCGCCGTGTTCCGTGGCATCGGCGACTCGAGAACGCCGCTCATAACTGTGGCCGTCGCCTGCGTCATCAACATCGCCGGAGACCTGCTCCTGGTGGGCGTCTTCCACTTAGGCGCGGCAGGCGCCGCCATCGCCACAGTCGCCGCCCAGGCCGTCAGCGTTCTGGTTTCCCTGTATCTCATCCGGCGCAAGGCCCTTCCCTTTGCCTTCCGCCTGGGATATATCCGCCTGCGCGGCGCATATGCCGGCGCGATTCTGCGCGTCGGCGTCCCCATTGCGCTCCAGGAGGCATTGGTGCAGTTTTCTTTCCTGTTCATCCAGGTGGTGGTCAACGGCATGGGCGTGACGGCGTCCGCCGCCGTGGGCGCAGCGGAGAAGGCCGTGATCTTTTTAATGCTGGTGGGTTCTTCCTATATGCAGTCCATTTCCGCCTTCGTGGCCCAAAACAACGGCGCCGGGCAGTATGACCGCTCCAAAAAGGCGCTCTTTTACGGCATTGAAACGGCGCTGGCCGCCGGGATCGTCACCGGCGCTCTGGCCTACTTCGGCGGCGGCGTCCTGGCCTCCGTCTTCTCCAAGGAGCCGGACGTCATCGCCGCGGCCCACCTCTACTTAAAGGGCTACGCCATCGACTGCGTGTTCACCGCCATCTTCTTCTGCTTTGTGGGCTACTTCAACGGCTGCGGCAAGACCATTTTCGTGATGGTGCAGGGCCTGGTGGGCGCGTTCTGCGTCCGCGTCCCCGCCGTGTTCCTCCTCAGCCGTCTGGAGGACGTCTCCCTCTTCCACATTGCCCTGGCGACGCCCCTCTCTTCCCTGGTGCAGATTTTCCTGTGCCTCTGGGCCTACCGCCTATACCGGCGCGCCCCGGAGAAGCTCCGCTGACCGGGCCGCCTGATTGAAGCAAAAATAGCAGCAGCCATTTCCGTGGCTGCTGCTTTTTCTTGTGCCGCGCCCGCCGCCTCAAGTGGTTCGTGCCGCGCTATCCCCGGCAGCTGCGGACAAAGGCCTCGAAAATTGCCTGGCTCAGGGGATCGACGGCCTGGGAGAACTCGGGATGCCACTGGACGGCCCAGAAAAACCGGGCGTCCGGGTCATAGACCGCCTCAATGAGTCCGTCCTCAGCCACAGCCATGGGCCGGAGTGGCGGGGCCAGGGCTTTGATTCCCTGGTGGTGGCAGCTGTTGACCTGGGCGCTGTCCCGCCCGGCCAACTGCTGGAGGGGCGTCCCCGGCAGCAGCTGTACCGCGTGGCTGGGGGCGTCATAGGGGCGGTCCTGGCTGTGGATCAGGTTGGAGGGGTGCTCCGTGGGAAGGTCCTGGTACAGGGCGCCGCCCAGGGCCACATTGAAAAACTGCAGGCCGCGGCAGATGCCCAGGGCGGCCTTGCCCCGCCGGCGCACCAGCGGCAAAAATGCCGCCTCCATCTCGTCCCGCTCCGGGCAGCGGGGGCCGCAGCGGGGCAGTACCGCCGCTCCGTAGAGCTCCGGCGCCACGTCCTGGCCGCCCGGAAACAAAAAGCCGTCAAAAGTATCGGCCAGGGCCTCCAGATCGGTGTTCTCCGAGAGAGATGGGAGCATCACGGGAATACCGCCCGCCTGGAGGATGCCGCGGAAATAGCCGGGGAGCATCCAATAGCTCTCGCGCGCCTCATCCACCAGCGGGTTGATGGCGATCAAGGGTTTTTTCATCTCGCAGCCTCCTGCCGCAGCCGAAGGCTGCAAAAGATTAGGGCATCACCGCACAATTGTGTCTGCGGCCTTCGCCCAATCTTTTGCCCCATCCGTGCAGTTATAAAAGGGGGAAATACATACAGTATTCCCGCCCTTTTATAACTTTCGTATGAGGCAAAATCTTTG
>DVHE01000006.1 GCA_018712245.1 Candidatus Avoscillospira avicola | reverse complement strand
AGCAGCTGCTGGCCGGAAAGCCCCAGGCGCGCCGATACCGCCTGGGACTCCGCCGCGCCGTACTGGGCGTCTCCCAAAATCGGGCACCCGGCGTGGGCGCAGTGCAGCCGCAGCTGATGGGTGCGCCCCGTCAACGGCCACAGCCGCAGACGCGCCGCGCCGCCCCGGATCTCCAGCGTCTCGTAGCGGGTGACAGCAACCTTGCCGTCGGGCCGGATCTCCCGCAGCAGGCTCTGCCCCGGCTTGCGGCCGATGGGCGCCTCCCACAGGCCAGTCGGCGGGTCAGGTACCCCCCAAGTCAGCGCCTCATACGTTTTTATAAGCTGTCCGGCCCGGTGCGACGCCATCAGTGCGGCGTGGATATGGGCGTTTTTGGCCAGCAGCACCACCCCGAAGGTGTCCCGGTCCAAACGGCTCACCGGATGCACGGCGCAGCTTTGGCCGGTGCGGACGTAGTACCCCGCCACGAAGTTGGCCAACGTCCCGGTATTGCGGTGGAACGAGGGGTGCATCAGCAGCCCCGGCGGCTTGTCCAGCGCCAGCAGCGCCTCATCCTCATAGAGGATGGAGAGGGGGCCGTCCTCGGCGGGATAGTCCGGGTTTGCCTCCTCCAAATGGACCGTGATCTCCTGCCCCGGCAGCACTTTTTGATCCGTGTGGACCGGCGCGCCGTCCAGGAAAAAGGCATTTTGCCATTTGAGCCGCTTCACCAGCGACGAGGAAAGCCCCAGCTCTCCCCGGAGGAAGGACAAAACCTTTCCGGACCGCGTGGCCGTATGGTGCAACGTCATCGATCTCCCTCCTCTTCCGGCGGCGGACGTCGCCGCACTCCCCCGCCTCCGCGCATCTGCGGCAGCCAACCTTTATGCGCCCATACTATAGCACAATCCGCAGAAACAGGCAAAAATATTTTTCAAAATCCTCTTTACAAACCAATGGGACTGTGCTATAATTCAAACCGTAATAAGAATTATTATTGTTTTGGAGGACACATGGAAAGTACCAGAAAGCACAGCCGAAAGCGCGACGCCATCCTCGACTGTATGCGAAGTACCACGTGTCATCCCACGGCGGAATGGGTATATCAGCAGCTCAAGCCCGTCTTTCCCGACCTCAGCCTGGGAACGGTATACCGGAATTTGGCCATGTTCAAGGCCAACGGGACCATTCAGTCCATCGGTGTGGTGGGCGGACTGGAGCGCTACGATGCCCAGGTCTATCCTCACGCGCACTTTATTTGCACCTGCTGCGGCAAAGTGACGGATCTGCCTATGGATCAGCTGGACCCCGCCCTGTTGGAGGACGCGGCCCGTCTGGCCAACGGAGCCATCACGGGGTATCAATTGCAGTTCACCGGCCTCTGCGCCGTCTGTAACGAAACGAACGAACCAAAAAATTCTTAATTGGAGGAATATCATTATGAAGAAGTTTGTATGTCCTGTTTGCGGCTATGTCTACGAAGGCGACTCCATTCCCGAAGGCTTTGTCTGCCCCCAGTGCAAGGTGCCCGGCAGCAAGTTTGTCGAGCAGAAGGGTGAGATGAGCTGGGCCGCCGAGCACGTGCTGGGCGTTGCCAAGGACGTGGACGAGGAGATCAAGGCCGGTCTGCGGGCCAATTTTGAAGGCGAATGCACCGAAGTCGGTATGTACCTGGCCATGGCCCGCGTGGCGCACCGTGAGGGCTATCCCGAAATTGGCCTGTACTGGGAGAAGGCCGCTTACGAAGAGGCTGAGCACGCTGCCAAGTTTGCTGAGCTGCTGGGCGAAGTGGTGACCGCTTCCACCAAGAAGAACCTGGAGATGCGCGTCGAGGCCGAGAACGGCGCTACCGCCGGCAAGTTCGAGCTGGCCAAGAAGGCCAAGGCTCTGAACCTGGACGCCATCCATGACACCGTCCATGAGATGGCTCGCGACGAGGCCCGTCACGGTAAGGCTTTCGCCGGCCTGCTGAAGCGGTACTTCGGTTAATCATGGAGTACGCTCCCAATGAGGTCATCTGCAACTGCAAGCACGTGACCATGGCGGATATTGACAATGCCCTGTTCCAGCACAGCCGTTTCTCCGACGTGGAGGCCGAATTCGCCGAGGTGCAGAAGCTCACCTCCTGCTCCACCGGCTGCGGCGGCTGCCACGACAAGATCATGGGCATCATTTCCGAAAAACTCAGCGGCTGAAAAGCTACCCCACATTTCCGGGAGGACAGGCGCACCCTGTCCTCCCTTTTTCTGATATAAAACTGCACTGGAGGAAATACCCGTGAAAATTCGTATTAACAAAGATATCGTCGAGTTTATCCCCGAACACGCCGCTGAGACGGCGGAGCTGGAAGCGCTTTGGGTCAAGATGGGCAACTGCATTGGCAAGACCAAGCAGCTGGAGCCCATGGGCGTGTACGTGCCCAGCGAGAAAAATGTGGCTGTGTTCCACATTGAAGGCCTGAGCGACACCGAGAAGAACGAAATTCCCGTCATCCGCGCTCCCTATGACACCGACGTCTACTGCGTCACCTGCAACAAGACCCAGCACGTCAAGGCCGGCGAGCCCATTCCCTTCTGCTGCGGCCGCCTGATGGAGATTCTGGACTGAACCGATGCAGCTGCAAATCAACCGGGACGTAGTGGAGTGGGTCCCTGAAAACGAAGCGGAGCGCGCCGCGCTGGAGGCCTTTTGGCTGCTGCTGATTCCCTCCGGGGATCGCACCAAGAGCCTTGTGCCCCAGGGGGCTTTCCCCGGGCAGCCTGGCGCGGCAGCCCGGTTTCGCATCGATGGCCTGAGCCTAGCGGAAAAGAACGGCCTGGCCGTCAACCGGGCGCCCCGGGAACTGGACTACTACTGTCCCGTCTGCGGCAAGGTCCGCCGCCTGCGGGCCGGGGAAATTGTCCCGCGCTGCTGCGGCCAGGAGATGAAGCCCAAGACATAGCGCGCAGTCTTTTGCGAGGTACCCCGCAGGCAATGAACATCGGCCTTAAATATTGACAATTTATGACCCGTATGCTACCATCAAGCCAGCGAGCCTTTTCCCAATCCGAAAGAGGAGGAGAGTTACGATGAGCGACGAGATGTACACCCCCAATCCCACCCCCGAGGGGCAGGAAACCAATAAGATGTCCATAGCCGCCCTGGTCTGCGGCATTTTGGGTATTGTGGGTTCCTTTATCCCTGTAATATCCTACTTCACCCTGGTCTTGGCCATTTTGGGCATTGTCTTCGGCTCCAAGGGCATGAAGATCGCCAAGATCACCGGGCAGGGCCAGGGCCTGGCCACGGCGGGCCTGGTGCTGGGCATTATCGGCACGGCCTTCGGCGTCATCGGCGTGCTGTGCATCATCTGCGCGGCAGGCGCTCTGGCAGCAGCTGGCAGTATGTAATCCAAGATTGGCTCCGGGGTATTCCCGGGGCCTATTTTTTCCACGGGAGACTTTTTATGATCCCAAACTTTACATTTCTCGGCAAAACCTTCTCCGCCTATATGTTCTTGGCGTTGGCAGGCGTGTTGGTGATGCTCTACTTTGCCTGGCGGGCCGCCAAGTCCCAGGGGCTGGACGAACTCCATATGCTCAATCTGCTGCTCTTTTCCATGATCGGCGTGCTGGTGGGCAGCCATATGCTCTACGGCATTACCAATCTGCCGCTGCTGCTGGCGCTGGTGGGCAGCCTGGGCAGCTTCGACTCCTGGCAGGCCTTCTGGCAGGCGCTGGAGGCCGTTTTCGGCGGCGCGGTGTTTTACGGCGGACTGCTGGGCGGGCTGGCCGTGGGCTACGTATTTCTGCGAAAGAACCGGCTGGACGTGGGCCGCTACAGCGACGTGACCGCCCCTGCCATTGCGCTGTTTCACACCTTCGGGCGGCTGGGCTGCTTTCTCTCCGGCTGCTGCTACGGCGTTCCCTGGTCTCACGGCGTCACGTATCACTATGCCGCCATGGCCGAGGCCAACGGCGTGGCCCGGTTTCCGGTGCAGCTGGCGGAAGCCGGACTGAATTTCGGCCTTTTCTTTCTTCTGTGGACACTGCTGCGGACGCGCCGCCTGCCGGGTCGCCTTCTGCTGCTGTATTTGCTGATCTATCCGACTTACCGCTTTTTCCTGGAATTTCTCCGGGGCGACGCCATCCGGGGCTTCCTCCTGGGCCTCTCCACCTCCCAGGTGATCTCCCTGCTGCTCCTGGCGGGCAGCGCCCTGATCTGGCTGCGCTGTCGGCGCACGCAAGCATAGAATAACCCCCTGCCGCGCAAGTAAGCGCGGCAGGGGGTTCGAGACTGTCAAAAAACTATGCTAAAACCCACCGCAACGGAGGAGCGGGGGATGGGTGCAGGGGGCAAAGGGCCCCCTGCGCGTTCAATAAGGGTGTTTTTGCAACTTATTTAAAGTTGCAAAAACTAAGACAGCGGGGCGAAAACACTTTTTCGACACGCTGTAACCCCCTGCCGCGCAAGTAAGCGCGGCAGGGGGTTCGCCTATTTTTTGGTGGAATGGCAATGGCACTGGTTGGCGCAGCCGCCGCAGCTTCCGCCGCAGGAGCAGGCGTGCTTTCCAGCCCGCCTGTCGCGGATGAGCTTTCCCACAACGGCTGCCACCAGCAGCACCACCAAGGCCAATACCACAAGGGTGGGCGCGTTCATAGCTTCTCCTTTCTGACAGTGGGGGCCGCGATGCGCCGCGGCCCCCGGGATTTCAGCGCAGCGCCCCAGCCCGGGCGACCTTTTCCGCTTGCGTGGGTCTGCGGAGCAAGAGCCACAGCATACCAGCCAGTACCACCAGCGCAGCAACCAGCCCTGCCGGCTGCACATGGCCGGTGAAGGCACTGCCCAGCTGGTAGACCATCAGAGAGACGGCGTAGGCAAAGGCGCACATATAACCGATGGCGGCCAGGGTCCACTTGGCGTTGTTCATCTCCCGCTTGATGGCGCCCATGGCAGCAAAGCAGGGAGCGCAGAGGAGGTTGAAGATCATAAAGCTGTAGGCCGAGAGAGCGGTGTAGTCCTGGGCCACCAGGCCCCAGATCTCCTCGCCGTTTTCGCTCAGCTCGCCGGCGTAGTGATACAGCACGCCAAAGGTGTTGACCACATTCTCCTTGGCAATCAGGCCGGTGAAGACGGCCACCGCGGCCTTCCAGTTGCCGAAGCCCAGCGGCGCGAAGAGGAAGGCGATGCCGTTGCCGATGGCAGCCAGCAGAGAGGTGTTGTTGTCCTCCACCATGCCGAACTGGCCATCCACCACGCCGAAGCCCTGGAGGAACCAGAGGACGATGGAGGAGAGCAAAATGATGGTACCGGCCCGCTTGATGAAGGACCAGCCCCGCTCCCAGGTGGCCCGCAGGACATTGCCGGGCGCCGGTGCGTGGTAGGCAGGCAGCTCCATGACGAAGGGGGCGGGTTCTCCGGCGAAGGACCGGAGCTTTTTCAGAATGATGCCGGAGACCACAATGGAAGCCACGCCGATGAAGTAGGCGCTGGTGGCCACCCAGGCGCTGCCGCCGAAGAGGGCGCCGGCGATCAGGCCGACAATGGGCATTTTGGCGCCGCAGGGGATGAAGCAGGTGGTCATAATGGTCATCTTCCGATCCCGGTCCTGCTCAATGGTGCGCGAGGCCATCACGCCGGGGACGCCGCAGCCGGAGCCGATGAGCATGGGGATGAAGCTCTTGCCCGAGAGGCCGAAGCGGCGGAAGATCCGGTCCAGGATAAAGGCGATGCGAGCCATGTAGCCGCAGTCCTCCAGCATGGCCAGCAGGAGGAACAGCACCAGCATCTGGGGCACGAAGCCGATGACAGCGCCGACGCCGCCGATGATGCCATCCACGATCAGGCCCGAGAGCCACGGCGCCACCTGCCAGGCCTCCAGCCAGGCTGCGACGTTGCCCTGGACGATTTCCGCCACCAGCACATCGTTGGTCCAGTCGGTGAGGAAGGTGCCAAAGGGGCCCATGGAGATCCAGTATACCGCGAACATCACCGCAGCGAAAATGGGCAGCGCTGCCACCCGGTGGGTGATCACCCGGTCAATTTTGTCCGACGGCGTCAGGCGGTGGGCATCGGCAGAGCCTTTTTTCACCGAGCGGGACACCACGCCGTTGATGTAGCTGTAGCGCTGGTTGGTGATGATGCTCTCGGCGTCGTCGTCCAGCTCCCGTTCGCAGTCCGCGATGTGTTCCTCAAGATGTTCATAGAGGCTCTCTTCCAGCTGCAGATCCTCCAGCACTTTTTCATCCCGCTCAAAAATCTTGATGGCGTACCACCGCAGGTACCGGGAGTCAACCCGGCCCATCAGCGATTCCTCGATGTGGGCGATGGCGTGTTCCACGCTGCCGGTGAATACGTGGGGCAGCTCACCACCCTTGGCCCGGCCAACGGCGGCAATGGCGGCGTCAGCGGCCTCCAGCGCGCCCTTGTTCTTCAGGGCGCTCATTTCCACCACCGGGCAGCCCAGGGCTTGGGAGAGCTTCTTCAGATCGATCTTGTCGCCGGCCTTGTTCACCAGGTCGATCATATTCACGGCCACCACCACCGGGATGCCCAGCTCGATCAGCTGTGTGGTCAGATAGAGGTTGCGTTCGATGTTGGTGCCGTCCACAATGTTCAAAATGGCGTCCGGCTTTTCCTTCACCAGATAGTTCCGGGCCACGACCTCTTCGAGGGTATAGGGGGAGAGGGAATAGATGCCGGGCAGGTCCTGGATGATGACGTCCTTCCGGCCCTTGAGGCGGCCCTCCTTTTTCTCCACCGTGACGCCGGGCCAGTTGCCCACGTATTGGTTGGAGCCGGTGAGGGCGTTAAACAGCGTGGTTTTGCCGCAGTTTGGGTTGCCCGCCAGGGCAATTTTAATTTCCATGGGTGTCTCCTTTCTCTCAGGCCAATTCAATCATTTCCGCATCGGCCTTGCGGACTGACAGGGCATAGCCCCGGAGGTTCAGCTCCATGGGGTCGCCCAGGGGCGCCACCTTGCGCACTTGAATCTGCACGCCCTTGGTGATGCCCATGTCCATGATCCGGCGCTTGATGGGGCCGGAGCCGTGGAGGCGAGCCACCTGTACCGTTTCGCCCACTTTGGCATCTTTGAGTGTTCTCATGCTTCCATCTCCTTCTCATACAACTCACTTTTTATCAGCGCGGCATCGTCTCTTGCGCGGCAAAAGACGTCTGATCCTTTTTCGCTTTTTTAGCTCTTCACAAAAATCCGGTTGGCCATGGCCGCGTCCAGGGCAATGCGGCTGTCCTGTACCTGGACGATGACGCTTCCGCCCACCCGCGACACCACAGACACCGTCGCGTCCATCACGAACCCCAGCTCCGCCAGGTGCTGGCGCACCGCGTCTTTGCCGGTAATCTTGCCCACCACCGCCGGCTCCCCCGGCGCCACCATGCTCAGCGGTACCATTCCGCCACCTCCTGCCGTCAAGTTAGTTATAGCTAATCCGCTGCCGCAGTGCCGGCAGTGCGCTCCTCTGCGGGGCGGAAACCACCGCGCAGCAGTTAGCGCTTGCTTACTTATTGTTCAAAATTTAGATTAGCCATCGCTAACCTCTTTGCAGCAATCAATATACCACTGCCCGGGCCTGGTGTCAAGGGCTTTTGGAAAAAAGTTAGTTTTTTCTAACCAGTTGTCCGCCGCCCACGCCGCCGTAGGGGCGCGCATCGCGCGTCCGATGGGTGGCGATTCGCGACGCGCCCTCGTCGCCGCGCCGTAGGGGCGGCCTGTATGGCCGCCCGTGCCCAGGCCGCGATCGCGCCAGCGTTGGATGGTTCTGAGCGCCGTAGGGGCGCGCACAAAGGCTCCCCTGGAGGGGAGCTGGCGCGAAGCGCCTGAGAGGTGTCGTAGGATTCCCACCAGCGTTGGATGGTTCTGAGTGCCGTAGGGGCGCGCATTGCGCGTCCGTGCCGCGAAGCGGCCTAAAGGCCGCCGGGCGGATATGCAATCCGCCCCTGCGAACAAACCCGAACTCACTCCGTAGGGGCCGATGCCTTCATCGGCCCGAACCCGCCGCAGGCGGGTCCATTGCCGCAGCCGCGCGGGAATCGCCGGTTGGCACGGGCGGCCATACGGGCCGCCCCTACAGTTACACCTCTCCGTCATGGCTTCGCCATGACACCTCCCCTCAAGGGGAGGCTTTGGCTCGTGCGTTTGCCGCAGGCGCGCAGGACACGCAGGCTGGCGGACGCGCGATGCGCGCCCCTACGGCGAGGATTGGTGGCCTGGTGGGAATGTAGGGGCCGATGGTCCGGGTTGCCGCTAAGCCTTCCCGGTCCGCGTTGCGGCCCGCCAAGGCAAGCGGCTGCCCAACTGCTGCGGTCGCTTTTTCTGCCACAGGCAGCGCTCCCTTGCAGGCCACATCGGCCCGCGCCGCGCAGCGGTCTCTGGTGAAGGGCGCGGCAAAACAGCGCCCGGCGTTCGCTGCGCAGCAAAAATGCGCCCCCGGGGACCGGGGGCGCATGGGCAGAGCCGTTTGGCGGCGGAGCCTTAGTAAGTCAGGACACGGTGCAGGATCACAGCCATTTCGGCGCGGGTGATGTTGCTCTTGGGGTTGATCTTGCCGTTGGTGCCCACGACGACGCCATGCTCGATCAGGTCGGAAATGGCGGTCTTGGCGTAGGAGGCAACGGAGCTGTAGTCCTTAAAGTCGGAAGTGTCGTTGGAGGACTCATAGGACATGGCGTAGTCCACCTCATCCAGGGTGCGGTAAATCAGGGTCATGGCCTCTTCACGGGTGATGTAGGCCTTGGGGTTGTACTTGCCGTTGGTGCCCTGGGCGATACCGAGGTGCTTGGCCACGCCGACGGCCTGGTAGGTCTCCTTGGAGTAGGAGTCGCTGCCCTTGACCACATCAGGGAAGTTGGAGGTCACGTTGTAGTCCTCGTACTCATCCTCCAGGAAGGCGCGGTAGAGCATCAGCATGAAGTCGCCGCGGGTGATGTTGGTGGCGGGGTTGTACTTGCCGCTCGAACCCTGGGCGATGCCCTCATAGTAGAGGAAGTCCACGGAGTCGGCGGCCCAGGAGTAGGATCTGGCCGTCACGTCGGAGAACTTGGCGGACTTGGACTTCTCGGTGACCGTGAGGGTCAGGGTGCCGGAGTAGGAGACGCTGTCGCTGGCGCCATAGGCCTTATAGCGCAGCGTAACCTTGCCATAGGTGCCGGCGGCAGGGACAAAGGCCACGTCGTCCAAGTCCTTCTCCGTGCGGGCGGGATCCACATAGAACTTGTCGGTAGACTTCACCAGGGTGCTGGAGAGCATGTCGGAGAAGTCATAGAACAGCTTGCCTTCGTCCGCGTCGGGCAGGGTGAAGGTGACATAGTTGAGCGTTGCGCCCTTCTCTTCCTTGAAGGTGTCTTCCAGCAGCTCGGTGAGGTCGGCAGTGCCGAAGACCACGCCGCGGGAGGTGATGGTGGTGCTGCTGCCGCCGCCGACGGTAATGATCACGGAGCCATAGTATTTGTCGCCCTTGGTGTTGTAGGCCGTAAACTCATACGTGTCGGTATAAGTGGAGGTGCGGTCCTCGTCAGGCACGTAAGTCACGGTGTCCAGATCATAATAGCTGGAGGAGGACTTATAGTTGGGCTGGAACTTCATGGATCTGGTCACTTTGGTCTTCTCGGAAGAAGAGGTGTAAAGCGTACCGTAATTCCTGGAGGAGACGGTAAAGGTGATGTAGGACAGCGTGCCGGAGCCGTTGTCATCCCAGAAGTCCTCGAAGTCGTCCTCGTCAAAGGTGACTTTGGTGCCCACGTCGGTCTCATAGGAGATGTCGCCGGCATAGTCGCAGTAGATGGTGACATAGCCGGAGAGCAGCACCAGGTCGTCATCGGCCTCGATGGTGTAGCTGAACGCAAACTTGCCATTGCCCTTGGCGGAAGGCGTGAACACCACATCGCCCAGCTTGAGCTGGCTGAAGTGGGACAGGCCGTTATTGCCCAGGCCGGAGCAAGTCAACGTGCCGGAGGCTTCGCTGCTGGTGCTGACCGTGATACCGACCCACTTGGCATCGGAACCGGCGCCGGAGAGCATCAGGGACTCCAGAGACTGCTTCGTGGTGACAGAATCGCCGTCCACTTCCACATCGCTGAACACATCATCTTCGTCGAAGGAAAACTTGCTCACATCGTCCTTCAGGGTAACTTCAATATTCGTGGAGGAGTAGAAGCTGACCTGCACATCCTTGGAGACGGTCTGCTTGCCGCCGTCGAAGGTAGCAGTGACCGTGATGGTGGAGACGCCGACATACCGGGAGGTAATGGTGGCGGAGGACTTGTCAGAGTCCTTGATGGTGGCGTTGCCGCTCTTAACCTTGAAGGAGAACTCCACATCGTCATACTGGACTTCCGTCTTCAGCGTAGGCTTCAAGGTGACGGTGCCGCCCACCTTGGCGTCATCGCCGGAGCAGGAAATGGTGCCGTCGGTGACGACCTTCACGGAGCAGGTGAGCGTTTGGGTCTCCTCGCCAACCGTCACATTCGCGGTGACAGTGCCGTCGCCTTCCTCGATGGCGGTGACGGTGCCGTCTTTAACGCTGATGGCGTCGCCGGTGCTGGACCAAGCAACAGTGTAGCCCTCGGTCAAGGTCTCTTCGCCCTTCTTCACGGTAACAGTCAGGGTCTCAGAACCGTTGACGGGCAGCTCCAGAGAGGTCTTGGAGAGGGAGGCGGAGTAAGTCGGCTCACTCACTGTGATAGTAAGCGTGCCCTTCTTAGTATTATCAGCCGTAGAGGTAGCCGTAATGGTGGCAGAGCCCGCCGCCTTGGCCTCCAAAGCGCCATCGGCGCCGACGCTCACGACAGTGCTGTCGGAGGATTCCCAGGTGACTTCCTGGCTGGCGCCTTCCGGCGCAACAGTCGCGGTGGCGCTGCCTGTATCGCCCACAACCATCGCGGTGGGGCCAGTAACCGTCACGCTCTCGACTTCGACCGGGACTTCGGCGGCAACCACGTTAATGGTGCATTCCTCAGAAACCTGGACAGGATCACCGCCAGCTTCGGGGGTAAAGGTAGCCGTAGCGGTTACTGTATTAGAGCCAACAGTGGAGGCAGTAAACACGCCGCCTTCTGCGCCGTTCCAAGTAATCGTGCCATCGGTTTCATAGCCTTCGTTCGCAGTGGCCGTGGCAGTCAAGGTAACTGTTTCGCCCACCTTGACAGCGCCGGAAGGCTGGCCGCTGATGGTGACAGTGCCGGCCACTTCATCGGCCAGCGCCATGGGGACGACGCTGACCAGCATCGCCAGAACCAGGACCAAGGTCAGGATTCTGGACATGGTTTTCTTCATAGAAGACACCTCTTTCTAGTTGTTATGTTCTGGTGCAAAGGACATTATGGAGACATTTTAGCACATTTTTTCTTGTTTGCAAAGGGATTTTGAAAGAATTCATGGTTTCTTTACAAACATTATGTCAACAGCACCACATCTGGTATATTAGACGGATTCCATCCACAAAAGGTTCCCTGGCGAAAGAAAATATCGCGAGTTTTTTGCGCCCTGTAATGCCAAACAGGCATCATTTCCCATTTCCTCCGCGTTTCGCAACGCAAGGCGTTGATACCGTCTTCGCCGTAGGGGCGCGCATCGCGCGTCCGCCCCGCGAAGCGGTCTTTCGTGACGGGAAAGGGGTTGTGCAAGGCCGTTTTTTGCGGCGCACCCAAAGGCCCCCTTGTGTAACGGGCCCGCAAGAGAGCGCCGCCTGTGGCGGATGCGGCGACCTAAAGCCTCCCCTTGGTGCCCAAGGGGCCCGCAAGGGAGCGCTGCCTGTGGCAGGGCAAGCGACCGCAGCGGTTGGGCAGCCACTTGCCTTGGCGGACCGCAACGCGGGCCGGGAAGGCTTAGTGGCAACCCGGAGGTGTCATGGCATCAGCCATGACGGAGGGGATCAGAGCTTCCGGTCATTGCCGGTCTTATGCACACCCGTCAGCGGTCCGTCCCCGGCAGTTTACAACCCCTCCGGCGCTGCGCGCCACCTCCCCTTACACAGGGGAGGCTTTGGCCACTGCGTTCGACGAGAGTGCTCTGACGGCGCAGTTAACCGGTAACACCTCTCAGGCGCTGCGCGCCAGCTCCCCGCAAGGGGAGCCTTGGGCCATTTCGTTCGGCGAAAGCTCCCAGGCACCGCCACCTAGCGGACGAGCGATGCGCGCCCCTACGGCAGAAATAGCGGCGGGCGCTTCGAATACAGCAAAAATCCCCCCGGCGAACCGGGGGGATTCTTATCAGAGGATCTTGCGATCTACGGATCAGAGATTAGAAAACCTCTCTGTAGATGGCAGTGACTTCGTCATCAGCGTTGGTGACAACCCAAATTCTGCCGCGGTTGGCAACCGGGTAGTCCTCGAAGTTGTAGCCTTCGGTGACAACGCTGTTGTACTGGCGGTTATCATACACGATGTTGTACAGCACGAAGTCCTCGGCGGGAGCCAGGTACTCGGGGCCGTCAAAGTCGTGGTTCCACTCGAAGCCGATCAGCTGGTTGGTCTCGTCATACCAGATGTTGATGGCCTGAGCGGTGTTGCCGAGCCACGTGGGGCCGAAGTCCGCGCGGACAGGATCGATGGCCACGTACAGCGGGCAGGACTCATCGCCAGTGCCCTCGACCTCGCCGACATCGGCATTCAGAACACTCATGGTGCCCTCATACAGGCCGTAGTCTCTGAAGCCAGCGGGGTTCCAAATGCCGCCCTCGACGTCATCGCCGCCGGCGACCTCCTTGAAGGCCACGAAAGCGGGCTTGCCGTCAACCAGAGCGTAGTAGACCTCGTAGTCGGGGTAGTAGTCCTTCAGCTTATCCCAGGTGGCGTTGTGAGCCTTGCCCATGAGATAGAACAGGGAGTCATTGCTGGTGTAGACAGCGTCGATGAAGACGTACTCAGCAATGTTGTCGTTGTTCTCGTCGAAGTACTGCAGGAAGGACTCGCCGAAGAAGATATCCGTGCCGTAGTCCTTGTCGATGTTCTTGTAGCCGGTGAAGGCAGTGTACTCGTACTCACCGGTGGTGTAGTTGAAGGTACGGACCAGGAACTTGGTGGCAGCGCCGGCATAGAGAGGAGCATCGCGGCCCTCGAACTTGTCAGCGATCACGAAGTGGCCGGCCTTCAGCTGCATGGTGATGTTGCGGCCGGTGAGGATATCGGCGGTGGCGTCCCAAATCATGGTGCCGTTCTCGTCGACATGGTACTTAGCCAGCAGGCCGGCGCCCTTGTCGCCCAGATCCCACCAGGGCCAGAAGCTGACGGGGTTCTCGTAAGCAGCCCACATCTCGTCCTTCAGGGTCTCGTTGATGGCGCTGTTGTCCTTCTTGGCGTCGAAGTCCACATAGTCAGCGGTGTAGTTCCAGACCTCGCCGGACTGGCCGATCTCAACAAAGTGGCCCTTCCAGGTGTCTTCCACGAAGTACGCGTACTCATACTCGGTGTCGTCGCCGGGCACTTCGTAGTACATGGCATAGCCGAACAGATCGTAGTAGACGTTCCACTCTTCCTTGACCTGCGCGTCGTCCATGACGTCGATGGAAGTGTCATAGGCATTGCCGAAGTTCCGGTCATAGTTGACGTTCTTGCCGTCGGCGGTGAAGTAGGACTCGGAATGACGGTAGTTATCCCTGTCGTTTCTCACATAGCGGGCATAGCTGACATACTGCTTGCTGGGCTCGACCAGCTGCACGTCGTGGATATCGGTACGGGCAGTCTCAAGAGCATTCTTGCCAGCCACAACGGTGTTGACATCCACAGAGCCGAAGTCGTGGGCGTCGACAGATTCTCTGTCGTACTCGTTCTGACCGAAGTCAATGCCGGCAGCAGAGATGGTGCCGCTGCAGACCCAGTAGAGAGCCATATCGCCGTCCTCGAGGCCGAAGTCGGCATTGCCCTTCACATTGTTGGCAATACGATTGCCATTGATATCAACGATGTCGAAGGTGTTGTTGCGCTTGTTGACGTCGTCAACCTTGCCGATGTAGGTGTTCTTGACGGTGACGACAATCAGGCCGTCCTCGCGGAAGTCAGCGCCGGAAACGCCGCAGTAGTAGAAGGAGGGGCTGTCCATGACATAGACCTTGGTCTCGACGCCGTAGCCGGTGTAGTCATCAGCCAGGTCGCCCAGCTCATTCTTGTCATAGTCAACAGCGGTGCCGTCCACATAGGCCAGAACCTTGTAGTCCTTGCGACCGTTTTCGATCTCAGCCTTCAGGTCGGTGGTGAGGGTAGCAGCCTTGGTGTAGCTGTAGTCAGCCTCGTCCACGTAGAACTTCTGGAAGACAACGGTGCCCTTGCTGTTCTCATAGGTCCACAGCTGGCCGGGGTTGCCGTAGCAATCGAAGCCGTCCAGGAGGGTCAGGCCCTTGTAGATGGAGGCCAGGGGCTCCCAGCTGATGACAACGTTCTTGTAGATCACAATCCAGCCCTCGTTCTCAGCGTCGGGCAGGGAGATCTGAGCGCCGTACTTGTCGAAGTAGATGGCGTTGGAGATCTTGACCAGGTTATCGGAAACGGTGCCGATGACGATGTTGGCCTCGAGGGCGTTGAGCATCATCTGAGCAGCCTCTTCACGAGTGATAGCCTTGTCGGGATCGTAGTCGGAAGCGAAGTTGTCCAGCAGGCCGAAGTTCTTGGCGTCACGCAGGACGTTGGTCTTCCAGTTGGAGCCAACATAGCCCTGGGTAGCAGCGTCAAAACCGAGGACGCAGAGCAGCATCTTGGCGGTCTCGATGCCGGTCACCCTGCCGCGGGGGTCGAAGGTGGAGGCGTTGCGGCCAGCCACGATGCCCAGCTGCGCGCAGTAAGCGACATAGCTGGCGGACCAACGGTCCTTGGTGTCTGCGAAGGTGCAGGCACTGGCGTACAGATCGCTCACGTCGTCGCCGGCGTTGGAGAGAACGCCAATCATCTTGGCCATCTCTTCACGGGCGATGGAGTCCGTGGGCTTGAAGGTGCCGTCATCGTAACCATTCAGGATGCCGATGGCGGAGAGTACATCGACGGCTTCGTCATAGCTGATCTTGTCGGCGTCTTTGTACTCCTTGGCGCTGGTCATGGCAGCGAAGCTAAACAGAGTAGCAACGACCAGGATCAGAGCCAGAACTTTGCGAAAGTTCTTCATGAGTCTTCCTCCTTTTAGATTTGATTCAGGGCCGGTGAGGCCCAAAATCATTTGTACCCGTATCATAACGGCTCCCCGAAAAAATTGCAAGCCCCCGGCGGCTTTTGTTACACAACTGTAACACAGCACGTCCGTCCTCACCGCGGGAGGGCGCGCATCGCGCGGTGCGCGCCGCGAAGCGGCCTTTTGCGGCGGGAGAGACGGCTGCACAAGGCCATTGATTCGCCAAATTCCCGTCGCCGCCGTAGGGGCGCGCATCGCGCGTCCGCACCGCGAAGCGGTCATTCGTAACAGAAAGGCAGCTGCGCAAGGCCGTTTATCTGCAAAATTTCGTCGCCGCCGTAGGGGCGCACTGTATGTGCGCCCGGGGGCAGCCGCGTTTTATTTAGGCCCCCAGAAAACCGACACCGTATCCGGGCGGACATGCAGTCCGCCTCTACATCGGAGACGGGGCGGGTCTGGTCGACGTAAACGCTCTGGCGACGCGGCCAAGCGGGCGGCTGATAGCCGCCCCTACGATGGAATCGCTGCCCCCCTGCGCTCGGCGAAGACCCTCCGGCAGCGCGGCCAGGCGGGCGGCTGATAGCCGCCCCTACGGTTAGGACGAGAAATTGAGTGGGAGGTGTAGGGGCCGATGCCTACATCGGCCCGCGCCGCGTCAGCGGCCTTTCGTGGAGGGTACGGTGGTTTGATATGGCCGTTTATACCGCCGCACCCAAAGGCCCCCTTGTGCAAAGGGGGCTGGCACGGCGTCAGCCGTGACTGGGGGATTGTCAACCCCTCAGTCATGGCTTGTGCCATGACAGCTCCCCTTACACAGGGGAGCCTTGGGCCGCTGCGTTTCACGGGGGCACTCGGGCTGTGCAGGCAGGCGGGCCGATGTGGGCATCGGCCCCTACAGCCAGGGCGGGGAGGTCAGTACAGCGCCAGGCCGTAGCGATTCCACAGCTGGGTGCGCCAGGGCCGCTGCTTCAGCCGGGCGATGGCGGCGTCCCGGGCTTCCTCCAGCACCTGCAGCTCCTCTTCTGTGAGCGTGTGCTGGCTGAACCGGGCCTTCTCCGCCAGGCATACCAGCGCCTCGGCGGGCACCGTACCCTCTGCCCGGGCCAGCTGGCTGATCCAGCGCCACAGCACCAGGGCACGCCGGTTTGGATGGCCCCGGCGGCAGCGCTCCCGCCGCCCCCGCAAGACCAGCATCCGGCGCAGATGCGTCAGCCCCACCACGCCCGGCACCGTCAGCAGCCACAGCCACCGCAGGTCCAGCGGGCGCGCCGGCGCCTCGGGCTGCTGGCCGGTCTCACCGGCCGCCGGCGTCTCCGGGGCATCGGGCGAGGTCTCGGGCAGGTCGTTCGCCTCCGGCTCGTCCGGGGTATCCGGCGTGTCCGGCGTAGTCTCCTCCGGCTGGGTTTCGTCCGGTTCGTCCGGTTCGTCCGGTTCGTCGGGTACATCCGGCTCCACGGTCTCCGCCGGGGGCGCGTCCGCCGCGGCTGGCGTCGGGTCCAGGGGCACCCAGCCCCAAGTGGGGTCATAATACTCCACCCAGGCGTGGGCGCTGTCCTCAGTGACGGCATTCCAGGTATCCGCCGGGCCGGAGACGGCGTAGCCCGTCACGTACCGGGCAGGGATATCCAGCGCCCGCAGCAAGAGCGCCGTGGCCGTGGCGAAGTGGACGCAGTAGCCCCGGTGGCTCTCCGTCAGGAAATAGAGGGCGAAGTCCTCCCCCGCGGGGATTCGGGGCGTATCCATATCGTAGGTACCCAGCCCCCGCACCCAGTCGGCCACGGCCTGGGGGCTGGCGCCGTCGGTCAGTCCGTTGGCCTCCAGCAGCGCCAGGAGCTGCGGACGCAGCTCCTCCGGCAGGTCCAGGTACTGGGCCTGGACGTAGTCGCTGTAGGTGTACTCCACTGCGGCGCCGGACAGCGCCCCGGTGCGGTAGGACACCTGGTAGGACTGGGCCGACTGGTGATTTTGAATGTAGGCATCGTCCACGGCCCGGCCTGCCTCGGGCATGGCCTCCAGGTCATAGGCCGTATACAGCACCGGCTCCACGGCGTTGGTTCGAATTTCCAGCAGCTGGCCGTCCGTTCTGGCCAGCCCCTGGCGCAGCTGGGGCTGCACCTCCAGCGTCAAAGCCGTGAAGGCCGACTGAGGCACCGCCTGCCAGGTGTTGTCCTGGTAGACGCCCAGCGACACGCCCCGGAGGTACTTGACCTCGCTGCTGGCGCGGTAGGTCAGCACCTGCCGCCCGGTCTCCGCCCGCGGCCCCAGCGAGGCCAGGTCCACTTCCTTGAGGTCGGCGTTCCAGCCCGGGCCGCTGTAGAGGACGGTGGTACCCAGTCGCTGGATGCTCAGCCGCGCCTCGGCCAAGGTCTGGAGGGCGTCGGACCAGTCGGTGCGGACGTAGTCCGCCGGGGGCCAGAGGATGGTAATGGCGCCCACCAGGATCACCGTGGGCAGCACCAGCCACCAGGAGAGCCGTCCGCCCTCCACCGAATTGTTCACGCGGACAGAGTGGGTCAGCAGCAGAATCAGCATGACGCCGGTCAGCAGCACCAGCCAGAATACCGGCGCGATATCCACCACCACCAGGCACACGGCCAAAATCGGCCCGCAGGACAGGGCCACCGCCATGGCGCTCCCCTCCCGGCAGACCGTCCAGGCGGTGATCCAGGCCAGGGGCAGGGCCAGCAGGCAGAGGACCCACGCCGGGTTGCCGCCGGGCTTGCCCAGGACGGACACACCGGCATAGCACCGGGCAAACTGCTCCGTGATGGCGTAAAGGATACTGCCCAGACTCTCCAAAAGCGGCGTCCGGAACCACACCACCGCCAAAATCACCAGTGCCAGCGCCGCCAGCGACGGCCAAATCCGCTTGAACGCCAGAAGCGCCGCACTGGCCGCGGCCCCCACCAGGGACGCTGCCAGGAGAATCCGAAAATCCGCCCCCAGGGAAAAGGCGTCGTTCAGGCACATCTGGGCCGAAAACGCCGTGAGGGCGGCCAGCAGCACCGCCATCAAAATGAGCGGCACCGTTACTTTTTGTGGTCTCATGGTGCATCCTCCTGGGGCGAGACATGGCAGCGCCAGGTGGCACGGGGGAAGCTGCGCCCCTCAATGGAGGGGGTATCGTCCCGGAGCGGCGCACGCAGCAGCCGGCCAAGCAGCGGCTGCAGGTCCTCCTCCCGCTCCATGGACGCGGTGGCCATCTGGCAATCCGTGGGATCGATCCAAAGAATTTGATGGGGCGTATCGTGGCGCAGCAGCCACTGGGAGAGCCACAAAAGCTCCTCCAGCGTGGCGTCCACCCGGTCCGGCGTCCCCCGCAGGTCAAAGGTCAAAAGCGTCAGGCCCCGCACCGGCTCCTGGGCCTCGCGGACAATGGTCCGGTCCGTCTTCACCGAGAGCTTCCAGTGGATCTCCCGCATACTGTCGCCGGGGCGGTAGTCCCGCAGCTCGTGTTCCTCGGAAAAGCCGCCGCCGGGCTTGGGCTTCAAGCGCCGCACCAGGAAGTGGCTCAGGTTGGGCAGCCGCCGAGGCTCCCGGGCCGTGGGCAGCACCACGGTCTCCACCGGGGCGGGCCGCCGCACCGGCAGCCAAAAAAGGCCCAGGTAGTCATAGACTCGGGCCTTTTCCACTCGGCTGATGTAGGCGCCGCAGTGGCTGGTGTCCAGCGGGACGTACCAGCTCCCCTGGCTTTGGGTCTTCTGCCGCAGGGAGCGGCGCTCCCCGGTCATCACCGCCGTGATGGTCAGCCGGAAGCGGCAGCAGGGCTGGGGCAAAAAGCCGTTGCCCGCCCGCAGCGTCACATACGCCGCCTCCCCCCGGGTGAGTGACGACGGCGCGTCGGTCCAGACCCGGGTGCGAAGCATCGGCAGCAGGCTCGTCACCAGGGAAAACCACGGCAGCGCCAGGGCCAGCACCAGCACAAACCAGGAGTACCAGCCGAAGTAATAGATGTGAAACACCAGGGCTCCCGCCAGGCCCAGGAGATACAAAAGCCAATTTTTCAGCATAGGCGCTCCCGCCCCTCAGCGGAGCTTCGGCGCAGCGGTCTTGCGCAGAATCTCCTGGAGCAGCTTTCCCGCCGAGATATCCCGGGCCTCAGCCTCCGGCGCCAGCAGCAGCCGGTGGCTGATGGTGTCGATAAAGACGGTTTTCACATCCTCGGGCGTCACGTAATCCCGGCCCTTGAGCATGGCCACGGCCTTGGCCATGGAGGCCATGGACAGCGTGGCCCGGGGGCTGGCGCCCCGGAGGATCATCGGATCAGTGCGGGTGGCGCCCACCAAGGCCACCATATATTCCACTACCTCGGGCTTGACATACACGCTGTCGGCCTGGTTTTGCAGCGCCACCAGCTCCTGCCGGGTGGCCACCTGGCGCACCTGGTCCAGGGGGTTGCCCTGCTGCCGCCCCAGCACCAGCTCCCGCTCGTCCTGGGGGGCGGGGTAGCCGATGGAGAGACGGATGGTAAAGCGGTCCATCTGGCTGTCCGGCAAAAGCTGCGTGCCTGAAGCCCCGGTGGGGTTTTGGGTGGCAATGACCAGGAACGGCTGGGGCAGCAGATGGGTCTGGCCATCCACCGTCACCTGTCCCTCCTCCATGGCCTCCAGCAGCGCCGACTGGGTGCGGGAGGTGGCGCGGTTCAGCTCATCGGCCAGAAACACGTTGGTCAGCACCGCGCCGGGCTGGTAGACCATGGCCCCGGTCTCCTTCTGATAGATAGAATAGCCCGTGATGTCCGACGGCAGCACGTCCGGCGTGAACTGGACGCGGCTGTAGCTGAGCCCCAGGGCCTTGGAAAAGGCCAGGGCCATGGTGGTCTTCCCCACGCCGGGAATATCCTCCAGCAAAATATGGCCGCGGGCCAAAATCGTGGTCAGGACCCACAGCAGCGTCCGGTCCTTGCCCACGATGACTTTTTTCACCTCTCCAATGATTTGACTGACGGAACCCATAGAACAATCTTCCTCTCTCCATACATCGGGGCGCACTTCGCGCCGAATAAAAAAGCCGCTGCCCGCGTCGCCGCGGACAGCGGCTGCAGACTGTCAAAAAACTCGCTGAAAATGTCAGGGACAGAGCAGCGGGGGGTGTGTGCGGGGGGCAAAAAGCCCCCTGCACGTCCAATCAGGGCGTATTTGCAGCTTTTTCGAAGCTGCAAATACTGGGGCAGCGGGGCGAAAAGACTTTTTCGCCCCGCTGAAGCCGCTACCCGCGTCGCCGCGGACAGCGGCAGAAAACCCGATCAAATAGACGACAAATTTCTGCAGCGGTTGCGCATTGAAAGAAAAATTTTTATGCCTCCGGCTCCATGGCGTCGTGGAGCGTCTCGGTGATGGCGTCCCGGAAGATCATGCCTGCGTTGGCGTGGACGGTGTTCATCCCCGCCGCCGCCAGCTTCACCGCCATATTGCCGCTGAGGGACACATCCAGGTCCAAAATCAGCTTGACCTCTTTGTCGGAACTGTCCTGTCCCCGCTTCAAAAGGCCCGGGCCCACATGGAGCTTCATCCGGCAGCCGCCCGGCAGCGCCGCCTCCACATCCTGGGTGCAGCGGCTGAAGGCCCGCTCCTCCATGGTTTCCGAAGCCAGCATGCCTAGGTACATGGGCTCGATCAGCTCCCGCCAGGGCGTATCCTCCAGGTCCAGATCCCGCCGGGAGACGGCGTTGAGGTACCGGAGGCCCACCCGTTGGAAATAAGCCGGGTGATAAATTTCAATAAAGTTGGCCAGAGGCTTGTCCATCATCCGGGCAAATTCCTCCCACCGGTCATAGCGGGCGCAAGTCAGGGAGATAAAATCCTGGGTCAGGTTGATGCGGTAGACGCCGTCCACCGTCATGAACTGGTAGTTGGTCACAGGCTTTGGCTGCTCCACCTTCGGCAGCTGCCCCGGCACCGGCGTCACCTTAAAGGGCAGCCGGTCCTCCCGCCGCTGGTATTGGGGAAAAACGTCCCGGATGGCCTCTTGCAGCGCCACGGGCTCCTGGGCCGAAATGGACAAAATGGTGGGGAAGCGGAACTGGCAGATGACCTCCGCCAGCTGATTGCGGCGGTATAGATAACGGGTTTCTTTGGAAAACACGAACGAACACTCCTTCGGAAACGGCTGGCCGCCGGAACGGCAATGCAAGCTCTTTGCCCTCTATGATACCACGTTTTTCCGCCCTTGTCTCCCCAAAATATTTTCCCGCGCGCAGAAAAAGGGAGGCGCCGCCGCAGGCAGCGCCCCCCAGGTTCGCGTCAGGGCCAGAGTTCCTCGTCCCCATTCTCATCGGGGTTGAGGGGATCATCCGGGTTCAGCGGATCGTCGGGATCGGTGGGATCAGTGGGATCGGTGGGATCGTCGGGATCGTCCGGGTTGGCGGGATCGTCGGGATCCACCGGCTCCTCCGCGGGGCCGACAATGTACTTCTGGTCCCGCTTGCGGTAAGTGCTGTAGACCTCCCGGCTGTCGAGGACGTTGCCGTCGAGATCCTTGACGGTGATATAAGCCACCACCTTATAGCCGGTGTAGGGACTCTGCACCAGTTCCCGGTAGCCCACGGGCTTGGTCTCGTCCAGCTCCTCTACGGTGGTCCAGGGGTAGGTCTCCAGGATCTTGTAGCTGGTTTCGACGGTGAAATCCAGCTCCTCGGGACCCCAGAAGGTGATGTTCACGCTGCCGCCGTCGGTGTTGGCCTGGATCTTGATGGGATAGTCCAGCGTATTTTTGAACTGATAGTCGATGCTGCCCCAGTAGACCGTGGCGTCCATGCCCGGATCCACATACGTGACCAGGTACATATGCGGCTCCCGGTGGACCTGCTCCAGGTTCAAGAACAGCGTGCAGTAATAGATGGAAGAGGCCACCTGGCACACGCCGCCGCCCAGCTCTTCCGCGCTGGCGCCGCCGGTCACATAGACCGTGGCCGGGAGATAGCCCTTGGCAGCGGTCCGCTCGCCGACGACATCATTGAAGGAGAATACCTCGCCGGGGTTCAAAATCGTGCCGTTGATGGCCTCGCAGGCCAGGCGGAGGTTGTTGGTCCGGTTGGAGTTGGAAACGTATGGGGTGGACACCTTATGCAGCGCCGTGCCGAACATCTCGCTGGAGAGATCCAGCTGCGTCACTTCCGGCTCGATCTCCTCCATCTGAATCACCACCGTGCTGCCGGCGGCGGCAGTGGAGAGCTTCTGGTTGGCCTCCTCCAGGTCAAAGCCGTAGCCGGGCACTTCTTCGGTGATGGTGTGGGTTTCCTCGTCATACTCGGCGTTCTGCACCTCGGTGCAGTACTGCTCGTAATACGGCGTCAGGTCCACCAGCTCGCAGGGCGTCTCCTCATACTCCCAGGTCAGGGGGGTGAAGTCGGAGTTCATAAAGGCGTTGTAAACCGCCTCATAGAGCCCGTCGGCATCCAGCTTCCGGTCCGGATAGCCCACCTTCACGGTGATGGTGCCGGCAGCCTCGTTGAAGGAGACCTCCGACGCCGCCGGCTCCTGCTCTACTTCCTGGGCCAGCTGGTCAATCATATTGCGGATGTACTCGGTGTCCAGATTCAAAACGGTCTGCAAATCGATGTAATGCTCCGTGCTGCGGCAGGAGAAATAGTTCAGCACCGCGGAGAAGGGATTGCCGGAGCGGCCATAAGCCATGGCCTCGGCGATGGCTTCATCGGCATCCAGCGCCACGTTGGTCTGATCCGGCGTGAAGGACAAGGTTCGATCCGGCAGCTGGACATTGAGCGTGGCCGAGGAATACGAGGCAGCCACCGCGTCCGCCACCGCGTTGGCGGCCTCTTCCGCAGTCATGCCGCCCACGTTGATCCCGGTGACGAATACATTGGGGTAGATGGTGTCTCCGCCCTTGAGGACGAGGCCGTAGCCGAAGAAAATCACTGCCGTCAGCACCACCAGGGCGCCGGCAATGATGCCCGCCAGCAGGCCGCCGGACATTCCGCCCTTTTTCCGGGGCTGCGGCGGCTCTTCCGGCTGCACCGGCCTCACGATGTGCGTCGGCGGAGGCGGCGTACCGCCGGCCTGCCGGGGCGCGCCGGCCTGGGTGCGCGGCGCGGCGGGCTGGACATGGGCGTCAGGCCGGGGCGTCTCCTGCCGGGATGCGTTCAGCTCCACGACCCTGGTCGGCTCCTGGACCGCGTCCTCTTCGGCGGCGGGCGCCGCCGGGGCCTGCTGCTCGTTCCAAGCCGCGTCAAACTCCCCGGCCTGGACGTCTGGAATGAAAATCGTCTCCTGCTCCCGCAGCCTGCGCTTGCTCTCGCCGGTCTGGCCAGCTGGGCTGGTCTGACCGGTTGGGCTGGTCTGGCCGGTGCGGGGCTGTTCAAACTTGCCTTTCTTTCTAATAGTAATCGCTCCTATCTCTTCTGCGGCCTTGCCGCAGGTATCACGCGGATGATCCACTTTTACAGGTCTTACTATTATAGAGGAACTCAACCCAATTTTCAATATCAATCAGGCAACGAAATTATGACAGATTTGTGAAAAATCGTAACAACAACGCCCCATTGACCGTTAAAAAAGCCGGGCCGCAGTGCAAACACTGCGGCCCGGCGCAGACTGTCAAAAAAGCTACGCTTTTTTGACAAAGGGGACTGCACCCCAAAAGGTTCTCGGTTTTCTTCGAAAAGCTGTCGAACCTTTTGGGGTGTAAAGTGCGATTTCCGATGCGCATGTCCCCGGAAAT
>DVHE01000039.1 GCA_018712245.1 Candidatus Avoscillospira avicola | reverse complement strand
GGCGGTAAACCGGCAGAGGCCGTCTGCGCCCTCGTTGAGGACCTTTTCCTCGCCGGGCGTCATGGAGCTGTCCTCATAGGTGACGGTCTCCCGGGGCAGCGTCTCTTCATAGGTGATCGTTTCGATCTCCCGGTGGACAATGCGGATATTCATGCCGTCAAAGGTCTCGGCGGCGGGCGAACAGGAGAGCTCGTCATGCTCCCCCAGGGTAATACCCAGGGAGGCCAGCACATCGGCCACGGAGCCGCCGTAAGAGCCCACCACGGTCATCTCCTCGCCCTGGCGGACATAGATCATCTGAACCCGGTTGATATGGATTTGCGAGACGCCGTCGGCCCGTTGGGTGGTAAAGGTGTCGTCCTCTCCCAGCTTCAGGCCGGCCTGCTCGATGACCACATGGGGGTCGCTGCTGGAGGACATACAGACGATGACCTGGTCGCCGTCGGTGATGACATACTTGGTCTGGGCGAATGCCGGCAGGGAAAAACACAGCGCGGCCAGCGCAACCGTCAGCGCCAAGAAGAGCCAGCGCAGCATACCGCTGCGATGCTGCTCCAGCGATGTAGGCGTGCGGACAGGCAGCATAGAAATACCTCCTTTCCAAGAGGGGTAACGGTCGATTGGTTTCAATCTGTTACAATTTGATTACAAGCAAAATTGTATGTTCCTACTACTATGGATTATAACAAATAATTCTGGAAAGTCAAGCATTATACGCTCTCGAAGGTAATTCGACAACTTTTTTCAAGTTTACAAATAATCCGCCCGGCAAGAATATACACCATATCTTCCGAAAAATGAAAAGTCGCCGCCACAACATCTAGGCAAAGGTTACAGAATGGTTCACATAATATTACAATTCTGAAATTTATTTGACAACCTCAGAAAAACGTGGTATATTGACATCGAAACAGGCTGAGAAGAGGACAACAGGCCGGATTTTACCGTACAGAGAGGGACGCTCACAGCTGGAAGGCGTCCTGCGGGACCCCCGGACCTTACCACCTCGGAGCCGCGGTTCGAGATAAGAACCGCCGGGTTCTCCCGTTACAGAGGCATCGAGCGGCAGCCTTTGGCTGCAAGCAGGGTGGAACCGTGGAATAGAATGACTCTATCCCACCCCTGAGAACCAGGGGTGGGGGTTTTTTATCGCCCGCCCCAATTTTAACAGGAGGCAAAGATCATGAGCGAAGAAAATCTGTACACCTTTGAAAACGAAGCCTATCGCAAGACCTACTGGCACACCTGCTCCCATGTGCTGGCCCAGGCCGTCAAGCGGCTCTGGCCCGACACCAAGCTGGCCATTGGCCCGGCCATCGACAACGGCTTCTACTACGACCTGGACAGCGCCGAGGCCTTCACCCAGGAGGACCTGGAGAAGATCGAGGCCGAGATGCGCAAGATCTGCAAGGAGAAGCTGAAGCTGGAGCGGTTCGAGCTGCCCCGGGAGGAGGCCATCCGCTATATGGAGGAGCAGGGCGAGCCCTACAAGGTGGAGCTGATTCAGGACCTGCCCGAGGATGCCCACATTTCCTTCTACCGGCAGGGCGAGTTCACCGACCTGTGCGCCGGTCCCCATCTGGACTCCACCGGCCGCATTAAGGGCAACGCCATCAAGCTGACCCAGTGCTGCGGCGCCTACTGGCGGGGCGACAGCAGCCGGAAGATGCTCCAGCGGATCTACGGCGTGGCCTTCCCCAAGAAGGATGAGCTGGACGCCTATCTGGAGCAGCAGGCCGAGGCCCTCAAGCGCGACCACAACAAGCTGGGCCGCGAGCTGGAGTACTTCACCACCGTGGACGTCATCGGCCAAGGCCTGCCGGTGATGCTGCCCAAGGGCGCGAGAGTCATCCAGCTCTTGCAGCGCTGGATCGAGGACGAGGAGCAAAAGCGCGGCTACCTGCTGACCAAGACGCCCCTGATGGCCAAGCGGGACCTCTACAAGATCTCCGGCCACTGGGACCACTATCTGGACGGTATGTTCGTCCTGGGCGACCCCTACGACGAGACCAAGGAGTGCTTCGCCCTGCGGCCCATGACCTGCCCCTTCCAGTACCAGGTGTTCCTGAACCGGGCGCGGAGCTACCGCGACCTGCCTATGCGCCTGGGCGAGACCTCGACGCTCTTCCGCAATGAGGACTCCGGCGAGATGCACGGCCTGATCCGCGTGCGGCAGTTCACCATTTCCGAGGGCCACCTGATCCTCCGCCCCGAGCAGCTGGAGGATGAGTTCCGCGGCTGCTTCGAGCTGGCCAACTACTGCCTGGAGACGCTGGGCCTCAAGGAGGACTGCTCCTTCCGCTTCTCCCAGTGGGACCCCAACAACACCGCCAAGTATGAGGGCACGGCCGAGCAGTGGGATCACGCCCAGGGCGTCATGAAGACCATCCTGGACGACCTCGGCATCGACTACAAGATCGGCGTTGACGAGGCCGCCTTCTACGGCCCCAAGCTGGATATCCAGATCAAGAACGTCTTCGGCAAGGAAGACACCCTCATCACCATCCAGATCGATATGCTCCTGGCTCAGAAGTTCGGCATGGAGTACGTGGACGCCGACGGCCAGAAGAAGACGCCCTATATCATTCACCGCACTTCCATGGGCTGCTACGAGCGCACCCTGGCGCTGCTGATCGAGAAGTACGCCGGCGCGCTGCCCACCTGGATGGCCCCGGAGCAGGTGCGGATTCTCACCATCACCGACCGCGCCAACGACTACGCCTACGACCTCAAGGCGAAGCTCTTCGCCCTGGGCTGCCGCGTGGAGGTGGACGACCGCAACGAGAAGATCGGCAAGAAGATCCGCGAGGCCCAGATGGAGAAGGTTCCCTATATGCTGGTGGTCGGCGACCGCGACGTGGAGAACGGCACCGTCTCCGTCCGGCACCGGGCCGAGGGCGACCTGGGCGCCATGACCTACGACCAGTTCGCCGCACTGTTCACCGATGTGGTGGCCAACAAGCTGAAAAAGTAAGCGCGAAACGGCGCGAAGGCCGGAAACACCGGCGTTCGCCGCAGCGGGCGGGGGAATACCCCGCCCGCTTTTGCTTTGTGTTGCCGCCGGGCCACCGCCGCCCGCCTGGCCGCCCGCTTGAGCGCCTGCGGCAGATGCAACCGGCCCGCGATTCCACTGTAGGGGCCGATGCCCACATCGGCCCGCCCGGCCAGCGCTGCCTGAGTGCCCACGCCGAACGCACCAGACCAAAGCCTCCCCTAACGCCCGAAGGGCTTTAGGGGAGGTGGCAGGCCGCAGGCCTGCCGGATGGGGGGGGGAGTGTAGGGGTGGCCTGTATGGCCGCCCGTGTCCGGGGTGCGATTCCAGCAGGCTGTCGCAAGCCGCAGGCAGTCCCTGGCGGCGACGGGGGCCCGGCGGGACAAACGGCCTCGCGCAACCACCACGCCCGCCGCGAGAGGCCGCTGACGCGGCCCGGACGCGCAATGCGCGCCCCTACGGTTGAATTGCTGCCTGGTACGTTCGGCTAAGGCGCTCAGGCAACGCGGCCAGGCGGGCGGCTGATAGCCGCCCCTACGGTGGGGACGGCAATATTTGTGCGCAAAAACTGCCGTGTGCAGCATCCACCCTGCATTCCGGGGCAGTTCGTGCGGCCTTAGTGAAAAGTTCTGTAGCCGTAACGATTGTCCGATTCCACTGGCCCGCGCGAAGCCGGGAAGGGGCAGGCAGTATGGGGCGGGACAGCTCGGTGGAGCGTAACGGCTTGGGCGATGCCTTTTCTTGGGATGCACGCCGCGCAGCCTCACGGGAGTCCGGGGACCGCAGCCCCCGGCGCGTTTTCGGCACTTTTCCGCGGTGAAAAGTGCCCCGCCGGAGGCAGACAAGCCGGCGCCGCCCGAGCGCCCGCACCGAACAGACCCGCCCGCAAGGACACCTCTCAGGCGCTTCGCGCCAGCTCCCCTCAAGGGGAGCCTTTTTGCCGCCCGGAAGCGCCCGCACTGAACGCACCGGGCCGCGATTCTACTGTAGGGGCGGCTATGAGCCGCCCGCGTGTCTGGCGATTTCCGCGCGCTGGCAGCAAACGAAGCGGGCTGCGATTTTCGCCGTAGATAACGCGCGTCGCGCGTCCGTTGGCTGCCGGTGTCTGAGCGCTAACGCCGAGCGTACCCGCCCCCGTCCCCGCCGCAGGGGCGGCCTGTATGGCCGCCCGTTCGCCCGCACCCTCCGCACAAAATTTTCGCCGCTGCGCGGCGGAAATTCTGCGTCGGATGGGAACCCAAAAGCCCGGGGCGGCGTCATCCAATTGTACGGCATTCCACCCAAAATCCGACGGCAAATTTGGCGCTCCTGCATGGGGCCGCAGCCTTGACTTATGTTTAGGCGTCCGATATAATAACCACAGTTTCGACGAATTATGTCAAGTGATTTTGGAGAGGGGCATGGGTATGAAAAAGATCATGACACGTCTGGCGGCCGTGTTTCTGGTAGCTGCGCTGACACTGCCGGTGGCGGCGGCGCAAAACGGCAAGGGACCTTGGAAAAATCCCTATTCCGACGTGACGGAAAGCCAGTGGAGCTACAGCTATATCGCCCGGCTCAGCCAGGCGGGGATTCTGCCCGACAGCGACAAATTCCGCAGCACCGACCAGGAGACCCGGCTGGAATTCGTCGCCGCGCTCTACGCCATGCACCTGTCCCTGGGCGGCAAGGCCGTCAGCGGTGACAGCCTGCCCTTCACCGACGTGCCGGCGGACAGCGCCGACTACGACGCCGTCCTGTGGGCCTATGAGAGCGGCGTGGTCAACGGCGTCAGCGAGACCAGCTTCAACCCCGGCGGCTCCATCAGCCGTCAGGACACTTGCACCATGCTCCTGCGCTTTGCCCGGGAGGAAAAGCTCAGCCTCTGCGCCGTGGATGACGCCCGGCAGTTTGCCGACTCCCTCTCTGTCCGCCAGTACGCCAGAACGCCGGTGACGGTCTGCCAGATGAGCGGCCTGGTCAACGGCTATGACAACGGCTACTTCCGCCCCGCCGGGTTCATCACCCGCCAGGAGTGCGCCGCCGTCCTCTGCCGCCTGCTGGACGCGGCAGAGCAGAAGCCGGAGGCCGGCGCGCTGACCGTTGATCTCACCGACGGCGCCTACGACAGCCTCTACGACGGCTACACCGCGCCGCCCAGCGGCCTGGTGGAGAAGTCCGACGCCGTGGACCTCAGCTACTTTGACGACGCCGTCTTCATCGGCGACTCCGTGTCGCTGATGCTTCAATACTACAACGCTTCAACCAAGGCTCTGGGCAACGCCCAGTTCCTCTGCGCCGGCAGCCTCAGCCCCGCCAACGCTCTCTGGAACGTCAGCAGCAGCTCGATCCACCCCTCCTACCAGGGCAAGAAGATGCTGGTGGAGGACGGCGTGGCCGCCTGCGGCGCCAAAAAGGTCTATATCATGCTGGGCATCAACAGCCTGCGCGGCGGCGTGGACAGCACGTCCCAGGACCTGGTCACGCTCATCGACCGCATCCTGGCCAAGGCGCCCGACGTGAGCATCCTGGTGGAGTCCGTGACGCCCATGGCTGCCAGCAGCACCATCATCACCGACAGCCTCAACAACACCAAGATCCAGGCGTACAACGACAAGATGCAGTCCATCTGCGAGGAGCGGGGCTGGTACTTCATCAACGTGGCTGAGGTGCTCCGGGACAAGGACGGCTATCTCCCCGGCGTCTATTGCAGCGACAACAACGCCATGGGCATCCACTTCACCTATGACGGCTGCAAGGTCTGGGTGGACTACCTCAAGACCCACGCCCCCGAGGCGCTGAAGTGAGCGCCCCGCATTCCCATTCCATTAGAAAGGTTTGACTCCATGAACAAGAAATTTACTGTGTGGCTGCTGATCGCCGCACTGCTCCTGACGCTGACGGCCTGCGCCACCACCAAGGACCCGGCGGACGCCGAGACCGACGCGGCCCAGACCGAGACCGACACTGCCGAGACCCCCGACACTGAGCCGGAGGCGGAGACGCCCGACGCGAAGCCGGAGGAGGAGAGTCCCGAGACGAAGCCGGAGGAGGAGACCCCGGCTGAGCCGAAACCCGAGGAAGAGATTCCGACTGAAACGAAGCCCGAGGAGGAGACCCCCACTGAGACGAAGCCCGAGGAAGACAAGCCCGCCGACCCCCAGCCCGAGACGCCGCCGGCGGAGTCCGGCACCTCGGTGGACCTCTCCGCGGTGCGGGCTGACATCATCAGTCAGCTCTCTATCGCCGATCCCCTCAACCTGGAGACCGACGCCCTGCTGAACCTCTACGGCATCGACGCCTCGCTGGTGGCCCAGTCGGCCAGCTTTGTCACCATGTCCGGCACCTTCCCGGACGAGGTGATTTTGGTGGAGGCCGTGGACGAGGCCGCGGCTGCCACGATCCAGGAGAAGCTCCAGAACCGGCTCAACGAGGTGCTGGTCCAGTCCGAGACCTACGACCCGGACAACTACCAGGCCGCCCAGAGCTGCCAGGTGCGGGTCAACGGCCTGTACGTATCGCTGATTCTCTCCCCCAAGCAGGCGGACATGGCCGCCATCTACGCAACCTACGTCGGTTGAGACAGAATTGACAAGGCCGGGGTGCGGTGTTTGCCGCCCCGGCCTTTTTTCGGAGGGTGACATATGGTCTTTTCCAGCATTCCCTTTCTCTTTGTCTTCCTGCCGGTGACGCTGCTGGGCTATTTCCTGATTCCCGGGCGCTATACCGGCCTTCGAAACGCCTTTCTCCTGGTGATGAACCTGATCTTCTACGCCTACGGCGAGCCGGTGTACGTGCTGTTGATGCTGCTCTCGGTGGCGGTGAACTTCAGCGCGGGGCTGCTGCTCCAGCGGGCGAAAACCCGCCGCGGGAAGAAGGCCGTGCTGATTGCCAGCGTGGTCCTCAACCTGGGGGCGCTGGCCTTCTTCAAGTATACCGGCCTGGTGCTGGAGACGCTGCGGCTGGCGCCGGGGCTTTCGTGGCTGCCTGCGGTGTCGGTGCCGCTGCCCATCGGCATCAGCTTCTACACCTTCCAGGCTATGAGCTACGTCATCGACGTCTACCGGGAGGACTGCCCGGCCACCCGGCGCTTCGTGGACTTCGCGGCTTATATCTCCCTGTTCCCCCAGCTGATCGCCGGCCCCATCGTCCGCTACAGCGACGTGGCGCAGCAGCTTCAAACGCGCCAATGCACCGTCTCCGGCTTTTCCTGGGGCGTCAAGATGTTCGCCGTCGGCCTTGCCAAAAAGGTGCTGCTGGCCAACCAGTTTGCCCTCCTGTGGGAGCAGGTGGCGGCGGAGCCGGCGGCCTACGGTACCCTGGCCGCCTGGTGCGGCATCCTGGCCTACGCCCTGCAAATCTACTTCGACTTCGGCGGCTATTCCGACATGGCCCGGGGCCTGGGCGCCATGCTTGGCTTCGACTTCATGGTCAACTTCAACTACCCCTACATCGCCAGGAGCATTACCGAGTTCTGGCGGCGCTGGCACATCTCCCTCAGCACCTGGTTCCGGGACTATGTCTATATCCCCCTGGGCGGCAGCCGGTGCAGCAAGGGGAAGATGGCCCGTAATTTGATGATCGTCTGGATGCTCACCGGCATCTGGCACGGCGCCGGGTGGAACTTCCTCCTCTGGGGCGTTTACTACGGCCTGCTGCTTCTGCTGGAGAAGCTGGTGCTGAAGCGGTTTTTGGATCGCCTGCCCAGCGCGGTCCGCTGGGTCTATACCATCGTCCTGGTGCTGATTGGCTGGGTGTTCTTCGCATCAAAGGACTTCGCCGCCGCGGGGCGGTACCTGGCGGTCCTCTTCACCCCCGTGGCCGGCACGGCCCACCTGTGGCTGCCGGGCTGGCTGCCCCTGGGCATCGTCGGCGCCGTGGCCGCCACGCCGCTGGGCGCCCGGCTCTGGAGCCGGTGGAAGGCCCGGAGCGCGGCGGAGGCCGCTGCCGCCGTCCTCTGCGCCGCGGCGCTGCTGCTGTCCACGGCCAGCCTGGTCAGCGGCGGCTACAACCCCTTCATCTACTTTAACTTTTAGGAGGTGCCCCGATGAAACGTTGGACGCAATGGCTCTGCCCGGCGGTGTTCGTCGTGGCCATCTTCGCCGGGGCGGCGGCGCTGCTCTTCCAGCCCAAGAAGACGTATTCGGAGCGGGAGAAGCGATACCTGGCCGAGCTTCCCGCCCTCACCTGGGCCACCCTGGAGGACGGCGCCGTCCAGACCCAGTGGGAGACGTGGCTGAGCGACCATTTCCCGGCCCGGGACGTCTTCGTGGGCCTCAACGCCTACGAAAAGCTCCTCACCGGGCGCAATGCCCTGGAAAAGATCTACTTTGCCCGGGACAACTATCTCATCAACGCCCCCACGGCGCTGGATATGGAGCTTTTCACCACCAACCTCCAGCGGTTCGACAACTTCGCCAAGAATACCGGCCTGCCGGCCTCGCTGGTGCTGGTGCCCTCCACCGGCTCGATGAAAGAAGCGCTTTTGCCCATGGGCCACGGGCCCTACCCCGACGACCAGCTCTTTGAGACGGCCCGCGAGACCGTCACGGCCATGACGGCCTACGATCTGCGGCAGCAGCTGGCCCAGGCCGACGCGGCGCAGCCGGTCTTCTACCACACCGACCATCACCTGACGGCCTATGGAGCCTATACCCTCTACGCCGCCTGGCGCGAGGCCCAGGGCCTTTCGGCCCGGCCCCAGTCGGACTACACCGTGACAAGCTACGACGGCTTTTACGGCACCACCTGGTCGGGCAGCGGCTATTTCCTGTCGCCGCCGGACACGGTGGAGCTGTGGGACAGCGGCCTCACCCCCACCGTCACCATCACCGACGGCGGGAAGGACCCCGTCGTCTCCGACAGCTTCTTCTTCCTGGACCACCTCCAGGAACTGGACAAATACCCGGTGTATCTGGACGGCAACCACACCCTGACGAAGCTCGAGAACCCCGACGCCCCCGACGGAACGCTCCTGGTCATCAAGGACTCCTACGCCCACGCCGTGGCTCCGTTCCTGGCGGAACACTACAGCACGGTGTATCTGCTGGATTTGCGGTTCTACCGCGGGAGCGTCACGGATTTTGTGCAGGAGCAGGGCGTGGATGAGCTGCTGTTCCTCTACGGCGCGTCCACGCTGCTGACCGACACCAACTCGGCCTGGCTGTTCTGACCCCGCCGCCCCGGACGAAGGCAATCAAACGCCTCCCCAAACGCTGACCAGCGTTTGGGGAGGCGTCGCTGCCATAGGGGCGGCTGGCGATTCCTACGCGCCCGCGGCACACGCAGCGGCCTAAGCCTCCCCTTGAGGGAGGTGGCAGGCCGCAGGCCTGCCGGAGAGGTGTTGTAGGGGCGGCCTGTATGGCCGCCCGCCTGGCCGCGCTGTCTGAGGGCCTCCGCCGAACAGACCCGCCTGCGGCGGGTTCGGGCCGATGTGGGCATCGGCCCCTACGGAGCGCCTACGCCAAACGCACAAACCTGCGATTCCGTCGTAGATAACGCGCATCGCGCGTCCGCTGACCGCGCCGCCCAAGCGCCTCCGCCGAGCGTACCGGGGTGTGATTCCACCGTAGGGGCGGCTATCAGCCGCCCGCTTGCCGGGTCACGATTTCAGCAGACTGTCGCCGAACGCAGCCGGTTCCGGGCGGCCATACAGGCCGCCCCTACAGCACGACGGGGGTGCGGTGGTACAAACGGCATCCTGCAACCACCGCACTCGCCACGAGAGGCCGCTTCGCGTCACGGACGCGCGATGCGCGCCCCTACGGCGAGGACGGAGAGATTGCGCGCAAAAGCTGCCGTGTGCAATACTTAACCCCTGTTCTGGGGCAGTTCGTGCGGCCTTAGAGAAAAGTTCTGTAGCCGTAACGACCCGCCGATTCTACTGGGCCGCGCGAAGCCGGGAAGGGGGAGGCAGTATGGGACGGGACAGCCCGGTGGAGCGTTACGGCTTACGTGATGCCGCTCCTTGGGATGCACGCCGCGCAGCCCCAAGGGAGTCCGGGGGCCGCAGCCCCCGGCGCGTTTTGGGAACTTTTCTGCGGTGAAAAGTTCCCCGCCGGAGGCCGGGGAAAAGCCTCCGACATGCATGTGCCGCCCCAGCTGCTGGGGCCGCTGACACATCTCTTTGACTGTGCCGCCCGTGAGTGGGTGCAGTTCGCGTTTGCCTGCAGATTTCGCGCCCCGGTCCCGGGCGGCTGATCGCCGCCCCTACGGAGCGCGCGCGCAAACGGCGGCCTGGTGCAACAGACGAGGCAATGCGTGAGGCCGCTTTCCGCCCGGGCGGCTTATGAAAATCTTAAACCACCTGCCTCTGGTATCTTAAGAACGGGTCTGGTACAATACTCTCATAGAGGGGGAAACGCCATGTATCGAATTTTGATTTGCGACGATGAACGGGACATTGTCTCAGCGCTGAAGATCTACCTCTCCGGCGAGGACTACGAAATTTACACCGCCTACTCCGGGAAAGAAGCCCTGGAGCTGGTGCGCAGCCGGGACATCCAGCTGATTCTCATGGATATCATGATGCCGGAAATGGACGGCATCGCGGCCACGGCCAAGATTCGGGCGGAGAGCAACGTGCCCATCATCCTGCTGACGGCCAAGAGCGAGACCAGCGACAAGATTCTCGGCCTCAACATCGGCGCCGACGACTACATCACCAAGCCCTTCGACCCCATGGAGGTGCTGGCGCGGGTGCGGTCGCAGCTGCGGCGGTACACGGCCCTGGGCAGCCGCAGCGAATCCCAGGACGTCATCACCATCGGCGCCGTCACCCTGGACGACCCGGCCAAAACCGTCACCGTGGACGGGGAGGCCGTCTCCCTGACCCCCAGCGAGTACGGCATTCTGCGCCTTTTGATGCGCAACCCCGGCAAGGTCTTTTCCTCCGCCAAGATCTACGAGGCCGTGTGGAACGAGACCGGCGCCGGATCCGAGAGCGCCGTGGCCGTCCACATCCGGCATCTGCGGGAAAAAATCGAGATCAACCCCTCCGAGCCCCGGTATATCAAGGTGGTCTGGGGCCAGGGGTACAAATTCGCCCCCACCGGCCGGGGAGAATAGGAGGCAGCCATGCAATACCGCTTCAGTGCCCTGCCCTGGAAGCTGCTGGCCATCGTGCTGGCGGTGGCCAGCCTGACCTTCGGCTTCCTGGGGGGCTACACCACCGCCTGGTGCCTGGCCGAGGGCTACTATGCCCCGGACGCGGCGTATCAGACCACCACCAGCTGCTACTATCTGGCTCAAAACTGGGCCGAGGCCGTGGAATCCCGCTTCCTGAACGACCTGACCTACGACCGCTGGAACATCCTGCTGGAGGACAACAGCTTCCGCTTTGTGATCCTGGAGGAGGAGAGCGGCCGGGTGGTGGCCTCCTATATCGAGGGCATGGACCTGGATCTGGGCGGCGGCTTTGCCGAGAACAAGTACCTCTATCGGGAGGACTTCCCCATGTCCCTGGGGGATCCGGACACCCCCTTTGAAACTCTCTACGTGACCGACGCCTATTTTCGCGGCCCTTCGCCGGAGGACCCCGGTGCGGACCTCTCTTACCAGATCCTCTGCCTGCTGCCCAGCGCCCTGCCGGACAATCCCAACGACCCCTTTGCCCAGGGCCAGCGCCAGTTTGACCTGATCTACGGCCTGCGGATCAAGGGGCCGGTCATGCTGGGGGTTTGCTTCGCGGCGCTTATCGCCGCCGTGGCCTTCCTGCTCTGCCAAGCCGGGCGCCGCCCCGGCAAGGAAGGCGTCACGCTCCGGTGGTTTGACCGCGTCCCCCTGGACGTGATGGCCGTGGGCGCCTTCCTGGCCGTGATGCTGCTCTCCGACCTCGTGGGGCAGGTCTTCTACGCCATCTCCTACAACTACCGCTACAGCGACAACTTCCAGACCGGCCTCTCCCTGGCGGGCAGCACCGTTATCTTCGTCTGCGCCTCGCTGCTGATACTGGGCTTTCTCTGCACCCTGGCCACCCGCGTCAAGGCCGGGAAGTGGTGGAAGACCTTCCTGCTGGTGCGGCTGGCCCTGTGGCTGCTGCGGCAGCTGGGCCGCGGCTGCCGCTGGATCGCCCAGGGGTTCCGGGCCATCTCGCTGGCGCCCCGGGCGGCGCTGGGCGCGGCGGCGGCGCTGTTTGTGGAATTTGTGCTGATCGTCCTGTTTATCACCAGCTATGACCCGGCTGTTCCGCTGCTTTTGCTGCTGCTCTTCAACCTGGCCCTGTTTGCGGCCATCGTCCTGGGCGCCCGGCAGCTGGTCGCCCTCAGGAAGGCCGGCGAGCAGCTGGCGGCGGGGGACCTCACCTACCACCTGAACACCGACAAGCTCTACTGGGACTTCAAGCGCCACGGGGAGAACCTCAACGCCATCGCCCAGGGCATCAACCGGGCCGTGGAGCAGCGGATGAAATCGGAACGGCTGAAAACCGAGCTGATTACCAACGTCTCCCACGATATCAAGACGCCCCTCACGTCCATCGTCAACTATGTGGACCTGCTGCAAAAGCCCCACAGCGACCAGGAGGGAGCGCAGTACCTGGAGGTGCTGGACCGCCAGGCCAAGCGGCTCAAAAAGCTCACCGAGGACCTGGTGGAGGCCTCCAAGGCGTCCACGGGCAACCTGCCGGTGTCGCTGGCGCCCACCAGCGTGGACGAGCTGGTCAGCCAGGCGGTGGAGGAGTACCGCGACCGGCTGGAGGCGCAAAAGCTGGAGGTGGTGGTCTCGCTCCAGCGGGGCCTCACGGTTCTGGCCGACGGCAAGCTCCTGTGGCGGGTGCTGGACAATCTCCTGGGCAACGCCGGGAAGTACGCCCTCCCCGGCACCCGGGTCTACGTAACGGCCATCCCCCGG
The DNA here is from genome assembly GCA_018712245.1 of Candidatus Avoscillospira avicola. Lineage (GTDB taxonomy): Bacteria > Bacillota > Clostridia > Oscillospirales > Oscillospiraceae > Avoscillospira > Avoscillospira avicola. Next base: position 48,885 of record DVHE01000039.1, on the reverse strand, counting down.
GGCCGGCAGGTGGTCATCGCCGTGAAGAACATCTCCCGGGAGCCGCTGAACATCGACGCCGACGAGCTGATGGAGCGGTTCGTCCGGGGTGACTCGGCCCGCCACAGCGAGGGCAGCGGCCTGGGGCTGAACATCGCCCGCAGCCTCACGCAGCTCCAGCACGGGGAGTTTTTGCTGACCGTGGACGGCGATCTCTTCAAGGCCGAGGTGATCCTGCCCCAGGCGGAGGGCGATACACCGGCCCTGGAGTCCGGCGACTGAAGTGAAAAAGCTCTGTACAACGGCGGCAAAAGGCGGTATGATAAAAGCCCGGCGTGTCGAAACAGTATGTCCCCCGGTTCTCTGTCGCGGTGGATTTTGCGTAGTTTTTTGACAGCCTGAAAAGCCTTAAATACCCCGAAGGTCGGTGAAAACAAGATGGAGCTTTTGATTCGCCCCTACCGGGCGGACGATCTGGCGGCCATGGCCGCCATTTGGAACCAGGTGGTGGAGGACGGCGTCGCCTTCCCCCAGGAGGAGACGCTGGACTTGCCGGCGGCCCGGGCCTTTTTCGGCCAACAGTCCCACTGCGGCGTGGCCCAGGACCGGGAGACCGGAGTGATCGTGGGCCTCTACATCCTCCATCCCAACAACGTGGGCCGCTGCGGCCACATCGCCAACGCCAGCTACGCCGTGGACCGGCGGATGCGGGGCCGGCATGTGGGCGAGCTTTTGGTGCGCGACTGCCTCCAAAAGGCCAAGGAGCTGGGCTTCACCATCATGCAGTTCAACGCCGTGGTGGCCTCGAACCACACCGCCCGGCACCTCTATGAACGGCTGGGCTTCGTGCCGCTGGGCGTCATCCCCGGGGGCTTCCGCATGAAGGACGGCCACTATGAGGACATCTGCCCGTATTACTGCGTCCTGTGATCGATATGGATACAGCCAAAGGGCCCGCCGCAGAATTTCCCCATTCTGCGGCGGGCCCTGGTCGATCAATCGTATGCTTTTCTCCGGTTCCCGCCGCAGGGGCAAATCGGCCTGGTTCGCAGAACAGGCGCCGAGCGATCAGATGCGGGCATTGCATTATTTGGATTGGAAGGTGACAATATGGCTGCCTATGATGATGGAGTGTTTTTTGGCTTCCTCTTGAAAGGAGCCCTCCGCCCCGCGATGGACTATTTAACGCAGTTTCCGGAAAAGAGCGCAGAGCTCCAGCGATATCAAAGGCGATTTGAGCAGGAGCCGTACGCTGCCAACGATGCAGACGCGGACCTCGCCCCGCTCCTGCTGGTTTTCCAGCAATATTACCGGGATGTATTCTATTGGAACTTGCCGGAGCCGGCAGCGCGCCAACAGATGCAAGCTCGATTTGCCCAGTGCCTTTTGACGGAAGCGGGGGAGTTTGACACAGATTTGGAGCCGAAAATCAAAGATGTCTTTGAGTCGAATGGCTTTCACTATCTTGGCGGACGAACCTCGGGATATTTTGGGCCGTACATATGGAAGGTCACAACGCCAAAGCTGTATACAGTCGAATTGCCGGAAGGCACCCAGCCATACCGGGTCAATCTGCTCTCCGAATTCCTGTCCAAAAGCTGGCTGGACTATATTTCCCTGGGGCGTATCAGCACTGGCGGTTGGGCAGACGCGGACGGGGTCCTGAATTGCGTGGCGGAGAGCTATGACCTGACGTCAGAGGCATTCACGGTTTCCTTGCTGAAGCATGAGGCGCAGCACGCCATGGATTTGTCGCGCAATGCCGATCTCGCGCCCGCCCAGCTGGAATATCGGGCCAAGCTGGTGGAACTCATTTACTCCGTCGAACGCAATTTGCTCCTCGCCTTCGCGGAAGAAGCGGATTCATCCAATCCGGCCAACGCCCACGGCCTTGCAGCGGCGAAGATCATCACTTTGTTTCGGACAAAGCTGGGAAATGCCGCAGCGCCATTGGACGCAGTTCCCATCTCACAGATCCGGCAAATCGCGCAAGAGCTATTTCGCGAGAGTTCTGTTCTCTGAACAGTTTCGCATGACAAGGCTTGCCTGTATCCTTGCCGGCCCAGATATTCTCTGTATGACTGGCAGCCTGGTTTAACCGGGGCCGGAACACTCCCGAATACAAATGCTGCAATGCTGCATGGAGAGAACTTTTTAGATTCCCGAGGTCTACGCACCGTAGAGCTATGCAATTCTACGATTTGTGGGTGGAGTCCGCGGCGCCAGCTCGCTATTCTAAAGGCAGGAAGGAGGAACTGGAATGGATCAAATTCGAATCGGCAGATTCATCGCCGAGGCAAGAAAGGGGAGAAACATGACGCAGCGGCAGCTGGCAGATGTTTTATCCATCAGTGACAAAACGATTTCCAAATGGGAGTGCGGAAAAGGACTCCCGGAAGTTTCCCTGATGCTGCCGCTGTGCGATGCGCTGCAGGTTACTGTGAATGATCTGCTTTCTGGAGAACGGGTTTCTCCCAAGGACTATCAAGCAAAAGCGGAGGGAAATATGATGACGTTAATGCAAGAAAACCAGGAAAACCGGAAACAGATGTGGCTTGCCATGATCTGTGGAACTATTACGGTCATTGCCGTATGCTCCCTGCTGACGATTGCGTCCTTTCTGGCCTTGCCTGCCATTGTGCGGGTTGTTTTGATTGTTCTTGCGGTGCTGACCGCGGCAGCAGGCATCGGCGCAGCCGCGGTGCTGGATCGGAAGGCTGGCTATTTTGAATGTCCGCACTGCAAGGCGCTCTTTGTCCCGAGCATGAACGACTACGTAAAAAGCTACCACACCTTTACAAAGCGCCGGTTGACCTGTCCCACCTGTGGAAAAACCGGGATGTGCCGGCATCGAATTGTTCGGTAATGGCATTGCGCAAAGGCATGACGTGCCGCCAGGCGCCATCCCCGGGGGCTTCCACAGGAAGGACGGCCACTATGAGGACATCTGCCCGTATTACTGCGTCCTGTGAAGGGACAATAAACACCGCGCCGCTTCCCAAGCCCAGGGAGGCGGCGCGGTGTTTTGTGAGATGAAAAGATGCTGCGGGGAATGGGCAGGGGAGACGGGCCACCGTTTCTGCTGCCGCGCACCCGATTCCCGCCGTGGATCACGCGCATCGCGCGCCCGCATAGCAGCGATGCCTGAGGGCCTCTGCCGAACGCACCAGCTCCCGGCCGCATCGTAGGGGCGGCTAATAGCCGCCCGCTTGCCAGACCGCGATCCCGGCGGGCTGCCGCCGAACGCAGCCAGTTCCGGGCGGCTGATAGCCGCCCCTACAAGAGAGTCGCATGCGTTCAGCGAACCGCTCAGATATCCGCTGCCAGAGCGCCTGCGGGGAAGAGACCCGCCTGCGGCGGGTTCGGGCCGATGTAGGCATCGGCCCCTACGGAGCGTTTGCGGTGAGCGCACCAACTCGCAATCCCGCCGTAGGGGCGCGCATTGCGCGTCCGCGTGGCCGCGTTGCCAGAGCGCTTGTGGTGAACGGACTGACTTTCGTCCTTGCTGTAGGGGCCGATGCCCACATCGGCCCCTACGGAGCGTTTGCGGTGAGCGCACCAACTCGCAATCCCGCCGTAGATCGCGCGCATTGCGCGTCCGCGTGGCCGCGCTGCCAAAGCGCTTGCGGCGAACGGACTGACTTTCGTCCTTGCTGTAGGGGCCGATGCCCACATCGGCCCGCGCCGCACAGCCGCCGGGTGCAGCATTCTCACACATTTCGGAGCCTTGGTCGCGGCGCTAGAGGCCTCCCCTGCCCGCCGCGGCGGCGCGGAGGGCCGCCAGCAGCGCCGGGGCGTCCCGGTTTTCCGCCGTCACCTGGATGAGCCGCACCTGGGGGTGCAGGGCGACTTCTTCGAGGAAGGGCGACGGCGCCGCCTGCAATACGCCCAAAATCGGGACGACGCCGTCCAGCGCCGCCAGCACCGCCTGGCGAAAGACGGCGGCCCGGGCCTCATGGGGCCCCAGCTCGTCCATCAGCAGGACGTCCCGCCCGGCGCCCTCGGCCAGGGCTGCCGTGCCCAGGCGGTCAAAGCGGGCCGCGGTCTCGCCGTCCGCCGCGCCGCAGACGAAGAGCAGATTTTGCGGCCCCGGCGCCTCGCCGCGCCCCGGGCGCAGCAGATGTACCGACCAGGCGTCGCCCAGGTACGCCCGGGTGCGCAGGGTGCAAAACCCGCCGACGCTGCCGGGGAAGTCCGCCAGGGCGGCGCGCAGGAGCGTGGTCTTGCCCACCTGCTTGGGGCCGGTCAAAAAGATGTGCCGCGCCATGGCGCGCCTCCTCTCGGGCCTACCGGGGCGCTTCCACCGGCAGGCAGATGGTGTGGGAGACGCCGTAGCGGTCCAACACTGTGACGACGTCCATTTCGATGCCGTATACTGCCTGGAGGTTCTCCGGCGTGATGACCTGGCCGGGGGGGCCGAACCCGGCCACTTGGCCCTCTTTTACAAGCAGCACCCGCGTGCCGATGGAGGCCGGATGCTCCGGGCTGTGGGTGGACATGACGATCAGATAGCCCCGGCGGGCCAGGTCTTGGATGACGGACATCAGAAGCTGGTGATTGGCGTAGTCCAGGTTGGCCGCCGGCTCGTCCATGACGAAAATTTTGGCCGCCTGGCAGATGGCCCGGGCAATCAGCACCAGCTGCCGCTGACCGCCGCTGAGGGTGGCGTAGTTCTGGTGGGCCAGGTGCACGGCGTGGATGCGGGCCAGGGCCTCCAGGGCCGCCTCGCGGTCCGCCGCCCGGGGCGCGTCCAGGGCCGAGAGGTGGGACGCCCGGCCCATCAGCACCGCCTCCAGCACGCTGTAGGAGAACACCGGCGTGTGGGACTGGGGGATGTAGGCGATCTGCCGGGCCAGCTCCCGGGGGCTGTAGGCGGCGATGGACTTGCCGTCGATGCGGATTTCGCCCCGGCGCAGGGGCAGCGCCCCCAGCAGCAGGCGAAAGAGCGTCGTCTTCCCGCAGCCGTTGGGGCCCACCAGGCAGAGAATCTCGCCCCCGTCCGCCCGGCAGCTGACGCCGCGAATCACGTCGCCGCTGCCGTAGCCGCCCCAGACGTTCTCCACTTCCAGGCGCATATCACCGCTCCTTTCGCTTGATGATGAGATAGACGAAAAAGGGCGCGCCCATGATGGAGGTGACGACGCCCAGGGGCAGCTCCATGGAGAGAATGGAGCGGGCCAGATCGTCCATCAGGACCAGGTAGGCGGCCCCCAGCATGGCGCTGGCGGGGATTACCCGGCGGTAGTCCGCCCCCACCAGGGCCCGGGCCATGTGGGGGATCATCAGGCCCACCCAGCCGATCAGGCCGCCCAGGCAGACCGCAGCCGCACTCAAAAGTGTGCTGGCGGCAATGAAGATCACCCGGTAGCGCCGGATGGAGATGCCCAAACTCCTGGCCTCCTCCTCGTCCAGCGTCAGCAGGTTCACCCGCCAGCGGAGCAGGCCGATCACCGAGAGGCCGACGACCATCGGGATGGCGCTCCAGCGGAGGGAAGTGAGGTTGGTCTTGGTGAGGCTTCCCATCAGCCAGAAGGTGATCTGCTGGAGGACGTCGTTGGGGTCGGCCACGTATTTGATCATCGTCACGCCGGCGTTGCACAGCGCCATAATCATCGACCCGGTCAGCACCAGGCTCAGGGTTTGGCTGTGGGCCGACTTGCGGCTGATGAGGTACGAGGCCGCCACCGCCGCCACGCCCCCCGCGAAGGCGGCCAGCTGCACCAGATAGTTGGCCGCGCCGCAGAGGATCGCGAAGGCCGCCCCCAGGCTGGCCCCGGAGGAGACACCCAGGATGTCCGGCGAGACCAGGGGGTTTCGGAACATCCCCTGGTAGGTGGCCCCGGCCACCGAGAGCGACGCGCCGATGAGGACCGCCGAGAGAATCCGCGGCAGGCGGATGCTCCAGAAAATCGTCACCGCCTGGGGAAGAATTTCCCCGTCGTAGCCCAGCCGGGACAAAAAGGCCTGGATTACCTGCGCCGGCGTCAGCGGATAGTATCCCACCCAGAAGGAGAAGAACACCGCCGCCGCCAGCACCGCCCCCAGGACGCAAAAAACCCACCGGTACCGCCGCCGCAGGGCTGCCCCGGTCAGGGTGTGATCTTCGTACCTGTCCACAAAGTTCCGCCTTTCCTGCCGTCTTGACAAACCGGCCCAGATTGTGCTACAGTAAAGCTACCGTTATATTTTCAAAAAACATTCGCTTGTTTCTAAACAGATGATAGCATATCCCCCCGGCGGTGTCAATGCAACAGGGAACCTGTTGGTTGATTAAAATGAATAGGAGAGGAGCGTTTTGATGAAGCGTATGAAGCAAATCCTGGCGCTGCTGCTGGCCCTGGCGCTTCTTGCGGGGCTGCTGGCGGGCTGCGCCCAGGCAGAGCAGACCGGCCAGGACACCAGTCAGGACACCAGCCAGACCGCCGACACCGCGGCGGAAGAGACGTCCGATCCCGCGGAAGAGCCGGAGCCGGCGGAGGAAACGCCGGAGACGGAAGACACGGCCACGGAGCGGACCATCACCGACATGGCGGGCCGGACAATGACGGTGCCCGCGGAGATCCCCTGGGTGTTTTCCGCCGGTTCCGTAGCGGCCATCTACCTCTACACCCTGGCGCCGGAGAAGCTGTTGGGCTGGAACTATGAACTCAACGACCTGGAAAAGAGCGTTATTCTGGAGGAGTACCACGATCTTCCCAACTTCGGCATGGGCGACGCCATCAACTATGAGGCGGTCATCGCCGCCGGCCCGACCATCGCGCTGAACGTGGGCACCATCAACGACCAGTTTATCTCCGACTGCGACGCCCTGTCCGAGAGCCTGGGCATCCCGGTGGTGGCCGTGGACGGCGACCTCCAGGCGGCGCCGGAGGCCTACCGCTTCCTGGGGGATCTCCTGGGCCTTTCGGAGCGGGCAGAGCAGCTGGCGGCCTACGCCGAGGAGACCTTCGAGGACATTGCCAACATGAACGTCCCGGAGGAAGAGAAGGTGCGGGTCTACTACGGCAACGGCGAGGACTCGCTGGAGACGGCCCCCGCCGGCTCCTCCCACGCCGACATCCTGGACCTGGTCAACGCCGTCAACGTGGCGGACCTGGAGCTGGGCGACGGCTCCCGGGTGCAGATTTCCGCTGAGCAGCTCCTGGCCTGGGACCCGGATGTGATCGTGGTCAACGGCGAGCCCAAGGCTGACCTCCCCGGCGACAGCGCCGCCAAGGCCATTCTGGAAAACCCGGACTACGCCACCTTGCAGGCCGTCCAGACCGGGAAGGTCTACGGCACGCCCAACGCGCCCTTCAGCTGGGTGGACCGCCCGCCGGGGCCCAACCGCATCGTGGGCGTCCGCTGGCTCTCGGGTTTGCTCTATCCGGAATACCTCAACTTCGACGTGGACGAGGAAGTGCGGGAGTTCTTCCGGCTCTTCTACCACGTGGAGCTGACCGATCAGCAGCTTTCCAACATCTATCAGGGCATCGTGGGGACGTAACCCATCGGAAAACACTTCAGGCCCGCCGCAGAATTTTTCCATTCTGCGGCGGGCCCTTTGTCTGCCGCCCGCCCGGCGCACCTGTGGCACCCACACCCCGCCGCGTTTCTGCCGTAGGGGCGCGCATTGCGCGTCCGCTTGGCCGGACTGTCTAAGCGCCTCCGCCGAACGCACCCGCCCCATCGTAGGGGCGGCTATCAGCCGCCCGCCTGGGCTGCGATGACGGAGGGCTTTCGTCGAACGCGGCGGGAGTCGATTCCGATGTAGGGGCGGATTGCATGTCCGCCCGGACACGCTGCTGGTTTGCTGAAGGTCTTATACAAACCGCAGCTGCCCTCGGGCGCATATACAATGCGCCCCTACGGCGACAACGGAGGTGCGGCGGAACAAACGGCCTTTCGCAGCCACCGCGCCCTCCAGGAGAGGCCGCTGTCGCGGCCCGGACGCGCAATGCGCGCCCCTACGGCGGAGACGGAAGTCAATGCAGTTGGAGGCGGCGCAATGTCAACGCGGCCAAGCGGGTGTGCTGCCGCCTCCCTGGGGCGGAAAATGGGAACGAGGCAGCGGAAAAGGCGGCATACAGTCAGCACATTTTCACTGGCCCAACAGGCGCGGAGCTTTTTGCGGCGCTCCTGTTCTTTTTGTTGTTGAGCTGGGGCGGCGATGTGGTAAAATGGTACTAGAAGCCGCCCCGGGGGCGGCGCAGACAAGCTGAGAGGGGGACGGCCCATGACTGCCGCCGTGATCGTCGCCGCCGGAAGGACCGACGGCAAGGAACATTTTGCGCCGGAGAAGCAGGTGGGCGCCATTTCCGCGGTGGAGCGGGTGGCGCTGCTGCTCCAGGAGGCCGGAATCCGGCAGATCGCCGTGGCCTGCGGACCGGACGACCAGGTGAAAAAGCTGGTGCCGTCCCGGAACCTGGTGTTTTTGCCGGTGCCGCCGGGGGGCGAGATGCTCCACGCCGTCCAGGCGGGGCTCCGGTATTGGGCCGGGCGGGCCGATGCAGTCCTGGTGGCCCAGGTGGACGTGCCGCTCTTTTCCACCGACACGGTCCGCGCCCTGCTGGCCGCACCGGGGGACATCCGCGTCCCCGCCTACCAGGGCCGGTGCGGCCACCCGGTGGTGCTGGGCGGCGCGGCCATTCCGGCGGTGCTGGCCTACCAGGGCCCCGGCGGCCTCAAGGGCGCCCTGGCCGCCAGCGGTCTGGCCCGGCAGGTGGTGGAGGTGGACGACCCGGGCATCCGCTCCAACATTCAAAAGGGCGGGGACTATCTCTCGCTGCTGCCGGGCCGGGATATGCAGCGGCTCCGGCTCTCCTTCCAGCTGCGGCTGGGCAAGGAGCGGATTTTCTACGGCCCGGGCATCCACCAGCTTTTGCAGCTGACTGAGGAGACCGGCTCCCTCTCCAGCGCCTGCGCCCACATGGGGATGTCCTACAGCAAGGGGCGCAAGATCGTGGCGGTGATGGAGCAGCAGCTGGGCGCGCCGGTGCTGGAGACCCAGCAGGGCGGCGCCAGCGGCGGCTTCTCCCGGCTGACTGCCCCGGCCCGGGAGATGGTGCAGCGGTATGAGGCTCTCTGCGCCGAGGCGGAAGGCACCCTCGCCCAGCTCTTCCAAAAGCACTTCCCGCCGGAGGGAACGGCGGTTTCAGAAGCATGATTGCAAAAAATCCCCGGAAGTCCGCGACTTCCGGGGATACTTTATTATGGGGCGTTATTCGACGTCAATGTGCCGCTGGGCAAAGGCGTCCAGCAGGGCGTCCATCTGGCCGGGGATGGAGATGGGCTCGCCGCAGAAGGCGATGGCGTTGGCCACGTCCTTGAGGCCGTTGCCGGTGACGACGCTGACCACCGTGGCGTCCTTCTCGATCTTGCCTTCCGCGCAGAGCTTTTTGAGACCGGCTGTGCCGGTGACGCCGGCGGGCTCTCCGAAGACGCCGCAGCGCCGGCCCAGCAGCTTCTGGGCCGCCATGATCTCCTCGTCGGTGACGTTGACCACCAGACCGCTTGACTCCCGAATGGCCATCAGAGCCTTGTCGGCGTTGCGGGGGACGCCCACGGCGATGGAGTCGGCCAGGGTGTTCTCCTCCATGGGGTGCCAGGGCTTATTTTCTGCGATGGCCCGGTTCAGCGGGCAGCAGCCCGCCGCCTGGGCCGAGATTAGCCGGGGCAGCCGGTCAATGAAGCCAATGGCGTAGAGGTCCTTCAGGCCCTTCCAGAGACCGGCGATGGTGCAGCCGTCGCCCACGGAGATGGCGATGTAGTCCGGCACCTCCCAGTTCAATTGCTCCATGATCTCCAATGCCACGGTCTTCTTGCCCTCGGAGAGGTAGGGGTTGATGGCGGCGTTGCGGTTGTACCAGCCCCAGCGGTCGATGGCGGCCTTGCTCAGCTCGAAGGTGTCCTCATAGGAGCCCTGGACCGAGATCACCGTGGCGCCGAAGGTCATCAGCTGTGCCACCTTGCCCTTGGGCGCCCGGGACGGGACGAAGATGTAGGTCTCAAACCCCGCCGCGGCGGCGTTGCCGGCCAGGGAAGAGGCGGCGTTGCCGGTGGAGGAGCAGGCGATGACCTTGGCCCCGGCCTCCCGGGCCTTGGCCACGGCCATGGCCGAGGCCCGGTCCTTCAAAGAGGCCGTGGGGTTGAGGCCGTCGTCCTTCACGTAGAGCCGGGCGATGCCCAGCTCCTGGGCCAGCCGGTCCGCCCGGTAGAGGGGCGACCAGCCCACCCGCAGCGGCGGGTCGGGGGTGGTGTCCTCCACCGGCAGCAGCTCCCGGTAGCGCCACATGGTGAAGTTCTGCCGGTTTTTCAGGGTTTCTTTCGTAAATACGGACTTGATGTAGTCGTAGTCGTAGACGATGTCCAGGATGCCGCCGCACTGGCAGGTGGTGAGGTCCGGCACGGCCTCGTAGGTCTTGCCGCACTTGACGCAGCGGCCATATTTCACATGGCGCATGGAATGCTCCTTTCTGAGGTGGAATCACAATGAAATAAGGTAGGGGCGGCCTGTATGGCCGCCCGGAACCGGCTTCCGGAAAAGCCTCCCCTTGGTGACCAAGGGGAGGTGGCACGCGCAGCGTGACGGAGGGGATCAGAGCTTGCGGTCGTCGGCAGCTTACAATCCCTCAGTCACGCTGCGCGTGACAGCTCCGGGTTGCCACTAAGCCTTCCCGGCCCGCGTTGCGGTCCGCCAAGGCAAGTGGCTGCCCAACCGCTGCGGTCGCTTTTTCCGCCGCTGGCGGCGCTCCCTTGCGGGCCCTTTGCACAAGGGAGCCTTTCTCACATGGCGGCCAAAACGCCGCTTTCCTCGTTGAATGCTTCGATCAGCTGGTCCAGGTCCTTGGCCTGGGCGTGGACGGTGTCCCAGACGGACTTGTCGTACCACTGGGCGTTGAGGTCCTCCACGTCCATGCCCTGCTGCTCCACCCAGGTGTAGTACTTGAGGTTGTGGACGCGCTTGCGCTCGGCGTAAGTCAGCTCCAGGAGGTTGTCGGTCTTGAGGCCCAGCATATGGAGGTGGTGATCCAGGGACGCCTCGTGGGCGTTGTAAGCGCCGTGCATCTCGTTGAGCTCCGTGACGCGGGAGCGGTACATCACGGCGGAGTCGGTCAGGACCGTGACCACCACGTCGTCGGCGGTGAACTCGTAGTACTTGGCCATCTTGATGCAGCACAGGACGTTGGCAATGCCGGAAATGCCCATCCAGGTGAGCTTTTCGATGAGCGCGTCGTCGAGGCCCAGCTCGTTCTTGAGGTACGCCTGGCCCTCGGGGGTGTTGAAGAGGCGCAGCAGCCGCTGGGAGTCTTCGTCGTCGATGGCGATGCCCATGTCGGTGTTGCGGACGTTGTGGACCCAGGGGATGTGCTTGTCGCCGATGCCCTCGATGCGGTGGCCGCCAAAGCCGTTGTTGAGGATGGTGGGGCACTGGAGGGCTTCGCCGACGGCCAGCTTCATGCCGGGGTACCGCTCTTTCAGCAGGTCGCCGGCGGACATGGTGCCGGCGGAGCCGGAGGTGAAGCAGGCGCCCGAGAGGGTCTGGCCGGGCTTCTTGACGGCCTCAAAGAGCTCCGCCAGGGCGAAGCCGGTGACGTTGTAGTGCCACAGGGGGTTGCCCATCTCGGCGAACTGGTTGAAGATCATCATGGAGGGATCGGCCTTCAGCTCCCAGGTCTTGTCGAAGATCTCCTTGACATTGGACTCGCAGCCGGGGGTGGCGATGATCTGTCCGGCGATGGACTTGAGCCAGTCGAACCGCTCCTTGGACATATCCTGGGGCAGGATGGCCACGGAGTCGCAGGCCAGGAGCTTGGAGTTGAAGGCGCCGCCGCGGCAGTAGTTGCCGGTGGAGGGCCAGACGGCGTGGTGGTAGGTGGCGTCAAACTGGCCCGTCACCAGCCGGGGGGCCAGGCAGCCGAAGGAGGCGCCGACCTTGTGGCAGCCGGTGGGGAACCACTTGCCGGCCATGGCGATGATCCGGCAGGGGACGCCGGAGAGGCTGGAGGGAATCTCCACGTAGTTGGGAACGGCCTGGAAGAGACCGCCGGACTCCTTGGCCTCGTTGTGCCAGGAGATGCGGAACAGGTTCACCGGGTCCACGTCCCAGAGGCCGGTGTGGCTGAGCTTGGCCTTGATCTTCTCGGGGATCAGGTCGGGGTTCTGCATCTGCGCGATGGTGGGGATGACGATGTGGTTTTCCCGGGCCTTCTGAATGTTGTGGGCGAGGCCCTCGCGGTGGATGGTGAGATCGATCATGTTGTTAATTCCCTCCTACTTTGCTGTCTAAATACGAATAGAGCGTGTATTTGGAGATGCCGAAGTGCTTGGCGATCTTGTCGCCGGACTTGGTGATGAGCATGGCCCCGTTGGAGTTTAGGAAGTGGATGGCCTTGATCTTGTCTTCCTTGGTCATCAGCGCCACGGGCTTTCCCACCAGCTCATCGCTCTGGCGGATCAGATCGTCCAGCAGGTCGGCCACGTTCAAGGTAATGCGCTCCGGCTCCTTGCGCTCCGTCTCCCGGGTGTCGATCAGGTCGTGGACAGCCTGCTCCACCATGGTCAATGCCGAAATGTCAAAGTTGACGCAGAAAATCGCCACGACCTTGCCCTGACTGTCCCGGATATACATGGACGAGGATTTGAGGATCTTCCCGTCGGGTGTGCGGGTCAGATAACACAGCTCGTCGGGCGTATCGTCCCGGGGGCGGCCCAACTGCTCCAGCACCACGTGGGACGGGCCGTCGCCGATTTTCCGGCCGGTGACGTGGCCGTTCTCAATGGCAACGATGGAGTGGTAGGCGCTCTGCTCGGAAAGCTCGTGGACCACTACCTCACAGTTGCTGCCGAACTGGGCCGCGATGCCCTTGGCAATTTGCTTCAAGTTCTCCAGTTGATTCTTTTCCAGTACGATCACCCTCTTTTGCGTTCCGTTGATTCAATGGTATCTTACAAGTCCTATCATACCATATCTCCGGGAGATTGCAAGGGAATTTCTTAAAAAAATTAAGGCTGACAAAAATTTTGTTTGACAATCTGATTTCTTGTGTTATGATGGTATCAGAAGGCCCCCCGGAGCATGGGGCAAGTGAGCTGTGAATGATGAACCAGGGAGGATCATACCATGAATTTTGAAGCAATCAAAGCTGCCGCGGAAGGCTACAAGGAAGATATGTCCAAATTCCTGCGGGCCATGATCGCCATCCCCAGCGAGAGCTGCGAGGAGGAGGGCGTGGTCAAGTGCATCGAGGCCGAGATGAAGAAGCTGGGCTACGACAAGGTGGAGATCGACGGCCTGGGTAACGTCATCGGCTGGATGGGCGACGGCGAGAAGATCATCGCCATTGACTCCCACATCGACACCGTGGGCATCGGCAACCTGGCCAACTGGACCCACGACCCCTATGAGGGCTACGAGACCGACGAGATCATCTATGGCCGCGGCGGCTCCGACCAGGAGGGCGGCATGGCCTCCGCTGTCTACGGCGCCAAGATCATGAAGGACCTGGGGCTGATCCCCGCCGGCTATAAGATCATGGTGGTCGGCTCCGTCCAGGAAGAGGACTGCGACGGCATGTGCTGGCAGTACATCTACAATGTGGACAAGATTGTCCCCGAGTTTGTGATCTCCACCGAGCCCACCGATGGCGGCATCTACCGCGGCCACCGCGGCCGTATGGAAATCCGGGTGGACGTCAAGGGCGTCTCCTGCCACGGCTCCGCTCCCGAGCGCGGCGACAACGCCATTTACAAGATGGCCGACATTCTCCAGGACGTCCGCGCCCTCAACGAAAACGACGACGCCGACGATACCGAGATCAAGGGCCTCGTGAAGATGCTCAACCCCAAGTACAACCCCGAGCACTACGAGGACGCCCGCTTCCTGGGCCGCGGCACCTGCACCACTTCCCAGATTTTCTACACCTCCCCCAGCCGCTGCGCCGTGGCCGACTCCTGCGCCATCTCCATTGACCGCCGCATGACCGCCGGCGAGACCTGGGACTCCTGCCTCCAGGAAATCCGCGACCTGCCTGCCGTGAAGAAGTACGGCGACGACGTCAAGGTCAGTATGTATATGTATGACCGTCCCGCCTGGACCGGCGAGGTCTACGAGACCGAGTGCTTCTTCCCCACCTGGATCAACAAGGAATCCGCCGCCCACGTCCAGGCCCTGGTGGACGCCCACAAGGCCCTCTACGGCGACAAGCGCATCGGCGCCCCCTCCGCCATGGAAAAGCGCAACCGGCCTCTGATCGACAAGTGGACCTTCTCCACCAACTGTGTCTCCATCCAGGGCCGCTACGGCATCCCCTGCGTCGGCTTCGGCCCCGGTGCTGAGAGCCAGGCCCACGCCCCCAACGAGATCACCTGGAAGCAGGATCTGGTGACCTGCGCCGCCGTGTACGTGGCCGCCGTCAACCTCTACAAGGAAGAGAACAAGACCGACGACGTCACCGAATTCCGCCAGAGCCTGACCGACAACGACATCCGGTAAGCATACGGACGCGCAATGCGCGCCCCTACGAAATCTAAATTACTTCAATGATATTTAGGAGGATTTATCCCATGAGCAAGGCAATGGAACTGGCAAGACATCTCGAGACCCTGCACATCAACAATATGTACAAGAACGACTTCTACTGGACCTGGGACAAGACCGACGAGGAGCTGGACGCCATCTTCACCGTGGCCGACGCCCTGCGGGACCTCCGGGAGCGCAACAAGTCCACCCGCGTCTTCGACTCCGGCCTGGGCATCTCCATCTTCCGCGACAACTCCACCCGTACCCGGTTCTCCTTCGCCTCCGCCTGCAACCTGCTGGGCCTGGAGGAGCAGGTCCTGGACGAGAAGGTGAGCCAGATCGCCCACGGTGAGACCGTCCGCGAGACCGCCAACATGGTCTCCTTCATGGCGGAAGTCATCGGCATCCGCGACGATATGTTCATCGGCGAGGGCCACAAGTACCAGAAGACCTTCATCGACGCCCTGGAAGAGGGCTACCGCGACGGCATCCTGGAACAGCGGCCCACTCTGGTCAACCTCCAGTGCGACGTGGACCATCCCACCCAGTGCATGGCCGATATGCTGCACATCATCCACTACTTCGGCGGCGTGGAGAACCTGAAGGGCAAGAAGGTCGCCATGACCTGGGCCTACTCCCCCAGCTACGGCAAGCCCCTGTCCGTGCCCCAGGGCGTCGTGGGCCTGTTCACCCGCTTCGGCATGGACGTCGTCCTGGCCCATCCCGAGGGCTATGAGATCATGCCCGAGATCGAGGAGATCGCCAAGAAGAACGCCGAGCAGTCCGGCGGCTCCTTCTCCAAGTGCAACTCCATGGCCGAGGCCTTCAAGGATGCCGACATCGTCTATCCCAAGTCCTGGGCTCCCTTCGCTGCCATGGAAAAGCGCACCAAGCTCTATCAGCAGGGCGACAAGGCCGGCATCGACGCGCTGGAGAAGGAACTCCTGCAGCAGAACGCCGAGCATAAGGACTGGGCCTGCACCGAGGAAATGATGTCCCTCACCAAGGACGGCAAGGCGCTGTACCTCCACTGCCTGCCCGCCGACATCACCGGCCTCAGCTGCAAGGAGGGCGAGGTGGACAACTCCGTCTTCGACCGCTATATCGTGCCGCTCTACAAGCAGGCCTCCTACAAGCCCTATATCATCGCCGCCATGATCTTCCTGGCTAAGGTCAAGGACCCCGTCAAGGCTCTGATGGCTATGGACGCCTCCGACGAGCTGCGCAAGAAGTTCTGATTGGCCCCAGTAAAGCGAGGTTTTTGAAATTATGGGAAAGCGCATTGTCATCGCCCTGGGCGGCAATGCCCTGGGCACCACTCTCCCCGAGCAGGCCACTGCCGTGAAGATCACGGCCCGGGCCATTGTCGATCTCATTGAGGACGGCAACCAGGTCATCGTGGCCCACGGCAACGGCCCCCAGGTGGGCATCATCAACAACGCCATGCTGGCCCTGATGCATGAGGACCACACCCAGGGCGCGACGCCGCTGTCAGTCTGCGGCGCCATGAGCCAGGCCTATATCGGCTACGACCTCCAGAATGCCCTGCGGGAGGAGATGCTCAACCGGGGCATCACCGACAAGCCCGTCGTCACCATGGTGACGCAGGTGGAGGTGGACCCCAACGACCCCGCCTTTGAGACGCCCTCCAAGCCCATCGGCAAGTTCCTCTCCGAGGAAGAGGCCAAGGAGATGGCGGCGAAGACCGGCTTCCTCTTCAAGGAGGACTCCGGCCGGGGCTGGCGGCGGTACGTGGCCTCCCCGAGACCGAAGCACATCATCGAGGCCGGCGCCATCCGCGCCCTGAGCAACGACGGCCATATCGTCATCTGCTGCGGCGGCGGCGGCATCCCGGTGTTCCGCACCGAGGGCAACCATCTCAAGGGCGCGGCGGCGGTCATCGACAAGGACTTCGCCTCCGAGCTGCTGGCCGAAATGCTGGACGCCGACACGCTGATTATTCTCACCGCCGTGGAGAAGGTGGCCATCAACTTCCGCAAGGAAAATGAGCAGTGGCTCTCGGACCTGACGCCCGAGGCCGCCCGGCAGTACATGGCCGAGGGCCAGTTCGCCCCCGGGTCCATGCTCCCCAAGGTGGAGGCCGCGGTGAAGTTTGCCGAGTCCAAGCCCGGCAGAACCGCCCTCATCACCCTGCTGGAAAAGGCCCGCGACGGCATCGCCGGCAAGACTGGCACCGCCATCCATCAGTAATCCCCTGAATGATACACAAGGCCCCTGCGGCATCGCGCCGCAGGGGCCGTTTGTGTCGTACAGGCTGTCGGTCTGGATGCCATTTTTCCGTTGCTTCCGCCGTAGTGGCGGGATTGCGAGTTGGTGCGCTTGCCGCAAATGCTCCGTAGGGGCCGATGCCCACATCGGCCCGAACCGCGAAGCGGGTCCGTTCGGCGGAAGCGCTCCGGCGATGGCGGGCTTGTCTGCCTCCGGCGGGGGACTTTTCACCGCGGAAAAGTCCCCAAAACGCGCCGGGGGCTGCGGCCCCCGGTCCCCCTTTGGGCTGCGCGGCGTGCATCCCAGGAAGAGGCATTGCGTAAGCTGTTGCTGTCCATCGGGCCGTCCCGCCCTATACTGCCTCCCCCTTCTCGGCTTCGCGCGGGCCAGTAGAATCGGATGGCCGTTGCGGCTACAGAACCTTCCTCAAAGGCCGCACGAACTGCCCCAGAACAGGGGTTTGATCTTGCACACGGCAGCTTTTGTGTGCGAATTTTCCGTCCCATTCGTAGGGGCGGCTATCAGCCGCCCACCTGGCTGCATTGTTTGAGCGCTGCCGCCGAGCGTACAGGCCAAAGCCTCCCTTAACGCCCGCAAGAGCTTTAGGGGAGGCTTTGGCCTCTGCGTTCGGCGGCAGCCCGCCGGAAGCGCGGCATGGCAGGGGCGGCTGATCGCCGCCCCTGCCATGGGATTGTGCTTTGTGTTTCATGCGGAGCCTATTCCATGGGAGAAATCCGTAGCTGGTAGGTGGCTTCGCAGACGCCGCCGTCCTCCA
Organism: Candidatus Avoscillospira avicola; assembly: GCA_018712245.1. Lineage (GTDB taxonomy): Bacteria > Bacillota > Clostridia > Oscillospirales > Oscillospiraceae > Avoscillospira > Avoscillospira avicola. The sequence continues at coordinate 31,402 of DVHE01000039.1, read as the reverse complement.
GCGGGTAGGTGACCTCCAGCCGCAGTGCGCTGCCCACCGGCGCCGGGACCGATACGCTCCGGGACGCGCCCGAGAGAGACTGCACCGTCTGCCCGTCCGCCCCGGTGACCGTGAGATTGAACTGGTCGGGCTGCTGGGGAAAGTCCAAAAGCAGCGTGCCCTCCTCCGCGGCGTACAGCTCCAGCGCGTGGTCGCTGTGGCCCGTGGCCCAGAGGACGTCTCCCGCCTCGGACGTGGCGGCGGCCTCTACCGGCTTGAGCTTCACGGGGCCGTCTACGCCGTCACCGACGGTCAGCGACACCGTTACTGTCACGTCCATCGGCGGCACCTCTGCCTCCGCCTCGTCCGGCAGCAGGCAGGCTTCGATCTCGGCCCAGTCCAGCGGAGCCAGCAGGCGATAGCTGGTGACGGCCTTTTCATGGCGATCTTCCGTGCGGACGTAGGTCTGCCGGACGGCGCCCCGGTCCGTCAGCGTGATGGTCTCCCAGCCCCAGGCGGTGTCCAGATACAGCTCCAGGCTCCGGCCATCGCCCGGGTCCCGGTCTCCTGCACTCTGGAGCAGCCGCTCTGCCGGCAGGGTGTCAAAGTAGGCGTAGAGCGCGGCGGTATCGTGGGTAAAGCCCCGGAACTCCTCCGGCCCTTCGTTGGCGGTGAAGATTGTGGCCGACGTCACCGCCGCCTCCGGTGTCAGGGCCAGCGCCGTCAGGCTGCCTCTGCTGTCGCTGAAGGAGACCAGGCCGCAGCTGAGGGTGCAGAGGAACATGGCCACGGCCAAGAGGCCCAGTCCCAGGGACCGCGCCCCGGGCTCCAGCACCCGCTTGAGCCGGTAGCGCAGCGTGGCGGCAGCGCCGGAGAGGCAGGTGGTGAAGGCCTGCCGCGGCCCCGCCGCCCGGAGCAGCAGCGCGGCGTAGGCCTTCCGCTGGGCCTGGTCCGCCCCCTCCAGCACCAGCTCGTCGCAGGAGAGCTCCAGGTCCTCGGCGGCCCGGCGGGTGGCCAGCCATACCAGCGGATTCCACCAGCAGCAGGCGTTGGCAAAGGCCAGGAAAAACTTGGTGCTGACGTCGCCCCGCTGCAAATGCCGAATCTCATGGCGGAAAATCCAGCTGAGCTCCGCCTCTGTGTAGGGCTGCTCCGGCAGCACCGTGGCCCTGGTCCACCGGGTGAAGCCCAGGGACAGCGGCGCGGACACCGCCCCGGTGCGAAAGAGCCGCACGGACCGATACCCCGCCCGCTCCAGCTCCCGGCGCCACAGCGCGGTCACGGCCTCGTCGGTCTCCGGCCTGCGGCTGCGGCGGAGCCGCAGACAAAACCACCCGTGGGAGAGGCAGTACCAGCCCAGCACCGCCGCAGCCCCGGCGCCCCACAGCCCCAGGAGCCACCGCAGCGCCGGCTGCGGCACGTAGATGCTCCAGCGGGGAAGGGGCTGCTTCGGGGGCAGCAGGCAGAAGTACTGGGCGATGGCGGGCAGCAGCCAGAGAATGGCGCAGGTCCTGGCCCGGAAGCGCCGCCGCAGCAGGGGCATGGCCGCCGTCAGCGCCAGGAACCAGGCACTCAGGTGAAGGGCCATGTCCAGCGCCTGGGAGGTCATCGCCTGCACGGCCTGGGCCGGGCTCCACAGCGCCGCCAGCAGAAGCAGCAGCAAAAGCTGCGCCCACAGGATCACGGTCGGCGGAAACCAGACCGCGGTCTCCAGAACCTGGGGCTTGCAGCCGATGCCCAGCGGCGCTGATTCGACGTGTTCCCGCCGCCAGGACTGGCGGAAGGTCACGACGATCCCGCCCGCCAGCACGGCGCTCAGCAGCACCCGATACCAGCCGGAGAAATTCATCAGACGTCCCTCCCTTGCGCAATTTGCCTGGGGCAAATTGGTTCTACGATTGTAGTAATTATATTCTACAACTGTAGAACTAAAAAGTCAAGAAAAAGGCGCGCCGTCGCGCTGCGGCGGGTGCGGGCCGATGAAGGCATCGGCCCCTACAAAGCGCCCACGGCAATGTAATAACTTGCGCTTCCGCCGGGCCGCGCCGCCAGAGCGCCTCCGCCGAACGCACCGGGAAGCGATTTGACCGTAGGGGCGCGCATTGCGCGTCCGCATGGGCAGCGTCGGCAGAGCGTTTGCGCCGAACGAAGCGGCTCAAAGCCTCCCCTTGGTACCCAAGGGGAGGTGGCGCGAAGCGCCGGAGGGGATTAGAACTTGAGGCTACAGCAGGCTGACAATCCCCCAGTCACGGCTGACGCCGTACCAGCTCCGGGTTGCCGCTAAGCCTTCCCGGCCCGCGTTGCGGCCCGCCAAGGCAAGCGGCTGCCCAACTGCTGCGGTCACTTCTTCCGCCGCTGGCGGCGCTCCCTTGCGAGCCCTTTACACAAGGGGGCCTTGGCAGTACGGCGGTGTAAAGGGCTATCTGCAACGACTATACTCGCCGCCAGAGGCCGCTTCGCGGCACGGACGCGCAATGCGCGCCCCTACGACCCCAATAAGGAAATTCTGCAAAAAACTACCGTGTGCAGTGTCCACCCCACGTTCCGGGGCAGTTTGTGCGGCCTTAGAGAAATCCCCTGTAGCCGTAACGGCTATCCGATTCCACTGGCCCGCGCGAAGCCGGGAAGGGGGAGGCAGTATGGAACGGGACAGCCCGGTGGACAGCAACGGCTTGGAAGATGCCTCTTCTTGGGATGCACGCCGCGCAGCCCCAAGGGAGTCCGGGGGCCGCAGCCCCCGGCGCGTTTTCGGCACTTTTCCGCGGTGAAAAGTGCCCCGCCGGAGGCAAACAGGCCCGCACCGCCGGAGCGCTTTCGCCGAACGCACCCGCCCCATCTCTGTTGTAGGGGCGGCCTGCATGGCCGCCCGCCAGCCCGCGCCCCTGTGTGCAGCGCTGGAGGGGGAGAAGAGTGAATAGCGAATAGGTGCCCCCCTGCGGGGGCAGGGGGGCGGCGGGACTCAGCCGAGGATGCGGCGGATGTCGGCGATCAGGGCCTGCACCTGCGCGTCGGTGGTGGCCCAGCTGGTGCAGAACCGGGCCACGGTGTGGCCTTCGTCGATCTTCTCACCGGCGTTGTAGACGTAGTTTTCGTCAAACTGTTTCAGGGCCTCGTTGGGCAGGATGGGGAAGAGCTGGTTGGTGTAGGAATCGCTCCAGAAGGAGACGCCCACTTCCTCAAAGGCCTTTTTAATCTCCATGGCCTGGGCCACGGCCTTGCGGGAGATGGCCATGTAGCGGTCGTTCTCCAAAAGCACGTCGAACTGGAGGCCCAAAAGCCAGCCCTTGGCCAGCATACCGCCCCGCTGCTTGATGTGGTAGCGGAAGTCCCGGGCCAGCTCGGGGTGGGAGATCACCACGGCCTCGCCGAACAATGCGCCCACCTTGGTGCCGCCGATGTAGAAGACGTCGGTCAGCCGGGCCAGGTCCTGCAAGCTGACGTCGTTCCGGGGGGAGGCCAGGGCGTAGCCCAGCCGCGCCCCGTCCAGGAAGAGGAAGAGGTGCCACTTGTCGCAGACGGCGCGGATCTCCTCCAGCTCGGAAAGGCTGTAGATGGTGCCGTTCTCCGCCGGGTGGGAGAGGTAGACCATGGCGGGCTGGGTCTGATGCTCAAAGGAGGGATCGAACCAGTGGGCGGCGCAGACCTGGTCGATCTGCCGGGCGGTCAGGCGGCCCGTGTCGCTGGGCAGGGCGATGACCTTGTGGCCCGCGGCCTCGATGGCGCCGGTCTCGTGGCAGGCGATGTGGCCCTGGGCGGCGGCGATGACGCCCTGGTGGTGCCGCAGCGCAGCGGCGATGACGGTGGTATTGGCCTGGGTACCGCCCACCAGGAAGTGGACGGCCAGATCGTCCCGGCCGCAGAGGGCCTTGACCTTGGCTCTGGCCCGTTCCGTGACGGTGTCTTCAGAGTAGCCCTGGAGCTGGGTGTGGTTCTCCCGGGCGATGGCCTCGAGAATCTCGGGGATACAGCCCTCGGTGTAGTCGCATTCAAAGCGCAGCATGGCGATGCCTCCCAATCGTTTTTTTGTCCTGTGGATTATAGCACCGATCGCGCCAAAAGGAAAGACTTCGGCAGAAAACCTTTGCTATTTTGATTCTTTCGTGCTATGATGAACTAAAATTTGCAACAGGTGGGATCACTATGCTCAGCAGCAACCTTTCCGTGGGAGAAAACGGCCATCTCTACTTCCGCGGACACGACACCGTGGCCCTGGCCCGGGAATACGGCACGCCCCTCTACCTTCTGGACGAGGTGCGCATCCGGGAGAATATGCGTATGTACCGCCGGGCCTTCCAGGAGAGCTTCGGCCCCGCGGCTGCGCCCCTCTATGCCAGCAAGGCCAACTGCTTCAAGCGCATCTATGAGATCGCCAAGGAGGAGGGCATGGGCATCGACGTGGTCTCCTCCGGCGAGATTTACACCGCCCTCCAAGCGGGATTCCCGCTGGAGCAGGCGTATTTCCACTCCAACAACAAGACCGACTGGGACATTGCCTTCGCCATGGACCACCGGGTGGGCCACTTCGTGGTGGACAACCGGGAGGAGCTGGACGCCATCGCCCGCATCGCCGGGGAGAAGGGGCTTCGGCAGAAGATCCTGCTGCGGCTGACGCCGGGCATCGACCCCCACACCTATGAGGCCGTGGCCACCGGCAAGGTGGACAGCAAGTTCGGCACCGCCATCGAGACCGGCCAGGCCCGGGAGATGGTGCGCTACACCCTGTCCCTGCCCACCATCGACCTCCAGGGCTTCCACTGCCACGTGGGGTCCCAGGTCTTCGGCGAGGACGTCTACGAGCGTACCGCCGACATCATGCTGACCTTTATCAAGGACTGCCGGGACGAATTCGGCGCGGCGCTGCCGGTGCTGGACCTGGGCGGCGGCTACGGCGTGCGCTACGTGGAGAGCGACGGCTTCGTGGACATCCCGGCGGCCATCGCCCGGGTGGCCGCCCATATGAAGGCGGTCTGCGAAAGGCTGGGGATGGAGATGCCCGCCGTCCACATGGAGCCGGGCCGGAGCATCGTGGCCGACGCCGGCCTGACGCTCTACACCGTGGGCACCGTGAAGAAGATCACAGGTTATAAAAACTATGTCTCCATCGACGGCGGCATGACCGACAACCCCCGCTACGCCCTCTATGGCTCGCGGTACACGGTCTACCTGGCCAGCCGGCCTGAGGATCCGGCGACGCTGCGGTGCGACGTGGTGGGCCGCTGCTGCGAAAGCGGCGACATCATCCAGCCGGACGTCCTGCTGCCGGAGCCGAAGCGGGGCGAGATTCTGGCGGTCTGCACCACCGGCGCCTACAACTACTCCATGGCCTCCAACTATAACCGCCTGCCGCGTCCGGCGGTGGTGATGCTCACCGAGACAGGCCACTACCTGGCCGTCCGCCGGGAGAGCTTGGAGGACTTGGTGCGCAACGACGTGTAATTTTCAGGGCCTGCCGCAGAACGTTTTCCTTCTGCGGCGGGCCCTTTTTGCACCACAGGACTCCCGTCCCCGCCGTAGGGGCGGCTGCTTCCTATGTGCCTGCGGCAAACGCGACAAGGTGCGATTCTGCCGTAGGGGCGCGTATCGCGCGTCCGCCTGGCTGCGTCGCCGGAACGCCGCCGCCGAGCGCACAGACCGCCGTTCCCACGTAGGGGCCGATGCCCACATCGGCCCGTTGGCCCGCGACGCCTGAGCACCCGCGGCATACCGCACGGGCCAAAGCCTCCCCCGTGCAAGGAGAGGCTCTGGGCGCGGCGGAACAAACAGCCTTCCGCAGCCATCGCACCCTCCATGAGAGGCCGCTGCGCGGCACGGGCCGATGTAGGCATCGGCCCCTACAGCAAAATCGCTTGCCGGTACGTTCGACGGAATCACGCTGATACCGCAGACGTTCGGACGCGCAATGCGCGCCCCTACGGCGAAAATAGATAAATCGTGCAAAATATCTGCCGTGTGCAACATTCGCCCCCTGTTACGTGGCAGTCCGTGCGGCCTTTGAGGAAAGTTCTGTAGCCGTAACGGCTGACCGATTTGACTGGCCCGCGCGAAGCCGGGAAGGGGCAGGCAGTATGGGACGGGACAGCCCGGTGGAGCGTAACGGCTTACGCAATGCCGCTTCCGGAGATGCACGCCGCGCAGCCCCACGGGAGTCCGGGGGCCGCAGCCCCCGGCGCATTTTGGGGACTTTTCTGCGGTGAAAAGTCCTCCGCCGGAGGCAAACAAGCCAGCATCGCCAGAGTGCATTCGCCGACCGCATCGATGCCGCGATTCCGCCGTAGGGGCGGCTATTAGCCGCCCGCTTTCATGGGGCCCGCCTGCGGTGGGTGCGGGCCGATGTGGCCTGCAAGGGAGCGCTGCCTGTGGCAGAAACAGCGACCGCAGCAGTTGGGCCGCTGCAGTTGCTTATTCCGCCACTGGCGGCAACCCCTCCGTCAGGCCTGCGGCCTGTCACCTCCCCTTACACAGGGGAGGCTTTTGGCCGGTGCGTTCAGCGAACCGCTCAGACATCGCAACCCAGCGGACGCACGATGCGTGCCTACGGTACTTTCTGGCTGCACTGCTCCAGGTTCCAATCCAGTCTCAGCCCTGATCCGGGGCCATCCGGGTCAGGGTGACGCCGGTATAGTAGTGGAGCAAAATCTCCTCAAAATCGCTGCCGGCCCGGGCCATGGCCTCGGCGCCGTACTGGCTCATCCCCACCCGGTGGCCGTAGCCGGAGACGATGAAGACGATTTCACTGTCCCCGGCGGAGATAGTGAAATTGGCGGAGTTGAGGGAGAAGAGACTGCGCAGCTGCGTCCCGGTGAAGGACTGCCCGCCGATCTCCCAGGTGGCCACGCCGCCGCCCTCAGTCCGGCTGCACGGGCCAAACCAGCTGTCGGCGCTGCCGGAGAACCAGACGTCCAGGTCAGCCGCCTCCAGAATCTGCCGGAACTGGGCGAGCGGCACCGTCACCTGGGTCTCAAACTTTTTGGAAATTTCCTCACCGGGGCTCTCCACCGCCTGGAGATACGGCACGTCGCCGCCCCAGACGGCCACGGCGTCCTCGGTGGAACCGCCGGAGCAGGAGAAATACACTGCGTCGATCAACTGCCCGCCGTAGGTCAGCACCAGGCCGTCGGTCCCAGTCACGGCCTCAGCCGCCTTCTGCCAGTACTGGGAGAAGGCGCTGCCCAGTTTTTCCGCCAGAGCCTCCCGGCTGGTCCAGGCCTGGCAGCAGGCGCTGTCGGCACAGAGGTCTGCGTCGGCGTGCTTGCTGGCCTCCAGCTTTTTCAAGGTAAAGGTGCGGGCCGCCACGGCCTGGGCCTTGAGCGCCTCGGCGGAGAAGGAGGCCGGCATCTCCGAGAGGACCACCCCGGTGAGATATTCCCGGAGCGAGAGGGAGACCACGCCGCCCTCCGTCAGCAGGGAGACAGTGGTGGCCTCGTCCCACGCGGCGGCAGGCTGCGCGGACGCCGCGGACGCTGTCTCCGCCTCCGGTGCATCATCCGGGGTCTCCGGTTCCGCCGCCGTTTCCGCTTCCGGTTCGGCGTCCTGCAAATCCGCCTCCGATTCGGCGGCAGCTGCCGTGTCCCAGATGACCATCTTCGTCTCCGGCTCGGCGGCCTCCGCCGGGGACAGCAGCGCCATGGGCAAAAAGACCGCCAGCAGCAGAGCCGAGAGCCCGGCGAGAATGGACTGTTTCATAAGCCACCCCTCCTTCCCTTCATCCTATGCGCTGGCAGAGCGGCCCATGCCAGGGGTGGTTTTCTGCATTGACACCGGTCCGGCCAAGGATTATAATAATAAAAATTACAATTTGTTTCTTTCCGCCCTGGGCGGCAGTACGATCTTGGATTGGAGTCATCCCATGAAACGAGTTTTGAAAATTGTCATTCCCCTGGTGCTGGTCCTGGCGCTGCTGGGCGCCGCCGCCTGGTTTTTCCTCTTTTACCGCAGCGATCTCACCGCCGACTTTTTAGCGGGCCGGGCGGCCAACCTGGTGGAAAAGGGACGGTATAACCGGGCCATCACTTATTACAACTGGGCCTGGAGCCTCCAGGGCGAGGGGGACGAGATCCCGCTGGCCCTGGCCGAAGCCTATGCCGGCGCCGGCAACTACACCAAGGCCGAGTACACCCTGGTGCGGGCTATTCAGGAGAATCCCGAGGATGTGTCGCTCTATGTGGAGCTGTGCCGGGTGTACGTCCAGCAGGACAAGCTCCTGGACGCGGTGCAGATGCTCGACCGCACGGCGGACGAATCCGTCCGGGAGGAGCTGGCCGAGCTGCGGCCCGCCGCGCCCACCCTCAGCCCCGAAAACGGCTACTACAGCGAGTATATTGAAGTGACCGCCGACGGCGGCGGCAACGACGTCTACCTGACCATCGACGGGGAGTACCCCTCCATGGAGGAGGACCTCTACGAGGGACCGGTGACGCTGCCGGGCGGCGAGACCATGGTGCTGGCCATCGCCGTGGACGAGACCGGCCTGGTCAGCACGGCGGTGCAGAACGGCTATACCATCGGCGGCGTGGTGGAGCCCGTCACCCTGACGGACCCGGCGGTGGACGCCGCCGCCCGGGAGGCCCTGGGCGTCACAGCCGGCGAGACGCTGATGACCGACGACCTGTGGAACATCGCCTCCCTGACGCTGCCGGAGACGGTGGCGGATCTGTCGGACCTCCGCTGGTTCACCGGCCTGCGCACCCTGACGGTACAGAACGTCTCGGGGCTGGACTTCACGCCCCTGAGCCAGCTGACGAAGCTCACGGAGCTGGACCTCAGCGGCTGCACCATCTCCTCCGGCTCGCTGGACGCCATCGGCGGCCTGACCAGCCTCCAGCGGCTGCGGCTCAACAACTGCGCCCTGACCGACATCGGCGCCCTCTCCCAGCTGACCAAGCTGAAGGAGCTGCAATTGGCCGACAACTCCCTTTCCGAGATCGGCGTGCTGTCGCTGATGCTGGATTTGGAGACCGTCACCCTGACCAACAATCCCATCACCTCCATCGCCAGTCTCAGCGCCTGCGGGAAGCTCCAGTATCTGGACATCTCCGGCTGTGACGTGACGGCGCTGGCGGCCCTCTCCGACAAACAGCAGCTCACGACCCTGCTGGCCGGGAACAACACCATCACCGACCTCTCGGTCCTCTCCGGCTGCTCGGCGCTGTCGGTGCTGGAGGTGCAGTATAACCTGGTCAGCGATATCTCGGTGCTGGCCCAGCTCCCGGCGCTGACCCAGTTCAACGGCAACAACAACCAGATCACCGCCGTGCCGGACTTTGATGAGGCCAACAGTGTTCTGCAAATCTTCCGGGTGGACAACAACCAGATCGAGGACCTCTCGGGCCTCGCCGGGATCAACAGCCTCAACTATGTCTACGCCGACTATAATCAGGTGAAGACCATCCTGCCCCTGGCGGACAACATCAATCTGATCCAGGTCAACGTCTGGGACAATCCCATCCCGGAGGAGGACGTCAAGGCCTTGCAGGAGCATTCCATCATCGTCAACTATAACCCCAACTACGAGCCGCCGGAGGAAGCGGCTGAAGAGTAAAGAAGAGTAAAAAAAGCACCCGCCGCAGAAACGAGAGCTTCTGCGGCGGGTGCTTTTTTATGGCATTTTCCCCGGCTGGACCACTTCAAACTCGTTGCGGCGGTACCGGATCAGCCCCTCCTGCTGCATTTTGGAGAGGGTGGCGCTCAGCGCGCTGCGGTCCACCCCCAGGTAATCGGCCAGCTGCTGGCGGGTGTAGGGGATGGTGAAGCGGCTGCCGCCCGCTGCCTTGACCTGCTCGGAGAAGTACGAGAGGAGCCGCCCCCGGATGGACTTGGACTGGGTGTGGAGGATTCGCCGGGAGAGCTGCAAGTTCTTCTGGGCGGAGATCGCCAGCAGGTTGCGGATCAGTGCGGTGTGGAAGGGGCACTGCCGGGGACAGGCGGCGAGGACCTTCCCCACCTGGAGGAAGAGGACCGTGGTCTCCTCGGCGGCGGTGACGGAGATTTGCAGCGGCTCTTCCGGCAGGCAGGCGTAGGCCTCGGCGAACACGGCGCCTGGCCCGGCACTGCCCAGGAGGGTGTTGCCGCCGAAAATGTCGCTCTTTTCCATCAAGACCCGGCCCGCCAGCACCACGCCCACCCATGTTGTGGGGCTGCCCTCGGCGAGGATCACGTCGCCCTTGCGGTAGCGCCGCCGGGCGGCTCCCAGGCAGCCGAGCAGCCGCTCCAGGTCTGCCGGGTCGATGCCCTGAAAGAGCGGGATTTGCACAGATTGAGACATAATTTTCTCCTTGTTGTTTGAACAACAGATTTGTGGTTCGCATTATAGTATACTCAACGCAAAGAGTCAAGCACACGAAAGGAGCCAGTGAAATGATCCGACGAATCATTCAAATAGACCGGGAGAAGTGCAACGGCTGCGGCCTGTGCGCCGCGGCATGCCACGAGGGCGCCATCGCCATGGTGGACGGCAAGGCCCAGCTTCTGCGGGACGACTACTGCGACGGCCTGGGGGACTGCCTCCCGGCCTGCCCCACCGGAGCCATCACCTTTGTGGAGCGGGAGGCCGCGGCCTATGACGAAGCCGCGGTCCGGGCCCGCCAGGCCGGGAAAACCCAGGCCGCACCCCATACCGGCTGCCCGGGCAGTCAGATGCACCGGTTTGACCGGCCCGCCCCGGCAGCCCCGGCGGCGCAGACCGATTCCCAATTGGCCCAGTGGCCCTGCCAGATCAAGCTGATGCCCCTTCGGGCGCCCTACTACCAGGGGGCGGAGCTGCTCATCGCCGCCGACTGCACGGCCTTTGCCTACGCCGCCCTGCACCGGGATTTTATGCAGGGCCGCGTGACGGTCATCGGCTGTCCCAAGCTGGACAGCGTGGACTACGCCGAGAAGCTCACGGCCATCCTCCGGGACAACGACATCCGAAGCGTCACCGTCGTCCGCATGGAGGTGCCCTGCTGCGGCGGCCTTTCCCGGGCGGCGGAGCAGGCCGTCCGGGCCAGCGGGAAGGAGCTTCCGCTGCGGGTGGCGACGATTTCCATCGACGGCAGAATTTTGAATCAGTGAGGAGGACTTTTATGGGAGCGCCAATGAAAAATATGGAAAAGAGTCAGGTTTTGACACTCAAGGAACAGATCGCCTACCAGCCGGGCCAGGTGGTCAGCAAGACGCTGGCCCAGAATGACGCCGTCAGCATCACCCTCTTCTCCTTCGACGCCGGGGAAGAGATCAGCACCCACCGCTCCGGCGGCGACGCCTTCGTCACCTGCCTGGACGGCACCGGGCGCATCACCATCGACGGCCAGGACTTTTTGCTGCGGGAAGGGGAGTCTATCGTCATGCCCGCCGGCCACCCCCACGCCGTCTACGGCGAGGCGCAGTTCAAAATGCTGCTGGTGGTGGTGTTTTGACCGCCGTCCCGAAATTCAAACCGAACAACCAACGCGACAAGGAGAAACCGATGGAACAGACGATGTTTTGCTTTCAGTGTGAACAGACCGCCGGCTGCACCGGCTGCACCGGCGCCCGGGGCGTCTGCGGGAAAACGGCGCAGACGGCCCGGCTCCAGGACCAGCTGACCGGCGCGCTGATCGGCCTGGCCCGGGCCATCGGCGGCGACGGCCAGGCCGACGGGGCCACCTGGCGGCTGCTGCTGGAGGGCCTCTTCGCCACCATTACCAATGTGGACTTCTCGGCGGACCACGTGGCGGCCCTGACCGAGCAGGTCCACCGGGAGAAGGAACGCATCCTGCCCGGCTGCGCCGCCTGCGGCGCCCCCTGCGGCCGGACCGAGGACTACGACCTGGAGTGCCTCTGGGCCGCCAACGAGGACATCCGCAGTCTCAAATCTCTCATTCTCTTCGGCGTCCGGGGCGTGGCTGCCTACGCCTACCACGCCATGGCCCTGGGCTACACCGACGACGACCTCAACCGCTTTCTGGCCAAGGCGCTCTTCGCCGTGGGCGAGGACTGGGGCATGGAGACGCTGCTGCCCCTGGCCCTGGAGGTGGGCAAATATAACCTCACCTGCATGGCCCTTTTGGACCGGGCCAACACCGAGACCTTCGGCCACCCGGCTCCGGCCACAGTGCCGCTGACCGTGGAGCAGGGACCCTTCATCGTGGTCACGGGCCATGACCTGCTGGACCTTGAGAAGCTGCTGGAGCAGACCGAGGGCAAGGGAATCAACGTCTATACCCACGGCGAGATGCTCCCGGCCCACGGCTACCCGGCCCTGCGGAAGTTCCCACACCTGAAGGGCAACTTCGGCACCGCCTGGCAGAACCAGCAAAAGGAGTTTGACGGCCTTCCGGCCCCCATCCTCTTCACCACCAACTGCCTGATGCCCCCCAAGGAGAGCTATCTGGACCGCGTCTTCACCACCGGGCCGGTCTCCTATCCCGGCGCGGCCCACATCGGCGCGGACAAGGACTTCACCCCGCTGATCGAGAAGGCGCTGGCTCTGGGCGGCTTCCCGGAGGACAAGACCTTCCCGGGCGTCAACGGCGGCACCAGCGTCACCACCGGCTTTGGCCGCCAGGCCGTGCTGGCCGCGGCGGGGCAGATCGTCGAGGCCGTCCAGTCCGGGGCCATCCGCCGCTTCTACCTGGTGGGCGGCTGCGACGGCGCCCGGGCAGGCCGGAACTACTTCACGGAGTTCGTGCGGCAGACCCCGGCGGACTCGGTGGTGCTGACCCTGGCCTGCGGCAAGTACCGCTTCAATGACCTGGACCTGGGCACCGTGGCGGGACTGCCCCGGCTCCTGGATATCGGCCAGTGCAACGATGCTTACAGCGCCATCGAGATCGCCCTGGCCCTGGCCGAGGCCTTCGGCTGCGGCGTCAACGACCTGCCGCTCTCCATGGTCCTCTCCTGGTACGAGCAGAAGGCCGTGTGCATTTTGCTGACGCTGCTCCACCTGGGCATCCAGAACATCCGCCTGGGCCCGACGCTGCCAGCCTTCCTCTCGCCCAACGTCCTCTCCTACCTGGTGGAGCACTACCACATCGCGCCCACCACCACCCCGGAGGCCGACCTGGCCGCCCTGGGCTGAGCTTCCCCGTTCCGCGCCCCCATCCCCCGGGGGCGCATTTTTTGGCAGAAATCCAGCGCTTCCCGGACCGAAATCGGCCCCGCGCCCCATATCTCGCCGCAGCGGCCGCGCAGCGCGTGTCCGCTTGTCCACGCCGCCTGTGCGTTTTCTCCAAAGAGACCCGCCTGCGGCGGGTTCGGGCCGATGAAGGCATCGGCCCCTACAGGTCCACCGGTTACCCATCCTCACCGTAGGGGCGCGCATCGCGCGTCCGTGCCGCGCAGCGGCCTCTCGTGAAGGGTACAGTGGTTGTGTAAGACCGTTTTTCCTGCCAAACTTCCGTCGCCGTCGTAGGGGCGGCTATCAGCCGCCCGGGACCAGGGGGCGATTCCCACCAGTGTTGGATGGTTCTGCGCGCCCCTACGAGGCTTGCGTTCGCCGCAGCCGCGCGGGGGACGCGGGCCGCCCCTACGGCGGGATCGTCCCCGGTTCCCATTCAAGCCCCCGCCTTGACAGACTGCTCTACATCGTGTAGAATACAATTACTCTACAAGATATAGAGCAAAGGAGGAATTGGAATGCCGACCATGGGACCGTTGGAATCCCGCTTTGCGGATTTGATTTGGAGCCGGGAGCCGTTACAGTCCCGGGCGCTGGTGGCGCTGGCGGAGACGGAGCTGCACTGGAAGCCCACCACCTCTTACACGGTACTCAAGCGCCTGTGTGACCGGGGGATCTTTCAAAATCAGGGCGGGACGGTGACGTCGCTCCTGTCCCGGGCGGACTTCTACGCCATGAAGAGCGAGCAGTTTGTCGAGGAGACCTTTGACGGCTCTCTCCCGGCCTTCCTCACGGCGTTCACCCGCCGGAAGAAGCTCTCGGACCGGGAGATCGCCCAGCTGCAGGCCCTCATCGATCAGATGGGGAGGGACGGCCATGGCGATTGAGGCTGTCTTTGCCCGGGTGGTGGACATGAGCCTGACGGCCAGCGTGGTCATCGCGGCGGTGGCGCTGCTGCGGCTGGCCCTCCGGCGGGCGCCCCGGGCCATCGTCTGCGCGTTGTGGGCGGTGGTGCTGCTGCGCCTGTTGTGCCCGGTGTCGCTCTCGTCCGCCGTGTCGCTCTTCGGCCTGCTGGATGCCCCGGCGGTGGAGGCCGGGACCACGGCCACCTCCATGGCCTACGTGGCCGCGCTGCCGGAGCTTGTGACCGCCGCGCCTTCGGAAAACCGGGTGGCTGCGGCACCGGCGGAAGAGGCGGCGAAAATTACCGCGGACGCCGCGCCGGAGACCCCTGCTGCCGACCCATGGGCTGTGGCCGGGGCGGTCTGGCTGGCCGGGGTGGGCGTCATGGCCCTGTGGGCCGGGGTATCCGATTTCCGGCTGCGCCGGAAGCTCCGCACCGCCGTGCCCCTGGAGCGGGGCGTCTATCTGGCCGAGGGGATTTCCACGGCCTTCCTCCTGGGACTGCCGCGGCCTAAGATTTATCTGCCCGCGGCGCTGCCGCCCCAGGCGCGGCAGCACGTCCTGCGCCATGAGCGCTGCCACCTCCGCCGGGGCGACCCCTGGTGGAAGGCCCTGGCCTTCGCGGCGCTGAGCCTCCACTGGTTCAACCCCCTGGTCTGGCTGGCCTTCGCGCTGGCCGGGCAGGATATGGAGACCGCCTGCGACGAGGCCGTGGTGCGGCGGATGGACGGCGCCGCCCGGGCGGACTATGCCGCCACGCTGCTGCATCTGGCCGCCGGACGGCGGGTGGGCCTGCCCCTAGCCTTCGGCGCCGGGGACCCGGCCCGGCGGATTCGCCATCTGGCCCGGTGGAAAAAGCCGGCCCGCTGGGTTGTCCCGGCGGCAGCGGCGGTCTGCGTCGCGGCAGCCGTGGCCCTGCTGACCAACCCCGCCCCGGCCCAGGACTCGGGGGACTTCGGCGCGTCCCAAAGCGAAGCGCGGCTGACGCCGGGCAGCACCTACGTCTCCTACCAGTGCATCTACTGGAACCCGGCCAACTCGCAGCTGCGCAGCGACGATACGGGCGTTCGCTACGTGGTGGGGGAGGACGACTTCACGCTGGTGTCCCGCAGCGGCGCGCTGCCCGGGACCGGAGACGCCGATCCGGCGGTGGACACCACCGGCAGCCACGAGACCCGGCTCACCGGCGTCACCTGGGGCTGGCAGCCCTTCCCCTACACCGACGCGGCCTGGGCCGACTTGTTCCTGCCCCAAAGCGATGGGGCGGCGCAGTCCCTGACGGCGCGGCACGAGGAAATTCTCTACCAGCCCCTGTCCGACGACTATTTTCTGCTGCGGGTGGACGGCGACCTCTGGCTGGCCCAGCTCCGGGACGACGGAGAACGCACCTTCCTCTCGAGCATCCACAGCCTGGTATCCGAGGCTGCCATGGGCGTGGCCCAGTGGGAGTTCGCGCCGATGCTTTCATCCCGGAGCCCCTATTTCCCGCTGACGCTGGACCTCCCCTTCACCGAGGGCTCCGTCCGCTGCACGGGCGGTGCGCTGCTGGCGGACGGGCAGCTGGTGACGGCGGCAGATCTCCGGGACGGCGACGGCCTCTTCTGGTCGCCGCTGGGGGCGGATGGGGAGCTGGCGCAGTCGGCGGCCCTTCGCTTTGCCCTCTCCGGGGAAGCCGGAGAAACCTGGACCGGGACGGTCTATCTCACCGCCTCCGGCGGCGGCGACGGCCGCCAGGTCTACACCGCGTCGCTGGTGGGAGCCGGTCTCCACCTGTCGCCCAACGCCCAGGGTGAGGGCGGCGTCATTGCGGCGGCGGACGGTACAGAGACGGTCTTTACCGCGAATTTGGGGGGCAATACCTCCTTCCAACAGCGGCTGGTGCTGACGGAGGAGGCGCCCTGCTGGTCCGTCACCGTCCACAACACCGGCACGGAGGCGGTGCTGATGGAGCTGGAGGGAACGGTGTATGAATTTGCAGCCGGCAGCTGGCAGACCATTGCCTCGGACGGCCCCTGGGCTCCGGGGACGTATATGGTGGGCTTTTCCTCCGCCGGTATGGCGGGCATGGAAGGGGAGGCCCGGGCAGTGCGCACCGCGGTGCCCAGCGCGGCGGAGACGACGGCCACGGTTCTCTATTCCCTGGAGCGGGGCGACGTGACCTGTGACGCCGCGTCGCTCTCCCGCTACGTCTTTTACACCAACTCTACGGAGATCGCCGTTTCCCTCACGGGGGCCGACGTCGCCGGCAATCTGACGCTGCTGGACATCAGCCAGGGCAGCGCGGCGATTCAGGAGGCCCAAGTGGAGGCCGACGCCTCTGAATGCACCTTCTCCGGCCTGACGGCCTCCCGGCGGTATCAGCTGGCCTGGGACGGCCCGGCAGAGGTGACGCTGACCGTGGGAGACGGCTGACGGCCAGGCAGCGATTCCGGCAGGCAGTTGCCGAACACAGCCGGTTTGAGGCGGCTGATAGCCGCCCCTACGATGAGGACGGCAGTCCCTTGGCGCTGTAGGGGCCGATGCCTTCATCGGCCCGAACCCGCCGCAGACGGGTCTGTTCAGCCCAAACATTCGGGCGACGCTGGCGTTCGGGTGCGCGATGCACGCCCCTACGGCGAAAATGGAGAGATTTCGCAAAAAATCTGCCGTGTGCAGCATCCACCCCGCATTCCAGGGCAGTCCGTGCGGCCTTTGAGGAAAGTTCTGTAGCCGTAGCGGTAATCCGATTCTACTGGCCCGCGCGAAGCCGGGAAGGGGAAGGCAGTATGAAACGGGACGGCCTGGTGGAGCGTAACAGCTTGGGAGATGCCTTTTCCGGGGATGCACGCCGCGCGGCCCCAAGGGAGTCCGGGGGCCGCAGCCCCCGGCGCGTTTTGGGGACTTTTCCGCGGTGAAAAGTCCCCCGCCGGAGCAACCACCGTTCCCTCCATGAAAGGCCGCTTCGCGGCCCGGACGCGCGATGCGCGTTATATACGGTGGGAATGGACGGCTGGCGGTGCAAACGGCCCCGCTTAACCGCTGCGCCTGACTTTGAATTTTGGAGCTTTTTCGGTGCCGGCGCGGTATGTTCACAAAAAAGTGCTGGAAAATTCCACGGCGATTGTAGTAAAATGGGCGTATCCTGAATCATTCTCAACGATCGGCGGAGACGGTTTCCCCTCCGCCCGGAAAGGAGAACCCCATGGGAACAAATGGAGTAAGATCGCCCCGGCGCCAGCGGCGCGGCGGGCGGATTTGGCCGGCGGTGGCCGTGATGCTGGTGCTGGCGGCGGTGTGTACGGTGGCCGTGCGCTGGGGCCTGTCCGATCTCTTCTGGGCGGAGGAGGTGCCGGCGGCAGCCGTGGACGAGCCTGCCCCGGACGAGACGGCGAAACCGGAGACGCCCACAGAAGAAACTGTGACAGAAGAACCCGTGACGGAAGTACCTGTGGACGAGCCGGTGGCGGAGGAGCCGTCGGAGCCGGACGCGTCGGATTCCCAGGCGGGGCAGCCGGCGGAGGACGACGGCGTGTGGAATCTGCTGCTGGTGAACCGCTGGAACCCGCTGCCGGAGGGCTACACGCCGGAGTTGGCAGAGGCCCCCGGCGGGCAGCTGGTGGACGCGCGGATTCTCCCGGCACTGACGGAGCTGCTGGACGCCGCCACCGCGGCGGAGCTGGGGCCGATCGTGGTCGCTGGCTACCGGACCCAGGAGAAGCAGCAGAGCATCTATGATGAAAAAATCGCCTCTTACATCGCCGAGGGCTATACCCAGGAGGAGGCCGTGGCCCAGGCGGAGCAGTGGGTGGCCCAGCCCGGCACCAGCGAGCATCAGCTGGGTCTGGCGGTGGACATCAACGGCGCGGTGTACGCCATCTACCCCTGGCTCCAGGAACACAGCTACGAGTACGGCTTCATCTACCGCTATCCCGCCGACAAGGTGGACC
Source organism: Candidatus Avoscillospira avicola (assembly GCA_018712245.1). Lineage (GTDB taxonomy): Bacteria > Bacillota > Clostridia > Oscillospirales > Oscillospiraceae > Avoscillospira > Avoscillospira avicola. Next base: position 13,519 of record DVHE01000039.1, on the reverse strand, counting down.
TGACCGGCGTGGCCAACGAGGAGTGGCACTACCGCTACGTGGGCAAGGAGGCCGCCAAGGCTATCCATGAGCAGGGGATCTGCCTGGAGGAATACCTGGAGGGCCTAGCGGCCGCGGGCTAGTGCCGAAGCGGAAAATGTAAAAAGTTCTTGACATTTTGCTACGGCTCTGGTATCCTTGAAAATGTCAAAAGAATTTGACATTTTAACCACAGGAAAAGGAGCTGAGACATATGCCAATCGGGGCAAAAATCGTACTGGGGGTCGTGCTGGCCGTCTTTGCGGTGCTGGACGGCGCGGTGCTTTGGTCACTGCTGCGTCCGGGGGATGAGCGCGGCCAGGTCGTCGTCTGGAAGGCGGGGTCTTTTACGCTGACGGTGGCGGTGGGCGTGCTGGTGCTGCATGTCATCGCGGACCTGGTGACGGCGCAGCCGCTTTCCATCAACCCGCTCATTTATCTGGAGCTGATGGCGGCGGTGTATCTCGTCTCCCTGCTGCGGGAGCGAAAGCGGCACGGGGGCTGAGATGGAAAATCAGATCAAAACCAGGCGCAAAGAGCTGGGGCTGTCTCAGGAGGAGCTGGCCAGGCGCTGCGGCGTGACGCGCCAGACCATCAACGCCATCGAAAATGACAAGTATGACCCCACGCTGTCCCTGGCCTTCTCCCTGGCCCGGGAGTTGCAGTGCAGCGTGGACGGACTCTTTCAGCCGACCCAGAGCTGATACGGGAGCGGAGGAAAGCGGCGCGCAATTGTTGTCCAGATTGCTGCGGGGTGCAACGCGGGACGGGAAGGCCTGGCGGCAACCCGGGCCATCGGCCTCCACAGTTTCACCAGCCAGCCGTCTTCACTGTAGGGGCGGCCTGTATGGCCGCCCGCACTGTCTGAGTGCCTGCAGCACACGCACCGACCAAAGCCTCCCCTAACGCCCAAAGGGCTTTAGGGGAGGTGGCGGGCCGCAGGCCTGACGGAGGGGTCAGGAAAAGTGAATAGGTGGCGCCAAGGCGCCGTAGGGGCTGACAATCCCCCAGTCTCGCTTCGCGAGCCAGCCCCCTTTACACAAGGGGGCCTTGGTGCGGCGGTGCAAACGGCCATATCAAACCACCACACCCCCCACGAGAGGCCGCTGACGCGGCGCGGACGCGCATCGCGCGCCCGCTTGGCGGCAATTCCGGCGTGTTTGCGGCAACCGCAACAAGCCGTCTGGAATTGGCTTCGTTCGGCGGCAGCACGCCGGGATCGCGGCCTTGGCAAGCGGGCGGCTGATAGCCGCCCCTACGACAGACCCCTTCAGTGCAACGGTGTAAACGGCCTTCCGCACCCGCTGCGAGAGGCCGCGGCATCGCTGCCAACCGCCCCAACGCGCAAACCCGCCGGGCCGCCGAACCATGTTGGTTCGGCGGCCCGGCGGGTCGTTTGCTTTCGCGCTTCCGCGGGCGCGCTCAGCCGGTGCAGGCGGCCAGGAGGCGGGCTTTGAGCAGCTCGTAGCGCGCCTTCTTTTCGGCCTTGGCGAAGTGGACCTCCCGGGACTGCTCCGGGTTATCCCGGTAGGAGAGGACCTCGCCGCCGAACTGCTCGCTGGTCAGGTCGAAGACGTGGCCGTCCACCACATTATAGCAGTGGTAGTTGCCGTCGGGGCGGCGGATGCCGTAGACCGCGCCGCCGAAGATGTCCTGGACCAGAAAGGCCGTGATAGAGCATTGTCCCAGGGTCTTGTTCTCCGGCGACCAGCCCGGGCGCAGGCGCGGCGCGCAGGTGTCGGCCTGCCAGACGCCGTCCGACAGCCGGTCATAGAGGTCCAGCGGCGTGCGGATGCCGGGGTATTCGTGGGTTTGGGCTGGGACGTCGGCCTGCTCCCAGCCGAAAAAGTGATATGGGCCCATGGCGGTGCCTCCTTCATGTGGCGGATGTTTTCTCCATCATACCACAAGCGGGCCCGGGAGGGAAGCGCCCGGCGTCAGCCATTTTGGGGCCGGGCGTCCAGATGGCTCCAGAGCTGCTTGGCCAGAATGGCCCCCACCGGGAAGAGGATCATGCCCAGGATACCGAAGAACCGGTAGCCCGCGTAGAGAGCCAGCAGCGTCCACAGCGGGTCCAGGCCCATCTGCTTGCCCAGCATCCTGGGCTCCAGGGCAGAGCGGATCAGCGAAGCCGCGCCGTACAGGCAGAGAAGGCCCACCCCCAGGAAGGTGTTGCCGTCCAGCAGCTGGTAGAGCCCCCAGGGCAGCAGCACCGCGCCGCTGCCGAAGACCGGCAGGGCGTCGATGAAGGCGATCAGGAGCCCGAAGAGCAGGGGGTAGTCCACTCCCAAAATCAAGAGCCCGGCGGTCAGCACCAGAAAGGTGATGCCCATCAGTTTCACCTGGGCCTTGACCCAGCCGCCCAGCGTCTCCCGCAGCCGCCGGATCACGGCCTGGAGCCGCCGCTGCCATGCCTCCGGCGCCCGCTTCTGCCAGGCCTGCCGCAGCTCCGGCAGCTTGGCCGCCAGCATGAAGCTGGAGAGAACCGTCGTGAGGAAGAAGAGGAAGAGGTCCGGCAGCCGTTTGAGGAAGGCCGAGGCCAGGTCGAAGACCCAGCTGTAGAGCCGCCCGGCCAGGCCGGCGCCGCTTTTGAAAAAGGTCTCCACGCCCTCTCGCAGGGCCTGGCCCAGGCCGTCGGGGAAGCGGCTCAGCCGCTCCAGCAGCCACGCCTCCACCCGGGCCGCCGGCTCGGCCAGGGAGGCCGCCAGAGCCGGCAGCTGCCGGGCGAAGGCCGCGGCCTCGCGGCAGAGAACCCAGCAGACGGCGTAGATGGCGGTGAACAGCAGTGCGTAGAACACCGTCACCGTCAGGCCCGCCGCCGCCCAGCGGGGAAATTTCCCACGGCACAGGGCCTCCACGGCCGGCTGGGCCACCCAGGCGAACAGGTAGCCCACGCCGAAGGGCAGCAGCACCGGCCCCAGGAGCCACACCGTGAGCCACCCGCCCACCGAGGCCGCCGCCACCAGCGCCAGCGTTTTTAAGACCTTTTTTCGTTCCACTGCCTGGCCACCTCCTGTCCAGCGGCAGAATTTCTGCCGGTTTTCCGAGAATGCCTGTTGCATTCTCGCGGGAAATATTGTATAGTATAGCTCACACGAAAACATTTGATTTTCCGTCAAAGACATCTCATGAATTGGAGGGAATGTTTTTTGGAAAAAACGCCAAAGTTCTACATCGTCGAGGCCGCTGCCCTGCCGGAGATCTTCCTGAAGGTGGCGGAGGCCAAGCGTATGCTGGAGACCGGCGAGACGGACAAGGTCAACGAGGCCACCAAGGCCGTGGGCATCAGCCGCAGCGCGTTTTATAAGTACCGGGATTCCATCGCGCCCTTCCAGAACCTGATGGCCGGGCGCATCATCACCTTTCAGCTGATGCTCAAGAATAAGTCCGGCGTTCTCTCCTCTTTGCTCTCGATTTTCGCCGCCTGCGGCGCCAACATCCTCACCATCAACCAGGCCATCCCCACCGGGGGCCGCGCCATGGTGACGGTCTCGGCGGAGACCGGCGAGCTGAAATGCTCCCTGGAGGAGCTGCTGCGGCGCATCGAGGCCACGCCCGGCATCGTCAAGGCCGAGATGGTGGCCGGCTGAGGCCCGCGTCTCCCTTCTCATTACTATATCCAGTTTTTTTGGAGGAGATACCTGGTATGGAGTCATTTAACTACCATGTTCCCACCGAGGTCTGCTTCGGCCCCGGCAGTGAAAACCAGACCGCTGCCCTGGTGCAGAAGTACGGCGGCAGCCGGGTGCTGGTGGTGTACGGCGGCCAGAGCGCCCGCAAGAGCGGCCTTCTGGGGCGCATTACCCAGCAGCTGGCCGACGCCGGCATCACCTACGCGCCCTTCGGCGGCGCGCAGCCCAACCCCCGCCTCTCCCACGCCCGGGAAGGGGTGGCCCAGGCCCTGGCCCTGGGGGCCGACCTGATCCTCGCGGTGGGCGGCGGCAGTGTCATCGACACGGCCAAGGCCATCGCCCACGGCGCGGCCAACCCCGGCACCGACCTGTGGGACTTCTGGCTGGGCAAGCGGCCCCTGACCAAGACGCTCCCGGTGGGTGTTGTGCTGACGATCCCTGCCGCCGGCAGCGAGACCAGCGACTCCGCCGTCCTCACCGACGCCGACGCCGGCGTCAAGCGGGGCCTCAACACCGACTTGAACCGCCCGGTCTTCGCCGTCCTCGATCCCGTCCTGGCCGCGACGCTGCCGCGGTACCAGGTGGCCTGCGGCGTGACCGATATTTTGATGCACACCCTGGACCGGTACTTCAACCCCGTCACCGACAACGAGACCACCGACGCGCTGGCTGAGGCGCTGCTGCGGGTGGTGCTGCGCAACGGTCCGCTGGTGGTGGAGAATGCCGCAAACACCCACGCCATGAGCGAGATCATGTGGTGCGGCAGCCTCTCCCACAACAACCTCACCGGCCTGGGCGGGAAGAAGGACTTCGCGGTTCACCAGCTGGGCCACGCCCTGGGCGCCATGTTCGACGTGGCCCACGGCGCCTCCCTCTCGGCGGTCTGGCGCGCCTGGGCGGAAGAGGTGGCCGGCGTGGACGGCTACGCCCGGTTTGCCCGGTTTGCCCGGAACGTCTGGGACGTCACCGAGGCGGACGACGCGCAGGCAGCCCGGCAGGGCATTGAAAAGCAGGTGGCCTTCTTCCGGTCCATCGGCATGCCGGTTTCGCTGCCGGAGCTGAACGTGGGCGACCTGGACGATGCGGTCATGGACCGGCTGGCGGCCCTTTGCAGCTACAACCACAGCCGCACCATCGGCACCTTTAAGAGTTTGGACGAGGCGGCCATGGCCCGCATCTATCGGGCGGCCAATGGCCTCCGCTGAAAGTTTTTGATATCGCGCCGCGCAGGCGGCGGCAGGAGGAACGAAGTATGGTACAAGTTGCGATTCTCGGCTTCGGCACCGTGGGAAGCGGCGTCGCCGAAGTCCTCACTCAGAACCGCGCCGTTCTGGCCGAAAAGGCCGGAGAAGAGATTCGGCTCAAATATATCCTCGACACCCGGGAGTTCCCCGGCAGTCCCTTCGAGGCCCAGCTGACCCACAATTTTGAAGACATCCTCAACGATCCGGAGGTGAAGGTGGTGGCCGAGTGCATCGGCGGCGCCACCATCGCCCTGGAGTTCGTCAAAAAGCTCCTGGCCGCCGGCAAGCACGTGGCCACCTCCAACAAGGAGATGGTGGCCACCCACGGCCACGAGCTTTTGGAGCTGGCCAAGGCCCACAATGTGAACTTCTTCTTCGAGGCCTCGGTGGGCGGCGGCATTCCGCTGCTGCGGCCCCTGGCCTGCGACCTGGCCGGCAATCAGATCACCGAAGTCACCGGAATCCTCAACGGCACCACCAACTATATTCTCAGTGAGATGCTGGACAAGGGCGCCGCGTTTGATACCGCCCTCCAGGAGGCCCAGGCCATGGGCTACGCCGAGCGCAACCCCGCCGCCGACGTGGAGGGTCTGGACGCCTGCCGGAAGGTCTGCATCCTCTCGGCCCTGGCCTTCGGCTTCCACGTCTACCCCGACCTCTGCCCCACCCAGGGCATCGCCGCCATCACAGGGGACGACGTGGCCGCCGCCGCTTCGGCGGGCATGAAGGTCAAGCTCCTGGGCCGGACGCTCAAGACGGCCGAGGGCAAGGTCTGCGCCTTCGTGGCGCCCCACTTCGTCCCCGCCTCGTCGCAGCTTTACCATGTGGACGGCGTCTTCAACGGCGTCGTCATCCGCGGCAACGCCATCGGAGAGGCCATGTTCTACGGCCCCGGCGCCGGCAAGCTGCCCACGGCCAGCGCCGTGGTGGGCGACATGGTGGACGCGGTGTGGCACCTCTCCCAGCGCCGCCGGCTGGACTGGGCCGACGCCCAGCCCGACCAGATGGCCGATCCCTGGGAGCTGCCCCTGCCGTATGTGGTGCGCACCACCGCTTCCCTCGCGGAGGTGGAGGCAGCGCTGGGCCAGGCCAAGGCGCTGGACGGCAACGGCTACCTGCTGGCCGCTCCCACCACCCGGCGGGCCATCGAACAGAGCGGCCTTGCCCTGCTGGCTGTGAGACCTGTGTTCCAATGATCCAAGGAGGAATTGAGATATGGCATTGATCGTACAGAAATTCGGAGGCAGCTCGGTGGCCGACGCCGCCAAGATCCGGAATGTCGCCAACATCATCACCCGCACCTACGACGCCGGCAACGACGTGGTGGTGGTCCTCTCGGCCCAGGGTGATACCACCGACGACCTGATTGAAAAGGCCAACGAAATCAACCCCAACGGCTCCAAGCGGGAGATGGACGTGCTGCTCTCCACCGGCGAGCAGATCTCCATCGCGCTGGCGGCCATGTGCATCGAGAAGATGGGCTACCCCGTCATCAGCCTCACCGGCTGGCAGGTGGGCATGGAGACCAGCTCCGACTACTCCCGCGCCCGCATCCGCAAGGTGGAGGGCAGCCGCATCCGCAAGGAGTTGGATAAGCACCGCATCGTGCTGGTGGCCGGCTTCCAGGGCATCAACCGCTACGGCGACATCACCACCCTGGGCCGCGGCGGCTCCGACACCACCGCTGTGGCGCTGGCCGTGGCGCTGAAGGCCGATCTCTGCCAGATTTATACCGATGTGGACGGCGTCTACACCGCCGATCCCCGCCTGGTCCCCACCGCCAAGAAGCTGGATGCCATCACCTACGACGAGATGCTGGAGCTGGCCTCGCTGGGCGCCCAGGTGCTGCACAACCGCTCCGTGGAGCTGGCCAAGCGGTATCAGATCGAGCTGGAAGTTCTCTCAAGTTTCACCGGAAACCCCGGTACCATTGTCAAGGAGGTCGTAAAAATGGAAAAAACCTTCATCAGCGGCGTCGCCCAGGATAAGAAGATCGCCCGGGTCGTCCTGGTTGGTCTGGAAGATGTGCCGGGCATGGCCTATCGGGTCTTCAGCCTGCTGGCGAAAGCGAAAATCAATGTGGACGTGATTTTGCAGTCCATTGGCCGGAACAACACCAAGGACATCACCTTCACCATCCCCGAGGGCAGCAAGGACCTGTGCCAGCAGATCCTGGAGGAGAACCAGGAGACCCTGCGCTACCACTCCATGAACGTCTCCACCGACGTGGCCAAGGTGTCCATCGTGGGCGCCGGCATGGCAGAGAACACCGGCATTGCCGCCGCCATGTTCGAGGCCCTCTACAATAACCAGATCAACATTCACATGATCTCCACCAGCGAGATCAAGGTCTCGGTGCTGATCGACAAGGCCGACTCCGAGAAGGCCATGCGGGCCATCCACGACAAGTTCTTCGACTGAGCCGCAGCGCTCTGAGTGCCTGAACCCGCCCCTACGCTTGCGCAGCCCGGCGGGGAGCCGCGGCACGTCCAAATCTTACAAAATCCGCACCCCTGGGACGCCGGGGGTGCTTCTTACGATTTTAGGAGGAGTTTCTATGCCCCATGAATTGACGCCCCAGGACATCGAGATCATGCAGAAGGAGCTGGACTACCGGCGCATCGAGCTGATGCCGGAGCTTCTGGAGGAGGTCAAGCGGACCCGCGCCTTCGGCGATCTCAGCGAGAACTACGAGTACAAGGCCGCCAAGCAGGCCCAGAACGCCAACCGCAAGCGCATCCGCTATCTGACGCGGATGATCCAGAACTCCACGGTGCTGGAGGACACCTCCGCCGCCGACGAGGTGGGCCTTTTCGACCAGGTGGAGCTTTACTTTGAGGAGGACGACGAGGTCCAGACCGTCCAGGTGGTCTCCACGGTCCGCTGCGACCCGCGCCAGGGCCGCATCAGCCGGGAGTCGCCCCTGGGCCGGGTGCTGCTGGGCCGCCGGGTGGGGGACAAGGTGACGGTCCATGTCTCCGAGACCTACAGCTACGAGGTGGAGGTCCGCTCCATCACCAAGACCCAGGACGACGGCTCCGCCCCGGTGCTGTAAGAGAGACTGCCGCCCCGCCGCGTCAGCGGCCTCTCATGGAGGGCACAGCGGCCCAGCAGCCGCTGGCCTTGGCGGCCCGCAGCGCGGGTCGGGAAGGCTTGGTGGCAACCTGGAGCTGTCAGCCGCAAGGCTGACTGGGGGATTGTCAACCCCTCCGGCGCTGCGCGCCATATCCCCTTGCACAGAGGAGGCTTTGGTCTGCGGTCGACGGGGGGCGCTCCGGCACCGCGGCCAAGCGGACGCGCGATGCGCGCCCCTACGATAAAGGCGGGAGGCTGGTGGAGCTGTAGGGGCCGATGCCTTCATCGGCCCGCACCCGCCGCAGCGGGTCTGTTCGGCGAAAGCGTACCGAGGCGGCAGGCTTGTTTGCCTCCGGCGGGGAACTTTTCACCGCGGAAAAGTTCCCAAAACGCGCCGGGGGCTGCGGCCCCCGGACTCCCGTGGGGCTGCGCGGCGTGCATCTCCGGAAGCGGCATTGCGTAAGCCGTTTCGCTCCACCGGGCTGTCCCGTCCCATACTGCCCACCCCTTCCCGGCTTCGCGCGGGCCAGTAGAATCGGCTGGTCGTTACGGCTACAGAACTTTCCTCAAAGGCCGCACAAACTGCCCCGGAACGTGGGACAGCGATAACACACAGCGGTTTTGCGTGCGTTTTTCCTATATTCGCCGTAGGGCTGGTGCGTGTGCCGCGGGGGCTTTGGGAAATGCGTTTGTACGTCCAGCTGGAACGAGATTGCATGACAAAAAACACCGTGAAACTTCCTTTCGGGAGCTTCACGGTGCTTTTCGATACATTATATCAGGCTCGTTGTCGGCTCTGCCGGGCCTTGCCTATGGCTGGGCCCAGGTGGCGGTGCCGTGTTCGTCCCACAGGTCCTCCCAGCCGGAGGCGCCCGGCCACAGGAACACCTGCCCCTTGACCAGACGGCAGTTTTTGTCCGCCTGGCGGATGCGCTCCATTTCCGCGTCGGTCAGGGGATCGACGGCGGCGCAGCGGAGGTTCGACTGGTACTGCGGGGGCTTCACCGAGAAGGGAATGGGCACCACGCCCCGCTGCACGGCCCACTTGAGGCAGATCACCGCCGGGTGGACGCCGTGGGCTTCGGCGATCTCCCGGATTTCCGGCAGCTCCGTGTCGGCCACGTCCGCGGCGGTTCTGTCCCGCTCCGGGCGGGAGGGGGAGCCGATGGGGCAGAAGCCCACGGGCAGGATGTGGTGGGCCACGGCGTAGTCAAAGAGCTCCGGCTGCTGGAAGCTGGGGTGGCACTCCAGCTCCAGGGCGGCGGGCTGGATGCGGCAGTGGGGCAGCACGGCCTCCAGCTTGGGAATGGTCATGTTGGACATCCCCAGGTGGCGCACCAGGCCCATGTCCACCAGCGCCTCGCACTGGCGCCAGACCTCCAGATACGCCGCGGGGGAGAAGGGCTTGGCATCGGGGCTGCGGGAGTCCACGCTGCACCCCGGCGGATGGTAGTTGGGGAAGGGCCAGTGGACGAAGAAGAGGTCCAGGTAGTCCAGCTGCAAGTCCGCCAGGCTTTTGCGGCAGGAGGCCAGCACCTGGCCGGGGCCGTGGCTGTCGTTCCAGACCTTGGAGGTGATGAACAGCTCCCGGCGGGAGACGACGCCCTCGTCCAGCACCCGCCGGAGGGCCTGGCCGATCTCTGCCTCATTTTGATAGACGGCGGCGCAGTCGATCAGCCGGTAGCCGTAGCGGATGGCGCCCTCCACGGCGTCGGCAATCTCCCGGGGGCCGTACTTGTCCGAGCCGAAGGTGCCCAGGCCCAGGGGCGGGATCGCCTCACCGGTATTGAGCCGGCGGACGGGCAGCGCGGCGAGGTTCAGAGGTTCCGGCATGGCGCGGCCCTCCTCAGTCAAACACCACGGCCACCTTGCCGCAGGCGCCGCCGGCCATCAGCCGGTAAGCCGCGTCGGCCTCCGCCAGGGGGAAGCGGTGGGTGATGAGGGCGTCGGGGTGGATGTTCCACCGCACCAGCCGCTCCACCAGCTCCTCCATTTTCCACAGGGACGTCACCCAGGAGCCGTAGATGGTCTTCTGCCCGTGGATGATGTCGGGGCTGGGGTTGAAGGTGCAGGTGCCGCCCTCGCCCACAAAGGCGATCTTGCCCCAGGGACGGGTGGCGCGGATGGCCAGCTGCCGGCCCGGGTCGCTGGCGCTGGCGTCGATGGCCCGCTCCACGCCGCGCCCGCCGGTGGCGGCCAGGATCTGCTCCAGGGCGTCGGGGCCGGGCTTGAACACCTGGTCCACCAGCCCCAGCTTCTGGGCCAGGGCGATCCGATAGTCGTTCATCTCCACGCCGATCAGCTGGTTGGCGCCCATGGCCTTGGCCAGCATCAGGGCCGCCAGACCCACCGGTCCCAGGCCCGTCACCAGCACGGCGTCGTTGCCGCTGACGCCGATCTTCTCGATGGCCTCGTACACGGTGCCGAAGCCGCAGGCCACCTGGGCGCCGTCCTCATAGGTGAGGGGCTCCGGCAGGTAGATGAGGTCCTTCTCTTCGGCCAGGATGTAGGGGGCCATGCCGCCGTTGCGCTGCCAGCCGTAGGCCCGGCGGTGGGGGCTGGTGCAGGAGATGTAGTAGCCCCGGCGGCAGTCGTTGCAGACGCCGCAGCCAGAGATGTGGTAGACGATCACCCGGTCTCCCTTCTTGAACCGCCGCAGGCCCGGCCCCTCCTCCACGATCACGCCGCAGGGCTCGTGGCCCGCGATGGTGCCGGGAATGTAGCCCTCGGGGCCCTTGCCCACGTGTTCGCGGTAGATGCAGCGGATGTCGCTGCCGCAGATGGTGGTGGCCTTGGTCTGGATCAGAACTTCGCCGTGGGCCGGCTTGGGGATTTCAAATTCTTTCAGCTCCACGGTGCTGTTGCCCGGGAGAATCGCGCCTTGCATGGTTGCCATGTGAATCCGTCCTTTCTCATGGGGGTTGGGGCCTTGCGGCCTTGGTTGGTTTCATTATAGCGGGCCGACAGGAAAAGGTCATATAGCATCCTGCCATGTTCCACTGGGGCATGACGTGTTGACGCAGGTTTTCTGTTTTTTCTTGACGCCGTCTCCAAAACCGGATACACTGGGGAGGGGGGCGGCGGCATGAAGATTCTATACTCGGACCTGGATATACGCTTCATGGTGGAGCGGACGGAGTTTCGCGCGCTGAATATCATCTATGAGCGGCTCAGCCGCCGCATTCCGGCCCACAGCCACGGGCCGGGCTGCTATGAGATACATTATATATCCGCCGGGTACGGAAGGGCCGTGGTGGATGGCCAGCCCTACCGCCTGGGCCCCGGCACGGTGTATGTCACCGGCCCCGGCGCGGAGCACACCCAGCTGCCGGACCAGAACGACCCCATGTGGGAGTACTGCGTCTATCTCCGGGCGCCGGAGAAGCCGGGGCGGGGCGAGGCCCAGGCCTCGGTGGCGCCGGCGTTTCTCGCCACCCATTTCTGGTTTGGTCAGGATACCCAGGCGCTGCTGCCGCTGTTTGTAGGGCTCTTCCAGGCCTTCGGGGAGCGGCGCACCGGCTATAAGATCGAGGTCCAGTCCCTGCTGCAGCAGCTGCTGGTGCGGCTGGTGCGCTGCTATGAGCAGGACCTGCCCACGCCGGAACGGTTCTCGCCCTCCAACCGCAAGGACAGCAGCACCGTCATCATCGAGGAATTTTTCCTCTATGAGTACCAGAACTGCTCCCTCGCGGCGCTGGCGGACCGGCTGGGCCTCTCGCCCCGGCAGACGGAGCGGCTTCTGCGGCAGCAGTACGGCACCACCTTCCAGGAAAAGCGCACCCAGGCGCGGATGTCGGCGGCGGCGGTGCTGCTGGTGGAGACCGCGGCCTCGGTGACGGAGATTGCCATGGAGCTGGGCTACTCCTCGGCGGAGCATTTTTCCGGCGCCTTCCGCCGGTTTTACGGCCTGAGCCCCCGGGCGTACCGCAGCGCCGCGCCCCGCGCGCCGCTTTCCGGGCGGGATTGAGGCCGCGTTTTCCGCGGCCCAGGCAGCGTTTTTTCTGTCGGCAAATTCACAGAAAAAATCTGGGGAAAATTATGAAAAAAAGAGAAAATCCCCTTGACATCCCAGGGGATATCCTGTATTATAATCAGGCGCGTGTTCAAAAGGAATGGGCGCAGTATGCGATGAAGCGGGAGATTGCGTCGAAGACGGTAACTTCCGCAGAGTATGTCCGGTCATCGGGCGGCTGAGAACCACGACCTGCGGGCGATATTTGGGTATATCGCCGCACTTCGGATGTTCGGCCGGCAAATGTCGGCCTTTTTCTGTGAGGCGGAATGATACACACGGCCTAGCGGATAGAGGTTCTCGACCGTACCCAGGGACAACATCACTGAGTACGTTTTCAAGGAGGAAACACCAACATGGCAAACCAGGAAATGATCCGCATCCGGCTGAAGGCTTACGATCACCAGCTCATTGATCAGAGCGCAGAGAAGATCGTCGAGACCGCCAAGCGCAACGGCGCCAGCGTCTCCGGCCCCATCCCGCTGCCCACCAAGAAGGAAGTCGTCACCATCCTTCGCGCCGTCCATAAGTACAAGGACTCCCGTGAGCAGTTCGAGCGCCGGACTCACAAGAGACTGATCGATATCCTCAACCCCAACCAGAAGGCTGTGGAAGCCCTCATGAGCCTCGACCTTCCCGCTGGCGTTGAGATTGAGATAAAGCTGTGATTGGGCGGCCTTCCCCAAACCACGTCGCCCCACCCCACGGCGGATCTCCTTCCGCCAGGCTTCGTTGCCGGAGCTTGCCATACACAAAGTATGGGCTGCGCTCCGCCGCCTTGCCTGACAAAAGGATCTCTCGCCGCGTGATGTGTCGCCGCGGTTCGTGAAAGGCCGAAGCGATCGGTTCAACCGATACCCGTTATAGCTGCCCGCCACGGTCCGTCGGTAAGAGGACGGACGGGTCATGTTGGAAGACCAATGGCACCCAATGGCTAAGTCTTTCAACCAATAACCTTAATTAGGAGGAAAACACAATGCAACTGCAAAAAGCAATCATCGGCAAAAAAGTGGGCATGACCCAGATCTTCGATGAGAGCGGCAAAGTCGTCCCGGTCACTGTGATCGAAGCCGGCCCCTGCGTCGTGGTCCAGAAGAAGACCACCGAGCGCGACGGCTACAGCGCGGTCCAGCTGGGCTTCCAGGACGTCAAGGAGTCCAAGCTCACCAAGCCTGAGCTGGGTCACCTGAAGAAGGCTGAAGTCGCTCCCAAGAAGTACCTCAAGGAGTTCCGCCTGGAGAAGGCCGCCGACATGAACGTGGGCGACACCGTCAAGGCCGACGTCTTCGCCGCTGGCGAGAAGGTCGACGTGACCGGCATCTCCAAGGGCCACGGCTACCAGGGCGTTATCAAGCGCTGGGGCGCTCAGAGAACTCCCACCAGCCACGGCGGCGGCCCTGTCCACCGTCATGCCGGTTCCATGGGCTCCTGCTCGGATCCTTCCCGTATTTTTAAGGGCAAGATCGGCGCAGGCCAGATGGGCGTCGAGCAGGTCACCATCCAGAACCTGGATGTGGTGAAGGTGGACGCAGAGCTCA
>DVHE01000038.1 GCA_018712245.1 Candidatus Avoscillospira avicola | reverse complement strand
TCCGGCTGCTGTCGCCCCGCCAGTAGGCGCCGCAGCACTGGGTCAGCTTGATGGCGTTGCCCTTGATGCGGCCGGTGGAATCGAGGTGCGGGCCGGCGCACAGGTCGGTGAACTCGCCCTGCTTATAAAAGGAGATGTGGGCATCCTCGGGCAGGTCCTGGATCAGCTCCACCTTGTAGGGCTCGCCCTGCTCCTCCATGAAGCGGATGGCCTCCTCCCGGGGCAGCTCGAACCGCTCCAGCTTCAGCTTCTCCTTGCAGATTTTGCGCATCTCGGCCTCGATCTTCTCCAGGTCCTCCTGGGTGAAGGCCTCGGCGCTGTCCAGGTCGTAGTAGAAGCCGTTGTCGATGGCCGGGCCGATGGCCAGCTTGGTGTCGGGCCAGAGGCGCTTGACGGCCTGGGCCAGCACATGGGAGCAGGTGTGCCAGTACGTCTTGCGGTAGGCCTCATTTTCAAAGGTATACAGGTTTTCTTCGCTCATGCTATTTGCCTCCTTGTCGATTTGGGGCAGGTCAAAAATAAAATCCCACCCCTGAGAATTCAGGGGTGGGATAGCGTTTGCTATTCCACGGTTCCACCCTGCTTGCAGCGAAACGCTGCCGCTCGATGCCTCTGTAACGGGAGAACCCGGCGGACCTTATTTCGGCCCGCGGCTCGGAGGTGGTCAGAATCCGCTGCCGCCGGAGAGCGCCTTGCAGCCGTGGAGCGCTCCTCTCTGCCCGGTGAATGACGGCCTGTTGTCCTCTTCACTGCCTGTTTCCATGCCAATATAGCACGTTTTCGGAAGGTTGTCAAATAAATTTCAGACTTGTAATATTATGTGAACTATTTTGTAACTTCTGACCAGATGTTGTGGGCTGTCCTTTGTATTTTTCAGAAGATATAGTGCATATTTTTGTCGTGCGCATTATTTGTAAACCTGTAAAAAGTTGTCGAAATACCTTAATATTCGCCTCATACTTGACTTTTTAGATTTATTTGTTATAATCCATATTAGCCGCAGCATACATTTAGTGCTGTTACGGTCTTGTAATGGTTTGATACCGCTTTTATCTCCACCCCAAATCTTGTGAAAGGAGGTACTCTGAGATGCGCAGCTTCCAGCAGCAGACGTGGTTCAAGCATCCCCCCTCGGCACTGTTCCGTTGGGTGTCCGTCGCCCTGATGGTGACGATTGCGGCCCTTTGCTTTTCGCTCCCGGCCTTTGCCCAGACCAAGTATGTCATCACCGACGGCGATAACGTCATCGTCTGTATGTCCACCAGCAATGATCCCCAAGTGGTCATCCAGCAGGCCGGGCTAGAACTGGGCGAATCAGACACCTACACCACGCAAAAATCGGATGGGGTCTCCCAAATTATGATCAACCGCGTGCAGATGATTTGCGTGCAGGAGGGCAGCGAAATGAGCGTCGTCGGTTCCTACGGCGGAACCGTGGCCGACGTGCTGGCCTCCCTGGACATCACCCTTTCCCCGTCCGACGTGCTGTCCTGTCCCCTCACCGCCCAGACCTACGACGGCATGAACATCCACATCACCCGCCGGGAGACGGAAACCATCACCTATGAAGAGCCCATTCCCTTCTCCCGCCAGGTCTACGAGGACGACTCCCTGACCCCCGGCGAAGAGCAGGTCCTGGTGCCGGGTGTCGACGGCGTGTGCCGCTACACCGCCGAGGTCGTCTACGAAGACGGTGTGGAGGTCAGCCGCGACATCCTCTCGCAGCAGATTCTCACTGCCCCCACCGACGAGACCGTGCTGGTGGGCGTGGACCGCTCCCTGAAGGAGCAGGTGCTGGAGAGTGGCCGCGAACCGGCGCCGACGCCGGACTGGGCCGCCCCGGCGCTCAGCGAGACGACGGAGTTGGACCCGTCGGTTCAGTACATCCCGGGCACCGCCCAGCCCTACCGCTACGCGATCCAGTGTACGGCCTCGGCCTACACCTGTGAGAGTCCCAGCGGCGTCACCACGCCCGGCACCACCTTCTCCGGCACGCCGGCCCGGGTGGGCGCCATCGCCGTGGACCCGGACGTCATCCCCCTGGGCTCCAAGCTCTACATCGTCACCAACGACGGGGAGTACGTCTACGGCTACTGCACCGCCGAGGACACCGGCAGCGCCATTCAGGGCTACAAGGTGGACCTCTACTACGACTCCTACGACTTCTGTATGCTCTTTGGACGCCGGGAAGCGACGGTCTACGTCATCGAATAATCCGACGCCGCTTTGGAGGTAAAGAACCCGCCGCTTCGGCAGACAACCCCGCCGCAGAATTGAGAAATTCTGCGGCGGGTCTTTTTGTTGCCAGCCTGCGCTGTGCGCCCCCACCAGAGGCAAACAAGTTTGCCGCTTTTGTGCGCCTGCGGCAAACGCAGCGGCCCGCCATTCCACGCCGTAGGGGCGCGCATCGCGCGTCCGCTGGGCAGCCTCGCCTGAGCGTCATCGCCGAACGTACTCGACCCGCCTCTAGCTGTCGGGGCGGATTGCATATCCGCCCCGACACCGGCAACGGAGGTACGGCGGTACAAACGGCCTCCCGCAGCCACTGTACTCGCTGCGAGAGGCCGCTTCGCGGCACGGACGCGCAATGCGCGCCCCTACGGTGGAGATACGCCCTGGTACGTTTGCCGCAGCCGCTCCAACGACGCGGTTGGGCGGGCGGCTGATAGCCGCCCCTACGGTGGAGACGGGAACTTCTCACGCAAAAACCGCTGTGTGCAAAATCCACCCCCGTTCCGGGGCAGTTCGTGCGGCCTTTGAGAAAATCTCTGTAGCCGTAACGATCGTCCGATTCCACTGTCCCGCGCGAAGCCGGGAAGGGGTGGACAGTATGGAGCGGGACAGCCCGGTGGAGCGCAACGGCCTGGGAGATGCCGCTTCTTGGGATGCATGCCGCGCAGCCCCAGGGGGGACCGGGGGCCGCAGCCCCCGGCGCGTTTTCGGCACTTTTCCGCGGTGAAAAGTGCCCTGCCGGAGGCCGGAGAAAAGCAGCTGATACGCACTCGCCGCCCGGCTGCTAAGAGCCGCCTCACTCGCGACACCTCTCCATCGCACTTCGCGCCGGCTCCGCTCCAGGAGTAAGTCTTTGGCCTGCGGACAGGCGGATTTCCACAGCCTTCCCTTGACGGCCCGCGGTTTTCGGTGGTACACTAGCCCCATGGATACGACATTGCACCCCGTTTTGAGCATTCGGCTGTTCAAGGACGAAAAATGCTTCGGCCCCGGCATCGCGCAACTTTTGGAGCGTGTGGAGGAACACCGCTCCCTGCGCGCCGCCGCGCAGTCCATGGAGATGGCCTACTCCAAGGCCTGGACCATGGTGCGCCGCTGCGAATCCGAGCTGGGCTTTCGCCTTTTGAACTACGCCACCGGCGGCAAGGGCGGCGGCGGCGCCGCCCTCACCCCCGAGGCCCGGGAGCTGCTGACCCGGTACCGCCGCTACTGCAGCCGGCTGGAGCTGGCCGCAGCGGCGCTGTTTGACGAAGAATTTCCCGCCCCCACCCAGGAGGACCCCCATGGACTATGAGCTGATTCGATCTTCCCGCCGCACCCTGGCGCTGGAGATCACCCGGGAGGGCCGCGTGCTGCTCCGCGCCCCGCACCAGGCCACCCAGGAGCAGATCGATTCCTTCTTCCGCTCCCGCCGCGCCTGGCTGGAGACCCATCTGGAGCGGGTGGAGGCCCATCTGGCCGCCCATCCCACGCCCGACGCCGCCCAGGCCCAGGCCCTCCGGGCCAAGGCGCTGGAGGTTCTCCCCGGGCGGGTGCAGTATTACGGCGCCCGGATGGGCCTCAAACCCGTCAGCCTCACCATTACCGGCGCCAAGACCCGCTTCGGCTCCTGCTCGTCCCAGGGGCGCATCTCCTTCTCCTGGCTCCTGATGCAGTATCCCCGGGAGGCCGTGGACTACGTGGTGGTCCACGAACTGGCCCACCTGGTCCACCAGAACCACGGGCCGGAGTTTTATAAGCTGGTGGCCTCGGTGCTGCCGGACTACCGCCAGCGGGCGGCGCTGCTCAGGTTCTGAGATGGGCTGGTACGTCTATATGCTCCGCTGCCGGGACGGCAGCCTCTACACCGGCTGCACCACCGACCTTGTCCGCCGCGTGGCCGCCCACAACGCCGGCACCGGCGCCAAATACACCCGCGCCCGCCGCCCGGTGGCGCTGGTCTACGCCCAGCCCTGCCGGGATCACGCCGCCGCGCTGCGGCGGGAGGCCGCCATCAAGAAGCTGTCCAAGGGGCAAAAGGAGCGGCTGGTGCTGGACTTTTCACCCAACGAGGAGGATTGCCCATGAGTCTGTCCGCCGCCAACCACGCCGTGCAGCTGATCTCCCGCCTGCTCCAGACCGACACGGCCACCGAGCCCATCTGCGACTTCGGGCCGCAAAAGCCCCCCATCCCCGCCGGGCAGGACAGCCGCCCGCTGCCCCGGGCCACGCCGGAGGCCTGCGGCGTCTCCTCCCGCCAGGTAGCCGCCTTCCTGGAGGCTCTCCGGGACGACCCCACGCTGCGGATGCACAGCGTGCTGCTTTTGCGCCGCGGCCAGGTCTTCTGCGAGGCCGCCTTCGGCCCCCGGGACACGCAGCTCCCCCGCCACACCTTTTCCGCCTGCAAAAGCGTCACTGCGCTGGCGGTGGGCCTTCTGATGGACGACGGCCTTCTCGCCCCGGAGGATCGCGTGGCTAATTTCTTCCCCGAGGAATGCGGCGCGGTCAGCCGCCGGATCTTCAAGGACCTGACGGTGGAGGACCTGCTCACCATGCGCGCCAGCGTCCTCTTCAACGAGGCCGGCTCCATGGCCCGGCCCGACTGGGTGCGGGCCTACTTCTCCGTGCCCGGCCTCAGCGAGCAGGGCAAGCGCTTTCAGTACAACAGTCTCAACACCTACATCCTCTCGGCGCTGGTCTGCCGCCTCACCGGGAAGAGCCTCTCGGCCTTTCTGGACGAGCGCATCTTCCGCCCCCTGGGCATCGGGGACTACGCCTGGGAGAAGAGCCCCGAAGGCATCGAAAAAGGCGGCTGGGGCCTCTACATCTCGCCGGAAAACCTGGCCAAGCTGGGGCTTTTGGTGCAGCAGGAGGGCGTGTGGGAGGGGCGGCGGCTTCTCTCGGCAGACTTCCTCCGCCGCGCCACCCAGGCCCACGTCAGTCCGCCGCCGGAGCTGGGCGACTATGACTACGGCTGGCAGATCTGGGTGGGCCGGAAGGAGGAGAGCTTCCTCTTCAACGGAATGCTGGGGCAGAACGTCCTGGGCCTGAAGCGCAGCGGGATTCTCCTGGTGTCCCACGCCGGAAACGACGAGAGCTACCAGCAGAGCCGCTACTTCTCGCTGGCCCGGCAGTTTTTCGACGCCGACTTCCCCGACGCCCTGCCCCGGGACGGCGCCGGAGCCCGGGCGCTTCAGAAGACGCTGGACGACCTCCGGGCCACGCCGGGCCGCCTGCCCCGCCGCGGCGAGGCCGAGCCGTTCCTGGGCCGCCGGTTCGTGGCCGCCGACCCCGACGCCGCCTCCACCGGCCTGGTGCCGCTGCTGCTCCAGGCCGTGGAGAACTGCTACAGCCCCGGACTGGAGGCCGTCTCCCTGGGCGGCACCGCCCAGGCACCGGAACTCTTTTACGAAGAGCGCGACGCGGTCTATCAGCTGACCGTCGGCCTGGAGGCGCCCGTCCGCCAGAGCCTGCTCTTTCGCGGCAATGCCTTCCAGGTGGCCGTCCAGGGCCGCTTCACCCACGACGACGAGGAAAACCCCGTCCTCCGCATCCAGATCGACTTCCTGGAGACGCCCTCCACCCGCATTCTCAAGCTGATCCTGACGCCCCAGGGCCCCCGGCTCACCCAGGACGAGACGCCCGGTGCCGCCTTCGTCACCGCCATGGCCAACGACATGGGCGAAAGCGCCGCCTTCCGCGCCCTGGCCGCCGCCCTGGTGGGCACCCCTGACCCGGCATACCTCCGCTACCGCATCGGGCGGATGTTCCGCCCCGATCTGGCGCTGACGGCAGAAGCGCTGGAATAAAAGGGCATCTTTTTCCGTGGCCGCGCATAGAATGTCCGGAGGCCACGGGAAAGGAGGATGCCTTTGATACTGCTGTCTTCCGCGGATTCGGATCTGGACGACTTCATTTTTGACGGCGTGGAGTACCACGTCAGCGAGCGGTAAAATTTTTTAAAAAAGCCCTTGCATTTTTTGACCCGGTGTGGTATCATATCCTAGCTGAAAGAAACAGCGCCAGAATCCGGGTGTGGCGAAGTTTGGTATCGCGCTTGAATGGGGTTCAAGAGGCCCTGAGTTCGAATCTCAGCACTCGGACCAAACCCACCGAAAACAGCTTGTTTTCGGTGGGTTTTTTTCATGATATTTTGCGGCGCGGCGGGTCACCTGCCTGCCCCGCGCCCTCTATTTTAATTGGGGAGGAAACTGCGATGTACGCCCATAATTCGAGTCTTTTGGATGCCGTAGTGGCCGCCGTGCGGGAGACCGGCAGGCTGCTGACCGACCCCGCCGCCGTGCAGGAGATTCACGCCAAGAGCGTCACAGACTACGTTACCAATGTGGACCTGCGGGTGGAGGAAACGCTCAAAGCCCGGCTGGCGGAGCTGACGCCGGAGGCCCAGTTCATGGGCGAGGAGCAGGACAACGCCGGGCTCGACCTCACAAAGCCCTGCTGGATTCTCGACCCGGTGGACGGCACCACCAATCTGATCCACCGCTTCTCCTTCAGCGCCATTTCCCTGGCGCTGGCCGAGGAAGGCCGGGTGGTCTTCGGCGTGGTCTACGATCCCTACCACGACGAATGCTTCACCGCCCAGCTGGGGCGGGGCAGCTTCCTGAACGGCCACCCCATCCGGGTCAGCGACGCCGCCGCGCTGCGGGAGAGCCTGATTTCCGTAGGCACCGCGCCGGGCCACCGGGCCTGGGCCGACGACTCCTTCCGGCTGATGCGCCGCCTGTTTGACGCCTGCCAGGACGTGCGGCGGATGGGCTGCGCGTCGCTGGATCTCTGCTACGTGGCCTGCGGGCGGCAGGATGGCTTTGTGGAGCGGCGGCTCCAGCCCTGGGACTACGCCGCCGGGCTTCTGATCGTCGCCGAGGCCGGCGGACAGGCCACGGACCTGGACGGCGCCGCGCTGCCGCTGGACCACGGCAGTGGTGTCGCCGCCTCCAACGGCCTGATTCACAGCGCCGTGCTGGCGGCACTTAAGGACTAGCGGCGGGCCCGGCCCGCCGTCTTTGGAAGGGCCGAAAAAAGGGGCGCCGAAGGCGCCCCAACGTTATTATTATAACACAGACTTCGCAGGCAGTCAACGAAATGCCCCGGTGTTTCCTGGTTTTCTCCTGTCTGCACAGAATTTTCCGAACTTCTTTATCCATTTTTCCATCTTGAAAAACACCGCTTCCGGGAGTATGATAAAAGCACAAAAGGAAATGATCTTCAAGAATTTTTCAAACTCTATCAAGAGAAACTGGAAATTCCCACCTCTATCTTCCTCGTTTCCCGCGAAACGGAAGGGCAGTGTATGTAAGACCTATCTGATCGGCAATCGGTACCATCAGACAATAGAGGGAAAGGTACATTTCCAAATTGAAGAAAGCGAGGTTAGGCACCGATGGAACCCACCTTCGAAGCGGAATAGCCCTTGATGAATTGCAGTGAGTAGGCAATTTCATCAAGGGCTATTTCGCACCCATCTGCGCCAGCCTTCCCATGATTGCACAGCCGAGGGACCTGTTCCCCGGCTTTTTTGCGCGCCGGACAGCCCGGGCGGCGCAGGCACGCGGCGCTCGGTGTGCGTAACCTACGTTTTTTGTACAATTTTCCGATTTTCACCGTAGGGGCGGCTATCAGCCGCCCGTCTGGGTGCATTGTTTGAACGCTGCCGCCGAGCGCATCGGGGTTGCGATTCCGTCGTAGGGGCGCGCATCGCGCGTCCGTGCCGCGCAGCGGCCTCTTATGGAGGGTGCGATGGCTGCGGAAGGCCGTTTGTTCCGCCGCACCAAAAGCCTCTCCTGGAGGTGAGTCCTGCAAGGGGAGGCTTTGGCTTGCGTTCGGCGAAAGCGCTCGGGCGGCCCGGGTTAGCGGGCGGCCAGGCGGGCCGCCCGACGGTGGGGAATGGGGGTATGCGGCCCGTTTTCGCCCCGCCCCCGCCTAGGGGCAACGTTTTTGCAGTCTCCAACCCCGCCGGCAATACCGGCGGGATTTTTCTATCAAAAAAGCGGGGGCGCCTGGCGGCGCCCCCGTGGGGAGGTTGGGAGAATGGTTCAAAACCCCGCGATTAGCAGAAGGGGTTCTCGGTGGGATAGGGCAGGTTCTTGGGCTGGTTGTAGGCGATGTCCTTGACACCCAGGAACTTGAAGACCTCGAAGAGGTACTTGCCCACGTGGGCGAAGGCCACGGCGCCGTGGTGGGGATAGCCCTTCTGCACCAGCACATGGCGGTAGAAGCGGCCCATCTCGGGGATGGCGAAGACGCCGATGCCGCCGAAGGAGCCGGTGGGCACGTCCAGCACCTCGCCCTGGGCGATGTAGGAGCGGAGGTCGCCGTTGCTGTCGCACTGGAGGCGATAGAAGGTGATGTCGCTGGCGGCGATGTCGCCCTCCAGGGTGCCGCGGGAGATATCGGGCTCGCTGCCGGCGGGCTCGAGGACGCGGTGCTGGATCAGCTGATACTTGACGGCGCGGTCGGCGCACATCTTGCAGGAGGGGGTGTTGCCGCAGTGGAAGCCCATGAAGGTGTCGGTGAGGGTGTAGGCGTTGTAGCGGCCCTGGATCTTCTCATCGAACATGCTCTTGGGCACGGAGTTGTTGATATCCAGCAGGGTGACGGTGTCACCGGAGACGCACATGCCGATGTACTCGCTCAGCGCGCCGTAGATGTCCACCTCGCAGGCCACGGGGATGCCCCGGGTGACGAGACGGGAGTTCACATAGCAGGGCTCGAAGCCGAACTGGCTGGGGAACGCGGGCCAGCACTTGTCGGCGAAGGCCACGTACTGCCGGGCGCCCTTGTGCTGCTCGGCCCAGTCCAGCAGCGTCAGCTCGAACTGCGCCATCCGGGCGTTGAGGTCAGGATAGTACTTGCCCTCGCCCATTTCCTTAGCCATGTCCTCGCAGACAGCGGGAATCCGGGGATCGTTGGCATGAGCCTTGTAGGCCACCAGCAGGTCCAGCTCGGAGTTCTCCTCGATCTCCACACCCAGCTCATACAGGCCCTTGATGGGGGCGTTGCAGGCGAAGAAGTCCTGGGGACGGGGGCCGAAGGTGATGATCTTCAGGTTCTTTACGCCGATGACAGCGCGGGCCACGGGCACGAAGTCGGCGATCATCTGGGCGATGTCGGCGGCGGTGCCCACGGGGTACTCGGGGATATAGCCCTTCAGGTGGCGCATACCCAGGTTGTAGGAGCAGTTGAGCATGCCGCAGTAGGCGTCGCCGCGGCCGTCGATCAGGTCGCCGTCGCCCTCGGCGGCAGCCACGAACATGCAGGGGCCGTCGAAGTTCTTGGCGATCAGGGTCTCGGGAGTCTCGGGGCCGAAGTTGCCCAGGAACACCACCAGGGCGTTGCAGCCGGCAGCCTTGACGTCGGCCACGGCCTTGAGCATATCGGTCTCATTCTCCACGGTCACAGGGCACTCGTAGAGGTCCTCGCCCCGGTAGGCCTGGACGATGGCGCCGCGGCGCTTGGTGGACAGGGCAATGGGGAAGCAGTCCCGGGAGACGGCGATGATGCCCAGCTTGACGACAGGAATGTTGGAACCCAGCATAATAATAACCTTCCTTTTTTAGTATGTTTGGTGATGGGGTCACGCCGGCGGCGCCGGCGCAACGATTCATGATTCACGTTTCAAGATTTACTTGCGCCCCGGTGCGTTGGCGGCGGGCGCGCAGGGCAGCGCGAACTTGTTTGCCTCCGGCGGGGGACTTTTCACCGCGGAAAAGTCCCCAAAACGCGCCGGGGGCTGCGGCCCCCGGTCCCCCATTAGGTCCCGCGGCGTACATCCCAAGAGGAGGCATTTCCCAGGCCGTTACGCTCCACCGGGCTGTTCCGTCCCATACTGCCTGCCCCTTCCCGGCTTCGCGCGGGCCAGTAGAATCAGAGGGCTGCTGCGGCTACTGTGGTTTTCACTAAGGCCGCACCAGCTTCCCCGGAACGTGGGGTGGATGCCGCACACGGCAGTTTTTTGCAAAATCTCCTTATAGGGGGGGCGTAGGGGCGCAGCGTTTCGCGCTGCGCTCTTCCCTGCCCTGGGCAGGTCAGATGTCCGCCGCGATATCGACGTTGACGCCCTTGAGGCCCACCACGGCGCCGCCCTTGGCCTCGTCGGACTCTTCGTGGGCCAGGAGCCACTTGTTGCGGGCAGTCAGGAGGGTATCCTCCCGGGTCTTGGGGGTGAAGGCAGGCTTATCGGTGTTGGTGCCCCGGGGCAGGGCCACCAGGACCTTGAAGCCCTGGCCCTGCTTGGCCTCACAGGGGGCGTAGTGCAGGGCGGTGGCGTAGACCTCCACCATCACGCCGGCGGGGACCAGGAACGCCTTGGTCAGCGCGGTATCGAAGAGGCCGTCGGCCCCGATCTCCCCCTCCAGGCCCAGCAGCAGGATGAAGTCCCGGGTGCCGAAGTTGATCTCGCTGTCGCGGTGGTACTCCAGGCAGTTGAGCTTGGTATTGTGGCCGTTGCACCAGCCCAGCTGGACCGGCATGCCGCCGTAAGCGCGGTCGGAAAGCTCCGCCATGATGGGCAGCTTCTCCAGGGCCGGCTCGGCAGGGACGTAGGAAACGCCCTCGGGCAGCGGCGTCTCGTTTTCCAGGGCGGCGGTCAGCGCCGCCGTGTCGTAGCCCTCCAGCACCTTGCCGTAGGGCCGGAACGCTTCGTCGTATATGCTGTAAATCTTCATGGTTACTCCTTTACCGCCAGAGTGGGATAGGCGGCTTTCAGCGTAGGATAGAGCGACTTGAACACCTGATAGCGCTTCTCATACCGGGCGGCGATGGCCGGATCGGGCTTGTAGATCCGCCGCTCCGTTCTGAGCTTCTCGCAGGCCTCCCGCACGGAGCCGTAGGCCCCGGCGGCCACCATGGCCAGGATCGCGCCGCCGTAGCCGGCGCCCTCCTCCTGGACCGGCACCTGCATCTCCATATTGAGGACGTTGGCCATGATCTTGCGCCACAGCGGGCTCTTGGCGCCGCCGCCGCACAGGCCGCTCTCGGTGATCTCGATGCCCAGGGACCGGGCGATTTCCACGCTGTCACGGATGGCGAAGGCGACGCCCTCCAGGATCGCCTGGGTCATCTGGTAGCGGGTGGTGTCCATGCTCATGCCCAGGAAGGCGCCCCGGGCCGCGGGATCGTTGTGGGGAGAGCGCTCGCCCATCAGGTACGGCAGGAAGAAGACTGGATTGCGGCCCAGGTCCTCGTCGGTGATGGGGTTCTGCTCGTCGTTGTCCGACGTGGCCTTGAGGATCTCCTTGGTCCACCAGCCGTAGGCCGAGGCCGCCGAGAGGATGCAGCCCATCAGGTGATAGGCGCCGTCGGCGTGGGCAAAGGCGTGGAGGTTGCCCTCCGGGGGCAGGCGGAAGTCGTCGGAAGAGATGAAGACAGTGCCGGAGGTGCCCAGGGACACGTTGCAGCAGCCGTTGCCCACGGTGCCGGTGCCCACAGCAGCGGCGGCGTTGTCACCGGCGCCGGCGGCCACCACCACGCCTTCCGGCAGGCCCAGCTGGGCGGCGATTTCCGGCAGCACCGTGCCGACGGACTCGTAGCTCTCGAAGAGCTTGGGCATCTGCTCCTCGGTGACGGAGCAGTAGCTGAGCAGCTCCGGGCTCCAGCGGCGGTTGGCCACGTCCAGCAGGAGCATACCCGAGGCGTCGGAGTAGTCGCAGCTGTGGACGCCGGTCAGCCGGTAGACCAGATAGTCCTTGGGCAGCATGATCTTTTTGATTTTTTGGAACAGCTCCGGCTCGTTGCGGCGCATCCAAAGGAGCTTGGGCGCCGTGAAGCCGGCAAAGGCGATGTTGCCCACCAGGGACAGGAGCTTTTCCTTCCCGAAGTCGGCGTTGAGTTCCTCGGTCTCCCGGCCGGTGCGGCCGTCGTTCCAGAGGATGGCGGGGCGGATGACTTGATCGTTTTCATCCAGCACCACCAGGCCGTGCATCTGGCCGCCCACGGAAAGGCCGGCCACCTGGGCCTTGTCTTCCCCCTCCAGCAGCTCGGGGACGCACTGCACGACAGCGTTCCACCAGTCGGCGGGGTTCTGCTGGGACCAGCCGGGCTGCGGGAACTCCAGGGGGTAAGTGCGCGAGGCGGTCTTTCTGACCGCGCCCGTCTCATCCACCAGCAGGACCTTGACGGAAGACGTACCCAAATCCACACCAAGATACAGCATTGCTTCACCTCATTGTTTTGATTGATTTATGTATTGTATTTATCAGGACTTGTTCTTCTTGGAAACCACGTCGAAGATGACAGCGGCCGGCAGCACCAGGCCCTTGACCACCTTCCGGAGGTTCTGGCCGATGTTGGCGGAACGCAGGCTAGGGCGGCGAACAGGCCGGACGCCGGTACCTACTCTCCCTTCTTCGACAGCCATATTATAGCAGAAGTAATTTAGGTTTTCTAGGTAAATGATAGCCAAATTGTTAGTTTCATTTTTATCCATTTTGCCCAGGAAACTTCGGAAACAAATCGGTCTGCCCCCCTTGCTTTCTCGTGCAAAATATACTATAGTATTGGAAAAGAGGTGATGATTTATGGCAGGAGTCACAGTGAAAGACATTGCGAAGAAATTAGGTGTTTCTACCGCCTCTGTTTCAGTCGCGTTAAACGGAAAGCCCGGCGTAAGTCAGGCTACCAGAAACAGAATTCTGGCCGCTGCCGCCGAAATGGGGTATAATGACCAAAAAAGTGCCACAGCAGACGGAAAGCTCCTCTGCTTTTTGATTTACGTCGATCAAGTTGTGGGCATTGCCCAGGAGTCCACTTTTTACACCTTTGTACTAAAAGGAATCGAAGCGCAAGCTAAACAATTAGGCTATCGCGTCCTAATTCGTTATTATTACGCCAACCGGGATTTTGCGGAACAGCTGTCGGACATTCTCAGTGATCTGGCCGGCCTTTTGGTCTTAGGCACCGATCTGACGCTTATGCGCAAGGCCCAGCTCTTCCCCTTAGTCAGCGGGCAGGACATCCCCTTCCCGGTGGTGATGATCGACAATTTCCTCTTTTCCAGCTATGTGGACTGCGTGGGCAACGACAATCTCTTCGGCGCCAAGTCGGCCATCTCCTACCTCATCGACCTGGGCCACACCAGCTTCGGCTATCTCCGGGCCCGGCAGCGCGTCACCAATTTTGAAGACCGGGAAAAGGGCATCCGCATGGCTCTGGAGGAGCATCTGCCCGACGCGCCAAATCCGCTGGAGATCATCGACGTGGACATCGCCGCCGACCGCGCCTATCTGGACCTGTGCCGCTGGCTGGAGGGGCGGTCTTCCCTGCCCCAGGCCCTGTTCGCCGAGAACGACGTGGTGGCCGCGGCGGCCATCCGCGCCCTGACGGCCCAGGGCATCCGCGTCCCCCAGGACATCTCCGTCATGGGCTTCGACGACATCCCGGTTTGCGAAATGGTGGAGCCCACCATCACCACGGTCCACTCCTTCAAGGAGACTCTGGGCCGCGAGGCCGTGTTGCTGCTCCACCGCCGGATCACCAGCGGCCAATCCGGCGCCCAGATTCAGGCCTCCGGCGTGATGAAGGTCTCGCTTTCCACCCGCATCGTCACCCGCAAAAGCGTCGCCCCCCGGCGGTGACGCCCCGGCACACATCCCGCAGCTCCATCGCGGCGGCCTTTGTCATCGTTTTTTCATCGCTTTGGACACTTTCCGGCGGGGCAGGCCCTGAGGCTTGCCCCGCCCTTTTTGTCCTTCATACGACTCCGCCGCGCATCTGCCTCTTGGAAAACGCGGCGGAGCCATATATAATAGGAAGAAATATATTGCCCATGGAGGTAACTGCAATGGAAGGCAAGAAACAATACACCTTCAAGGAGAAGCTCTCCAACTTCCTATACTATTATAAATGGCATCTGATCATCGGCGCCTTTTTGCTGTTCTTGGTGGGCGACTGGATTCACAGCATCGTCACCACCGTCCACCCGGACTATCAGGTGGGCGTCATCACCGAATATGCGCTGCCCCAGGAGGCCTCGGACGCCATCCAGTCCACGCTGGAGGCCCAGGCCCGCGATCTCAACGGTGACGGAAAAATCGTGGTGAAGCTCCGCGCCTACACCACCGGCACCGAAGGCAATATGTACAACCCCATGGAAGTCGCCCTGCTGGCGGACCTCTCCACCCAGGAAAACTATTTCCTCATCACCGATGACCCCGAGGGCCTTCAGGCCCAGTACCAGGTGCTGGCCAACCCCGATGGCTCCTCCCCGGCGGAGGACGATTTCTCCGTGGAGGACAAGGTCTACCCGGTCTCCGAACTGCTGGGCCTGGACGACCCGCTCTACGACCAGCTCTATGTGGGCCGGCGGCATTTCGCGGAGCCGGAAGAGGTGGACCACTACGAGGACTATTCGGCCCTTTGGGACCAGCTGATCGCCGCCATGCAAAAATAATACTGGACTTTTCCGCCCGGAAGCGTTATTGTAAAAGCGTACCATCCCGTACGATTAGAAAATCTTTTTGTGCCCCATCATCATTGCCTATCAGAGAGGAAGGACGCAATCTATGCAAGCAGTCATGTACGGCGGCGGCAACATCGGCCGCGGATTTATCGGCGGCCTGTTCAGCAAGGCCGGTTATGAAGTGACATTTATCGACGTGGCCGAGCCGGTGGTGAACGCGCTCCGGGAGCGGCGGCAGTATCCCATCCGCTATGTGTCCAGCGCCGGCCATGTGGACGAAATCGTCGCCCCGGTCACGGCGGTCAACGGCAACGATACCGAGGCCGCAGCCGAGGCCATCGCCTCCTGCGACATCATGGCCACCGCCGTGGGCGCCCGGATTCTCAAGTTCATCGTGGGCAACATCGTCGCCGGCCTCCGCAAGCGCTGGGCCCGCACCGACGCCCCCCTCAATATCATCATCTGCGAAAACCTGATGGACGCCAACCTGATCCTGGAGAAGATGCTCAAGGAGCTTCTGACCGAGGACGAGTGCAAGAAGTTTGACGAGACCGTCGGCCTGGTGGAGGCCTCCATCGGACGGATGGTGCCGGTGCAGACCGAGGAGATGAAGGACGGCGACCCGCTGCGGGTCTGCGTGGAGCGCTACGGTTTCCTCCCCACCGACGGCGCCGCCTTCAAGGGAGAGATCCCGAACATCCCCGGCATGGTGCCCTTTGCCCCCTTCGACTTCTACATCAAGCGCAAGCTGTACCTGCACAACATGGGCCACGCCACCTGCGCCTACCTGGGCGATCTGATGGGCCTCTCGCTGATCTGCGACGCCATCGACCAGCCGGAGATCCGCATTCTCACCGAGGGCGCCATGGATGAGAGCCTGATGGCTCTGTCGAAGCGCTACAGCGTGCCGATGGAGCAGCTGATGCTCCACAAGATGGACCTCCTGCACCGCTTCACCAACCGCGCCCTGGGCGATACCTGTGCCCGCGTGGGCGGCGACCCGGGCCGCAAGCTCTCCCCGGCGGACCGGCTGGTGGGCGCCGCCAAGCTGGCCGTGGAGATGGGCGTCGTCCCGGCCTACATGGCTGTGGGCGCCGCTGCCGGCGTGTGGCGCTACGTCAAGGAGGCCGGCTGGGAGCAGTCGGCGGAATCCTGCCGCCGCGTTCTCACCGAAGTCTCCCAGCTGCCGGAGAACCACACCTTCGCCCAGCTGGTGGAGCAGTTCTACGGCATGATCCTGGCTGGCCAGGACGTGGCCGCCCTGCGCCGCGCCGCCGACGAGGCCCGCGGCAGCGCTCTGAAAGATATCGTCTAACCCGCGCCGCGTGCGCAGCAAGGCCTCCCCTTTGTAAGGGGAGGCCTTGCTGCGTCCCGGAGGTATCCCGGGCGAACGGCAGATGCCCGCCGCCGGTCTTGCGCCGCACCGTTTGAAGGGGCAATCCGCCGCACAAATTAAAAGGAAGGGGCCTAGCCGCCAAACTCAATATTTTGCCGGACATGACAGTGGAACAGGTACCAGTAGGCGCCGCCCAGCAGGAGAATCCAAAGGAGCTGTATGCCCAGGAAGCGGAGCGGTGCCCCCTGATTCAGAAACACCCTGACCGGCACATCATAGACATAGGGCAGCGGCGTGAAATAGACGGCCTGTTTTAATCCGCCGAACAGCATACTGCTGGGAATTAGCCTGCCGCCCAACATCATCAGAAGGGTATAGACAACGTCCCGAAATCTGGTGATGTCGCGGAACCAGAGCGCGCAGCATCCAATGACCGCCTGAATGAGATACAGGATGGTAAAGCCCAGCAGGGTGGACAACACGCCCAGACAAACGCTGCCCAGCCGCATGACGCATCCAAACAGCACAGAAACCAGAAAAATCAGCGCTGTATTGACAAGCAGATGGCTGACGGTCTGCATCAGGCTGCCGAGATATTGCGCAACAGGATAGCTCTGGGGCCGCAGCAGATAGGGGATGATCCCGCCGGAGTTGATGGCTTCCATATGGTTGTACGCAACATACAATCCGGAGGATACCGTCTGGGCCACAATGCTGATTACAATATAATAGATGGTGACTTCTTTGGAATCCACTTTGGCGGAATGGAGAAAGACAGCCTGAAAGACCAGGAAGTATAGGCAGGACTGGAGAAATATCGTCGCATACGACAGGAAAAAGTCCGCGCTGAACCATTTCCGCTGCTTTACCTCCAGCCAGGCGCCGAGCAGGTATCCCCTGTTAATTGGCAGATTCATACCGACTCCTTCCTGCGCGCCACAAAAGCCAAACCAGTGTTGAAATTCCGGCTGCGGGGCCGATGATCGCCAGCAGACTCCACGCAGGGTGTTCCGCGGCGACCAGCTCTGTGGGGATCGTGGCGACGAAGGCCACCGGCAGCACATAGGTGAAAAAGAGCGCCAGCTTTTTGCCGAAGAAGATCAGCGGATACCTTCGGATGGACAGCGCGGACTGGAACACCGTGACGAAGCTGTCTACCTTCTTCAGCCAGAACGCCAGCTCATACAGCGCAAGGACAACCAGCTCCAACAGCGCCGTGGACAAAATACACAATCCGATCCCCAACGCCAGCGCTCCGGCGTGCTTCCAGGGCGTATGCCATACCGCCAGGCCCACCCCGATGGGGAACGTGACCAGAAACCGAAGGAAGTTGGCCCGCTCCAGCAAGATCAGCAGCACCGGGTTGCACGGCTTGACCAGATACGAATCCAGCGTCCCGTTGGCGGCGCGGCTTTGGATGTCCCAGGCGCCGACGAACAGCGTGGAAACCGCCGAAGAGATCAGCGAAAAGCCCATAAAGGCCCCCAGCGATTGGTCGGTCCACCCGGACAGCGTCAGATCCAGCTCCATCAGAGAGGCCCAAAACAGCCACAGCGCGGCACAGTCCATAATCTCATCCAGGACAACCAACGGCCCGTTGGCCCGATAAGCGAAGTTTTTCTTGATGGATAGGCCGAGATATCTAGCGATAATATGCATAGAGAATATCCTCCACCCGGGGCGCTTCCTGCCGGAGCTGCCGGTAGGGAAGACGCTGCACGGCCGCTTTTACCTGCTCGGCCAGCTCCGCCGGGACCAGGTAGCGGCAGCAGCCGTTTTCCTGCTCCACATACTGGACGCCTTCCGGTAAGGGGTTCAGCGCCGCGTCCGTCAGCAGAACGGTGTGCCTGCGCAGAATTTCGTCAAAGCGCTCGCTGGTCACGTCCATGACCTTTTCGCCCTGGCACACCATGAGAATGCGGCTGCAAAGCCGCTGTATATCATGGACGTCGTGGGTGGTGATCACTACGCTGAGCCGCTTATCTGTCACCAGCTGATGAAACATATCCCGAATCTGCCGCTTGCCCTCGATATCCAGGCCCAGGGTCGGCTCGTCCAGAATGAGCAGACTTGGCTCGTAAATCAGAATGCACAGCAGCTCCGCCCGGAGCCGCTGGCCCAGCGACAGTGTAGCGACCCGCTGGTGTAAATAGCCGTCACATTGCAGCAGCGCGGCATATCGGGCCAGATTTCGCGCAAAGGTCTCTTTCGGCACTTTGTAAATGCTCTGAAACAGCCGCACACTGTCGAGGACCGGCAGGTGATAAATCAGGTTGGATTTGCCGCCCAGGTAAACGCCGAGCTTGGCTTTGTCAGCGTTGCGGAAGGAAGTGGGCGCTTTCCCCATCACGGAAATCTCTCCGGAGGTGGGGCGGATCACCCCCAGCAGCATTTTGATCAGGGTGCTTTTTCCCGCCCCGTTGGGGCCAAGCACGCCGACAATTTCCCCGGGCTGGACGGAAAAATTCATATTCCGAACGGCATATCCGTCCATGCTCTTGTATTTTTTGCAGAGTCCTTTCACTTCGATGATCGGTTCCATCCAGGCTTCCTCCACCATACTGTGTATCTGCGATGATTGCTTGTCATGATGTGACTACTTCTATCATATGGCTCATACGAAAATGCAGAAATTTTCCAGGTTAATTAAGACTGTACAGGGAAGGATTCTATTTGTCAATTGTATAATTTGGGTCAAATTCGGTGGACAATATTGGTAAATTTCATATTTCGGCGCCATTTCCTCGGTGAACCCGAGCCACGCTGTACCCGCCGCCTCCGGTTTTGCGCCGCAGATCCCGCGCATCGCGCGTCCCAACGCCGGCGTCGCCCGAAGATTTTCGCTGAACAGCCCCGCCGAAGCCGGGTTCGGCCGATGAAGGCATCGTCCCTACACCCACCAGGCCTCCGGTGCTGCCGTAGGGGCGCGCATCGCGCGTCCGCTAGGCCGCAATACCTGTGCGCCTCCGTCGAATGAACCAGCCCAAGCCGCCCCATGAAAGAAGGCCCGCAGGGCTGACAGAGCCGTGCGTAAGCAGGTACGGGTCGTCCGCGCTCCATCCCCTCAGTCTCGCTTCGCGAGACAGCTCCCCTTGGGCACAAGGGGAGCCTTGGGTGCGGCGGGACAAACGACCCTTCGCCGCCACCGTACCCTCCGCGAAAGGCCGCTGACGCGGCACGGACGCGCGATGCGCGCCCCTACGGCGAAAATGGAGAGATTGCGCAAAATACAGCTGTGTGCAATTGCTGCCCCCCCGTTCCAGGGCAGTGGGTGCGGCCTTTGAGGAAACCAGAGTAGCCGTAACGGCTGGCCGATTCTACTGGGTCACGCGAAGCCGGGAAGGGGTGGGCAGTATGGGGCGGGACAGCCCGGTGGAGCGTAACGGCCCAAGCCTCCCCTTGAGGGGAGGTGGCAGGCCGCAGGCCTGACGGAGAGGTGTCTCCGCAGTGCAGCGCAGCCCCCGGCGCATTTGGGGAACTTTTCTGCGGTGAAAAGTTCCCCGCCGGAGGCCGGGGAAAGACTGCCAGTGCGCAGACGCCACCCCGGCTGCTGAGGCTGCTGAGGCTGCTGCGTTCGACGGAGGCGCTCAAACAACGCAGCCAGGCGGGCGGCTGATAGCCGCCCCTACAGCACGTCCCCGGTGCGGCGTGCCCTGCTTAGGCACCCGCTCCCCTCTCCCGACGTCTGCGGAGGGTCTGGGAGGCCGGGGCGTCCAAACTGGAAACCATCTCCATATTGTGACATTTCTCGACCTTTTCCTCTGTTTCCTCCCTTGTTTTGCGAGATTTAGCAACTTTAGTTGCAACATACTGTACAGGATTTCTCCCGGTTGGCTTCGTCGTTTCTACTAGTTTTTACAAATGATTTTGTTCAGGTTGACAATTAGAAATGGGATACATATAATTTACTTCAGAAATGATCCATCCGCAGCTGCCGTGCCCCGTCGGGGCGGGTGCCGGCGCCACGCCATTGCTTCAATGGATCAGGTTTGTGCGAACGGGTCTGCATGGCAGCCCGTTCCTTTGCTATTTTTGCCCGTCACGGTAGACTTTCCCGGTGCCGGACGGGCGCCGGAATGCCGAGAGGAGAGGATGCCTTGCATACGCTTTTGGCCCTGATTTTGGGTCTGGCCTTTGGCGCCGGGCAGATCGCCCTTTTGATCCGCGGCGTGCGGAGTTTGGGCGGCGGGACGCTGAAGGTTTGGCTGTTTGTCGTGCAGTTTTTCTGCCCCCTGGTGGGGCTTTTGAGCTGCGCATGGCTGGCGGCAGACCGCCTGGCGGTGTGCGCCGCGGCCATGGTGGCGGCGCTGATCGTCGGCGCGGCGGGGGAGGTCCTCCGCCTGCGGCGGCAGGCCGCCCCAAAGAAAGGCACAGGTGATAACGATGACAACTAGATTGATTCTGGCCGGCGTGGGCGCCGTGATCGCCCTGGCCGGCTGGCTGTGGCGGCGGGACGCCCTGGCCCGCTGGGCCGCCGCGCCGGCGCCCGAGGGCGCCAAGCCCAAGAAAAAGCCGCGGCTTCCCACCGTGGTGATGCTCCTGGGTCTGTGGCTCCTGATCGTCAAGGTCCTGGAGCTGGCCTTCGGCGTCAAAGAGCGGGGCAGCTTCAACGTGGAAATCTGGGCGGAGCGCGTGGACGTGGGCGGCTTCAGCCTGAGTATGACCGTGGTCTACACCTGGATCATCATGGCGGCTCTGACGCTGGTGGCCGTGATTTTGCGGCTGACCGTCATCCCCCGGATGCAGGAGACCCCCAAGGGCGCCCAGAACGTGCTGGAGATCATGGTGGAGAACCTGGTCAAGTACACCAAGAGCAACGTGGGCGACCTGGGCAACAATCTGCCGGCCTACCTCTTCACCGTGGCCGCCTTTATGGTGGGCAGCGCCATTTTGGAGCTGTTCGGCGTCCGCGCCCCCACCTCGGACATCACCATGACCTTCTCCATGGCCCTGATCACCTTCGTGCTGATCAACTACTACGGCCTGAAGGTCAAGGGCGTGGGCGGACGGCTCAAGCGCTATCGGAACCCCATGAACCTGGTCAGTGACCTGGCCATCCCCGTCTCCCTGGCCTGCCGGCTCTTCGGCAATATGCTGGGCGGCCTGATCGTCATGGACCTTCTGTACTTCGCCATGGGCTCCTACGCCGTGGCGGTGCCCAGCGTGGTGGGCCTCTACTTCAACGTCTTCCACCCGCTGATTCAGGCCTTTATCTTCGTCACCCTGACCCTCACCTTCATCGGCGAGGCCGTGGAGTAATTGCCCGCAGGGCAATTACGCACGATCCACTTACTTCCCGGTGCGTGTACCACGACCGCTCGGAAATCGCTGGCAAGCGGGCGGCTGATCGCCGCCCCTACGGCGAAACCGCTGGCTGCTGCGCTGCCGCGGGCACCTCGTAGGGGCCGATGCCTTCATCGGCCCGTACCCGCCGCAGGCGGGTCCCGTTGCAGTGACCGCCCGGAAACCGCAGCCAAGCGGACGCGCAATGCGCGCCCCTACGACCCCTATTCACCATTCACGTTTCAATATTTCAGGAGGAATACACTATGAATCTCGGAACTATCGCTCTCGCTGCCGCCCTGGCCCTGCTGCCCTGCGCCTTCGCCGGCTTCGCCATGGGCATGGCCACCGGCAAAGCTGTCGATGCCACCGCCCGCCAGCCTGAGGCCTCCGGCAAGATCCAGTCCATCCTCATCATGGGCCTGGCTCTGACCGAGTCCTGCGCCATCTACGGCTTCGTCACCGCCCTCATCATGATCTTCACCATGCGCTAAAGGAGGCCCCTATGGAACTCTATCCCATTGATCTGGCGATCCACATCGTCAATCTCGTGGTGCTGTTTCTGATTCTCAAGACGCTGCTCTTCCAGCCGGTGCGCAAGTTCATGGCCGCCCGGGAGGCGCAGATTCAGTCCCAGCTGCAGGCAGCTGAGGCCGCCAAGGCCCAGGCGGAGCAGCTCCAGGCTGACTACGCCCAGAAGCTCTCCCAGGCCGAGAGCGAGTGCCAGGCCATCATCGCCAAGGGCTACCGGGAGGGCGCCGAGCGGGCCGAGGACATCGAGAAGGAGGCCAAGGCCTCTGCCGGCAAGCTCCTCAGCCAGGCCAAGCAGGAGGCCCAGGACTACAAGCAGCGGGCCATGGACGCCGCCAAGGACGAACTGACCGACCTGGCCGTGGATATGGCGGGCCGGGTGCTGCGCTTTGACGACGCCACCAAGCGCCGCCTGCTCTCCGGCGAGGTGCGCAAGGTCGGCAAGAAGTCCGGCACGCTGAAAATCGCCATGGAGACCGACCAGCAGAGCCTGGATCAGATCCGCGCGCAGCTGGAGGCCCTGCTGGGCTGCGAACTCTCCCTCACCGTGGAGGTGGACGAGCGCCTCATCGGCGGCTACGCCGCCTACGTGGACGGGCGGGTCTACGACTTCAGCTACGCCGCCCAGCTGGACACCCTGAAGAAAAAGCTCTCCTGATTTGGAGGTTTTTATGCTGCAATTTGATAATGCCATCGGCGCTTGCCTCAAGGAACGGCTCCGGGACTACGCGCCGGAAATGGTCACGTATGAATACGGACGGGTCGAATCCGTCCAGGACGGCATCGTCCACGTGTCGGGTCTGCCCCACGCCAAGTACGGCGAGCTTTTGGAATTCGAAGGCGATGTCTACGGCATGGCCCTGGACATGAGCCTCACCGGCGTCGGCGCGGCCCTGCTGGGCAAGGCCGACACCGTCGTCCCCGGTTCGGTGGTCCGGGGGACCGGCCGCGTCAGCGACGTGGCCGTGGGCCCGGAGCTGCTGGGCCGCGTGGTGGACCCCATCGGCCGCCCTCTGGACGGCCTGCCTCTGAAACCCAGCGGCTACCAGGAGGTGGAGCGCCCCGCCCCGGCCATCATGGACCGCTCCCCGGTGGACACCCCCATGGAGACCGGCATCCTGGCCATCGACAGTATGATCCCCATTGGCCGCGGCCAGCGGGAGCTGATCATCGGGGACCGCCAGACCGGCAAGACCACCATCGCCCTCTCGACCATGCTCAATCAGAATGAGAGCGGTGTCATCTGCGTCTACTGCGCCATCGGCCAGAAGGCCGCATCGGTGGCCAACCTGGTCCAGCAGCTCACCGAGGCCGGCGCCATGGCCCACTCGGTGGTCGTGGCGGCCACGGCGGCGGATTCGGCGGCGCTGCAATACCTGGCGCCCTACGCCGCCTGCTCCATCGCAGAGTCGTTCATGTACCAGGGCAAGGACGTGCTGGTGGTCTACGACGACCTCAGCAAGCACGCCGTGGCCTACCGGACCATGTCGCTGCTGCTCCGGCGGCCCTCGGGCCGCGAGGCCTACCCCGGCGACGTCTTCTATCTCCACTCCCGACTTCTGGAGCGGGCCGCCAAGCTCTCGGCGGAACTGGGCGGCGGGTCTATGACGGCCCTGCCCATCGTGGAGACTATGGCCGGCGACATCTCCGCCTACATTCCCACCAACGTCATCTCCATCACCGACGGCCAGATCTTCCTGGAGAGCGAGCTGTTCCACGCCGGCGTGCGCCCCGCGGTCAACGTGGGCCTGTCGGTGTCCCGCGTGGGCCGCAGCGCCCAGCACCCCGCCATGCGCGATGTCTCCGGCAGCCTCCGGCTGGAGGTGGCCCAGTACCGGGATATGGCGGTGTTCGCCCAGTTCGGCGCCGACGTGGACGCCGAGACCCGCCGCCTTCTGGAGCGCGGCGCGCGGATGACCGAGCTTTTGAAGCAGCCCCGCCAGGTGATTTTGAAGCTCTCGGCCCAGGTGGCCCTGCTGCTGGCCTACGGCGGCAATCTGCTCAAAGACATCCCCGCCAAGTCCATCGGCGGCTTTGAAACGCGGCTTTTGGAGCATCTCTACGACAGCTGCGCCAACGTCATGCGCACCATCGACACCTCCAAGCGCCTGAGCCCCACCGGCAAGCGGACGCTGACTGCCGCCATCTCCGCCTTCGCCAGCGCGTACGAGGGCTGAGTATGGAGAACGTCAGCGAGATCCGGCACCACATCAGCGCCGTCGGCGAGACCCGGAAGATCACCAACGCCATGGAGATGGTCTCCTCGGCCAAGATGCGCAAGTTCGCCGGGTATATCCCCTACAACCAGGTGTACTTTGAGAAGCTCCAAAGCACCATGAAGGACATTCTCATGTCCTCGCAGAACATCTCCCACCCCTACCTGGACACCCACCGCGGCCACCGCCGCGCCTACATCGTCATCGCCGGCGACAAGGGCATGGCCGGCAGCTACAACGACGAGATTCTCCAGTTTGCCTACCAGCAGATCCAGCGCTACCCCGGCAGCCACATCGCCACCGTCGGCGTTATCGCGGACCACTTCTTCCGCAAAAAGGGCATCGTGCCGGACTACGAGGTGGTGGGCATGGCCCAGAACCCCTCGCTCTACAACGCCATGCAGCTTTCCCAGGAAGTGATCGACCTGTTCGACTCCGGGCAGGTGGATGAGATCTGCGTGATCTTCACCCTCTACTCCGTCAGCGGCAAGGTGGTCAACCGCCCGATCATGCAGCGGGTGCTGCCCATCCGCCTGACGGACTTTCAGAACGTCCCCTCCTCCAACGACCTCCAGGGCGCCATCTACACCCCCTCGCCCCAGGAGGTCTTCGACCAGCTGGTGCCGCAGTTCATCACCTCCCGCGTCTTCGGCGCGCTGGTGCAGGCCTACGCCGCCGAGCATTTCGCCCGGATGAACGCCATGCAGAGCGCCACCAAGAACGCCGACGAGCTGATGAAAAAGCTCAGCCTCCGGCTGAACATGGCCCGGCAGACCAAGATCACCCAGGAGATCACCGAGATCGCCGGCGGCAGCGTCGCCCTGGAGGAAGCCCACGAAACCAATCCCCACAAGGAGGCCAACAATATGGACAATCAGCCTGACCGGGCGATGATTGAGCGGATCAACGGCCCCGTGCTGACGGTGCGCTACCCGTCCCAGGAAACCTACCGCCTCCACGACCTGCTGGTGGCAGAGAACGGCGTCCACATGGAGGTCGCCGCCTTCGAGCGGCCCGGCGCGGTGCGCTGCATCGCCCTGGACGCCACCTACGGCCTTTCCTGCGGCATGACGGTGGAAAACACCCACCGCTGCATCACCGTGCCCGTGGGCGAGGCGGTGCTGGGCCGGGTGGTGGACGCCCTGGGCCAGCCCATTGACCGCGGCGGCGAAATCGCGGCCCAGGAGCGCTGGCCCATCTTCCGCGACGCCCCCACCTTCCACGACACTAACCCCAAAACCGAGTTCATCGAGACCGGCATCAAGGTCATCGACCTGCTGACGCCCTACGCCAAGGGCGGCAAGATCGGCCTGTTCGGCGGCGCCGGCGTGGGCAAGACGGTCCTCATCATGGAGCTGATCTACAACATCGCCAAGGCCCACGGCGGCTACAGCGTCTTCACCGGCGTCGGCGAGCGCAGCCGCGAGGGCAACGACCTGATCC
The DNA here is from genome assembly GCA_018712245.1 of Candidatus Avoscillospira avicola. Taxonomy (GTDB): domain Bacteria; phylum Bacillota; class Clostridia; order Oscillospirales; family Oscillospiraceae; genus Avoscillospira; species Avoscillospira avicola. The sequence goes on along the minus strand of DVHE01000038.1, from coordinate 2,077 downwards.
ACGACATGACCGCCTCCGGCGCCCTGAAAAACACCGCCATGGCCTTCGGCCAGATGAATGAGCCGCCCGGGTCCCGGATGCGGGTGGCCATGACGGGCCTCACGATGGCGGAGTACTTCCGCGACGTGCTGGGCCAGGATGTGCTGCTCTTCATCGACAACATCTTCCGCTACGTCCAGGCCGGCAACGAGGTCTCGGCCATGCTGGGCCGGATGCCCTCCTCCGTGGGCTACCAGCCCACCCTGGCCAACGAGCTGGGCGAGCTGGAGGAGCGCATCGCCTCCACCCAGAACGGTTCCATCACCTCGGTCCAGGCCATCTACGTCCCCGCCGACGACCTGACCGACCCGGCCCCGGCCACCATCTTCTCCCATCTGGACGCCACCACCGTCCTCTCCCGCCAGGTGGCGGAAATGGGCATCTACCCCGCCGTCAGCCCGCTGGAGTCCAACTCCCGCATCCTGACGCCGGAGATCGTCGGCCAGGAGCATTATGAAGTGGCCCGCCGCGTCCAGGAGTGCCTCCAGCGCTACAACGAGCTGAAGGACATTATCTCCATTCTGGGCATGGAGGAGCTGGCCGAAGAGGACCGGAAGATCGTCTACCGCGCCCGGAAGATTCAGATGTTCCTCTCCCAGCCGATGAACGTGGCCGAGACCTTCACCGGTCAGCCGGGCCGCTTTGTCCCGCTGAAGGACACCATCCGCAGCTTCAAGGCCATCGTGGACGGCCAGGTGGACGACCTGCCCGAGAGCGCCTTCTTTATGGTGGGCGACATCGACGAGGCCATCGCCAAGGCAAAGGAGCTGGAGCAGCATGGCTAACACCTTCCAGCTGGAGATCCTCACGCCGGAGCGCCACTTCTTCTCCGGCCAGGTGGACGCCCTGACCTTTGAGGCCCCGGACGGCCAGTGGACCATCCTCAAAAACCACGCCCCCATGATCGCGGCCCTCCGGGCCGGCACGGTGAAATTCCGGGTGGACGGCGTGTGGAAGGAAGCCGTCAACTCCGAGGGCTACATGGAGATCTCCGCCGCGGGGATCATCCTCTTCGCCCAGACCTGCGAGTGGCCCGAGGAGGTAGACGTCAACCGCGCCCGCCGCCTGGAGGAGCTGGCCACCGAGCATCTGCGCCAGGCCAAGAGCATGAGCGAGTTCAAGGTCAACAAGCTGCTGCTGGCCCGGGCCATGGCCCGGCTGCGCAACTCCAAGAGCCAGATCAACCTGGACTGAACCAAATGCCCTGCGGCAAGCCGCGCGTTTGGAATACGCAGTCAAAAAACCGTGGGTGGGAACCGTCAAAACGGCGGTTTCCACCCACGGTTTTGCTGTGCAGCCCGGGGCTTTGTATGCCCGCCCCGCAAGAGCGCCTGCGCCGTAGGGGCGGCTATCAGCCGCCCGCCTGGCCGCGTTGTTTGAGCGCCTCCGTCGAACGCAGCGGCCTCAGCAGCTGGGGTGGCGTCTGCGCACTGGCAGTCTTTCTCCAGCCTCCGGCGGGGGACTTTTCACCGCGGAAAAGTCCCCAAAACGCGCCGGGGGCTGCGGCCCCCGGTCCCCTATTAGGCCCCGCGGCGTGCATCCCAAGGAGAGGCATCGCCCGAGCCGTTACGCTCCACCGGGCTGTCCCGCCCCATACTGCCCACCCCTTCCCGACTTCGCGCGGGCCAGTGGAATCGGATGGCCGTTACGGCTACAGGGGTTTTCACTAAGGCCGCACGAACTGCTTCGGAACAGGGGCTGGACGCCGCACACAGCAGTTTTGCGTGCGAATTTCCCGTCCTCACCGTAGGGGCGGCTATCAGCCGCCCGCCTGGCCGCGTTGTTTAAGCGCCTCCGGCAAACGCAGCGGCCTCAGCAGCCGGGGTGGCGTCTGCGCACTGGCAGTCTCTCTCCAGCCTCCGGCGGGGGACTTTTCACCGCGGAAAAGTCCCCAAAACGCGCCGGGGGCTGCGGCCCCCGGTCCCCCACTGGGTCCCGCGGCGTGCATCCCAAGGAGAGGCATCGCCCGAGCCGTTACGCTCCACCGGGCCGTCCCGCCCCATACTGCCCACCCCTTCCCGGCTTCGCGCGGGCCAGT
>DVHE01000005.1 GCA_018712245.1 Candidatus Avoscillospira avicola | reverse complement strand
CTACACCTACGCCTCCGACACGCCTGAGAACGGCGGCTACGGCGAGGATGCCGTCATCGGCTTTGACAACGGCCTGTCCGCTGTCCAGGCGCTGAAGAACGGCCAGGTGGACTGCGTCATCATCGACAACGCCCCCGCCCAGAGCTTCGTGGCCGAGAACCCCGGTCTGAAGATCCTGGACACCGAGTGGGTCACCGAGGACTACGCCATCGGCGTGGCCAAGGGCAACACCGCCCTGCTGGATGCTATCAATGGCGCGCTGGCTGAGCTCATCGCCGACGGCACCGTCCAGGGCATCATCGACACCTATATCACTGCGGAATAATTCCGAATAAGTCCGAAAAGGGCGGCACACTGCCGCCTTTTTCGGCATATAGAGAGAATGAAAGGGGATGGCCATGGATCTAACACAGAACTATATTATCTGGAAGGATATGATGAAGGCCGGCGAGTCCCTGCCCGCTTGGCAGGAGGCCTTTGTGAAATTCTACCAGGCATTTATCGACGGAAATCGCTGGCAGCAATATCTGGAGGGCGTCGGCGTCACGCTGATCGTCACCGCCATGGCGCTGCTGCTGGGTATCGTGCTGGGCGTCGTCGTTGCGGTAATCCGCACGGCTCACGACCAGCAGCGCATTGGGCAGCGGAATTGGCTCCTGGGCATTGTCAACGCCATCTGTCAGGTCTATGTGACCATCATCCGCGGCACGCCTATGATGGTGCAGCTGCTGATTATGAGCTTTGTAGTGTTCAAGTCCAGCCGCCAGTTTACCCTGGTGGGCACGCTGACCCTGGGCATCAACTCCGGCGCCTATGTGGCCGAGATCATCCGGGGCGGCTTGATGTCCCTGGACCCCGGCCAGGCCGAGGCGGGCCGTTCCCTGGGTCTGGGCTATGCCGATACCATGCGCTTTATCGTCATTCCCCAGGCATTCAAGGCCATTTTGCCGGCCCTGGGCAACGAATTTATCATTCTGCTCAAGGATACATCCCTCATCAGCGTCATCGGCGGCAAGGAGGTCCTGTATTTTGCCAGGGCCATTGCCGACCGGAACTATGAGCAGATGTTCCCCTTGGTGGGTACGGCCTGCATTTATCTGGTGCTGGTGATGATCTTCACTGGGCTCCAGGGCAAGCTGGAAAGGAGGCTGCGGCAAAGTGATCGACGTTAAGGGACTGTGCAAATCCTTCGGCGACAACCTGGTGCTGGACCACATCGACCAGCACATCGACGCCGGTGAAAAGGTGGTCGTCATCGGCCCCTCCGGCTCCGGCAAATCCACCTTCCTGCGGTGCTTGAACTTGTTGGAGACGCCGACAGAGGGCACCATCACCTTTGAAGGTACCGACATTACCAACCCCAAGGTGGACATCAACGCCGTCCGCTGCCAAATGGGCATGGTGTTCCAGCACTTCAATCTCTTCCCCAACATGACCATCCGCAAGAATATCACCTTGGCGCCGGTGCGCACCAAGCGAATGACCCAGGCCGAGGCCGACGCTGAGGCGCTGCGGCTGCTGGCCCGGGTGGGCCTGGCTGACCGGGCCGATTCCTATCCCGCCCAGCTCTCCGGCGGCCAGAAGCAGCGCATCGCCATTGTCCGCGCTCTGGCCATGAAGCCCAAGGTGATGCTCTTCGACGAGCCCACCTCGGCCCTGGACCCGGAAATGGTGGGTGAGGTGCTGGACGTCATGAAGGAGCTGGCCCATGAGGGCATGACCATGGTGGTCGTGACCCATGAAATGGGCTTTGCCCGGGAGGTGGGCAGCCGCGTGCTGTTTATGGACCAGGGGCATATTCTGGAGGAGGGAAAACCGGAGCAGGTCTTCGGCAACCCACAAAATCCCCGCCTGCGGGAGTTTTTGAGCAAGGTATTATAAGAGCATGCAATCGCCGGTGGGCCGCCGTGTCCGCCGGCGATTTATAATTTCTGCTAAAATATTTGAGATAAGATGGGGTAGATTTGTGAAAGTTGTGGTATTTACATTAGCTCTTTACCGTGCTAAAATACCAGCGTGTCAGCGAGATGCTGACAGTGAGGAGGAAATGAAATGAAAAAATGGATTGCTCTGCTGCTGGCTGCGCTGCTGGTTTTCTCGCTGGCGGCTTGCTCTAACAATACCCCTGCTTCCGATACCGCTGAGACCGGCGAACCCGCGACCACGGAAGACACTGCCGAAACCGCTGAGACCGACAGCGCTTCCGACAAGGCCTATGTCCAGGAGAAGGGCACGCTGATCGTCGGCATCACCGACTTCGCCCCCATGGACTACCAGGAGAACGGCGAGTGGATCGGTTTTGACGCCGATATGGCCAAGGCCTTTGCCGAGAGCCTGGGCGTCGAAGCGCAGTTCGTGGAGATCAACTGGGACACCAAGGCCATGGAGCTGGACAGCAAGAACATTGACTGCGTCTGGAACGGCATGACCCTCACCGAGGAAACCACCAGTACCATGAGCTGCTCCAACGCTTACTGCAACAACGCCCAGGTGGTGGTGGTCAAGTCCGACAAGGCCGAGGGCCTGGACAGCGCCGAGGCCTGCATGGACCTCAACTTCGCAGTGGAATCCGGCTCCGCCGGTGAAGCTGCCGCCGTGGAACAGGGCTTCAATTACATCGCTGTGGATACACAGGCTGACGCGCTGATGGAGGTCACTTCCGGCACCTCCGACGCCTGCATCATCGACTTGCTGATGGCCGGCGCCATGATCGGCGAGGGCACCAACAACGCCGACCTGGTCCACACGGTGGAGCTGACCACGGAAGAATACGGCGTCGGGTTCCGCCAGGGCTCCGACCTGACGGCTGCGCTCAATGAGTTCTTTGCAGCTGCCTATGCCGACGGCTCCATGATGGCCTGTGCCGAAACCTACGGCGTGCAGGACGCCGTCATCGCCCAATAATCACTGCACCCACCCAGAGCCAGGGTCAAGCGCCCTGGCTCTTTTGCACGATCAACGCCCTGTGCGACCCGGCGGGGATTTTCCCGACTCTGGCGCGCTGGAGACATTGCCCCACGCTTTATTGGAGGAATTTGGATGTTTGGTACTGTGATTGCGTCCCTCAACGAGGGCTTTTTGGTGACGCTGGCGCTGTTTTGCGTCACGCTCTTGGGGGCGCTGCCCCTGGGGCTTATCATCTCCTTCGGCTCCATGAGCAAGTTTCCGCCGCTCAGCGGCTTCTGCCGGGTGCTGGTGTGGATCTTCCGGGGCTCGCCGCTCTTGCTGCAGCTGAGTATCATTTTCTACGTTCCCGGCCAGCTGGGTCATAACATCTGGGCGTTTTCCAATGGCCGGTTTTGGGCGGCGGCGGTGGCGTTTATTATCAACTACGCCTGTTATTTCTCAGAAATCTATCGGGGCGGTATCCAGTCCATCCCCCGGGGCCAGACCGAGGCCGGCCTGGTGCTGGGCATGACCAAGAGTCAAATTTTCTTTAAGGTCAAGCTGGCGCAGCTGATTCGCCGGATCGTGCCCCCCATGTCCAACGAGATCATTACCCTGGTCAAGGACACTTCCCTGGCCAACACCATTGCCCTGACGGAAGTCATCTGGGCCGGAGACCGGTTTATGAAGAAGGGCTTGGTCTGGCCGCTGTTCTTCACGGGCGTCTACTACCTGGTATTCAACGGCGTGCTGACGCTGCTGTTTGGCTGGGTGGAGAAAAAGCTCAGCTACTATCGCGTGTAAGGAGGGAACCCCATGGCAATGCTGGAAGTCTCGCACCTGGAAAAGCACTTTGGCGACACCCAGGTCCTCAAGGATATCAATTTTACCTTGGAGCAGGGACAGTCCCTGGCCATCATCGGCTCCTCCGGCTCCGGTAAGACTACCCTTTTGCGGTGCCTCAACTTTTTGGAGAGCCCTGACAGCGGCACCATCCATGTGGACGGACAGCTGCTGCTGGACGGCGCTGTGAAAACCAAGGCATCTGACCGGGAAATCCGCAAAAAGCGGCTGAAATTCGGTTTGGTATTCCAGAATTTTAACTTGTTTCCCCAGTATACAGCACTGGAGAATGTGATGCTGGCCAGTGAGCTGCTGGCCCGGGAGCAGCCGGACTATAAGGCACGGAAGAAGGAGATTTTGGCGGAAATTCGCGCCAGAGCGGAAGACCTTCTGACCCAGGTGGGACTCCAGGATCGGATGGGCAACTATCCCGATCAGCTTTCCGGCGGGCAGCAGCAGCGGGTGGCCATCGCTCGGGCTTTGGCCCTGAACCCGGACATCCTCTGCTTTGACGAGCCCACCTCGGCCCTGGACCCGGAGCTGACTGGGGAGGTCCTCAAGGTCATCCGTGCGCTCTCCGAGCGGCACATGACCATGATCATCGTCACCCATGAGATGGCCTTTGCCCGCGATGTGGCAGACGAGATCATCTTCATGGACGGCGGTGTGATTGTGGAACATGGCCCGGCGCATCAGGTGATCGAGCATCCCCGGGAGGAACGCACCAAGCTCTTCCTCTCCCACTACACTGCTTCTTGAAAGATGTGAGACGGCAATTCGGCTTCCCGAGGGCAGCGCAGTTCTGCCCCGGGGGAGCCGGGCATATCTACAGTGGGACGCATCGCAGCCGGATGCGTGCCGCTGCAATCAGGAAAAAATATAGTTGCATACAACTAACTTGTGTGGTAAACTAAAGACAGCAGTTTTGCTGTTTCTTTTTTTGCGATGGTTAGTTATATCTAACCAAATGTGAAGACAAAACGCGCCACAGAATACGGTGCTGGCCGTCGTTTGGGTGCCCGGGAGAAGTAGGCCAGGGCGGGCGCGAGCGGGCCTTTTTGAAGATGCTGTCTGTTCGCCGACGCCCGAAGTATGCATGCACAAAGGAGATGAACCATGAGCGTTGTAATCGTTGGAGGAAATGAATGTATGGTCCGGCAGTATATGGATCTGTGCCGCCAGTACCGGTGTCGGGCTAAGGTGTATCCCAAGAAGACCGGCGGGCTGAAAAACATCGGAAGCCCGGATTTGCTGGTACTATTTACAAACACAGTCTCTCATACCATGGTGCGCTGCGCCCTGAACGAGGTGAAGGGCGCCCGGACGCAGGTGGCGCGGAGCCACTCCAGTTCCATGGCGGCGCTCAGGCAGGTGCTGGAGGCCCATGTTGCGCTGGGGAACGGAGAAGCCCACCGGCGCTGATGGAGCGTGTCAAAAAACCTCCGGAAGCGGGAAATAAGCCTCGCAGAGTTTCGCCGCCGCAGCGGCGAAATAAAATTAAAATCGCGATTTCCGGGGACATGCGCATCGGAAATCGCACTTTACACCCCAAAAG
>DVHE01000037.1 GCA_018712245.1 Candidatus Avoscillospira avicola | reverse complement strand
TTTCCGGGGACATGCGCATCGGAAATCGCACTTTACACCCCAAAAGGTTCGACAGCTTTTCGAAGAAAACCGAGAACCTTTTGGGGTGCAGTCCCCTTTGTCAAAAAAGCGTAGCTTTTTTGACAGTCTGAAGCGCCCGCGGCGGATATTCCGCCGCGGGCGCTTGGCGTGTTTTTGCATCCAATTTGCCGTTTCCGCCGCATCTCCGGCGCGTGCGGGCCGAAAATTTGCGTAACGCCCCCGTTCCCCACCGGTCCGCGATTTCATCGTAGGGGCGGCTATCAGCCGCCCGCTCAGCCCCGTCGCCGGAGCGCCTGCTGCAAACGTACCAATTCGCATCTCCGCCGTAGGGGCGCAAATTGAACGAATAGTGAAGCGTGAAAAGTGAAGAGTTGCGCCCCCCTTGGGGCGCGTAGGGGCGCGCATCGCGCGTCCGTGCCGCGCAGCGGCCTCTCGTGAAGAGTACAAAGGCTGCGCGAGGCCATTTGTCCCTTCACCTTTCGTAGGGGCCGATGCTCCGGGTTGCCGCTAAGCCTTGGCGGACCGCAACGCGGGCCGGGAAGGCTTAGCGGCAACCCGGAGCGGTCAGCTGCAAGGCTGACCGGGGGATTGACTGGGGCTTTTTTGCGCCGCGGGTACTTACAACCCCTCCGGCATGGCTTCGCCATGCCACCTCCCCTTCTAGCAGCCCAGGCCAGCGGGCCGATGTGGGCATCGGCCCCTACAAGGGAACGACAGTAGCACTCCGGCGTCGCGGCTATGCGGCCCCACGATTCGCGCCCCTACGGTAGAATCGCGCCCCGGGGCGTTTACCGCGGGACGCTTCGCTCAGTCCTCCCGGGCCTGGCCGTCCAGGGCCTTCCTGGCCCGGAGGGGCCGCGACGGCTCCCAGGCCGGCAGCGGGCAGCGCTGCATGGCCCCGAAAATCTTCGTCTTCAAATCCGGGTAGCGGCCCTGGAGCTGCACCAGCAGCTCCTTGACCTCCTGGCGCTTGGTGGACTTGTCCGCCGGGCAGCGGTTCTCCACCACCGGCAGCTCCAGCCGCTGCGCCAGATTTGCCACCGCCTTCTCCCCCACGTAGAGCATGGGCCGGATCTGGGTGACGCCGGTGCGGCTCAGGTACGTCACCGGCTGGAAGCAGGAGATCCGCCCCTCGTAAAAGAGCGAGAGGAGGAAGGTCTCCACGGCGTCGTCGTAGTGATGGCCCAGGGCAATTTTCGTGATGCCCCGTTCCGCCATGGCCGTGTGGAGCGCCCCGCGGCGCATTTTGGCGCACATGGAGCAGGGGTTCTTCTCCTGCCGCACCTCGAAAATCAGCGGGCCGATGTCGGTCTTCACCTGGGTAAAAGGCACGCCCAGGCGCTCGCAGTAGGCCGCCACCGGCGAAAAGTCCATCCCCAGCCCCATGTCCACCGTGATGGCCTCCAGGGTGTAAGGTTTGGGATAATACTGCATCAGCTCGTGGAGCAGCGCCAGCAGCGCCAGGGAGTCCTTCCCGCCCGAGAGGCCCACGGCGATTTTGTCCCCGGCCTCGATCATCTGATAGTCGTCCACACAACGGCGGACCAGTCCGCAAAGATGCTGCATTGAAACCTCCAGCTCGAAAATTGCCTCGTGAGAAAACGGGCGCATGAGAGAGCATGCGGGAGCATTCAAGAGTTCTTCCGGCGCTAAATCAATTCTCCCAAAATTCCCGTTGACATCCGTTTTTCCCTGTGTTATAAAATATAAGCGCGCCTGAACCGCCTTTATTGTACCGGCGCGCCTTGATTTTGTCAAAATTTTTATCATATAAAAGCACTGCTTTTAATGGAGGAAACACTATGTCCACTACTATGGCTAAGAAGGAGACCGTCCAGAGAAACTGGTACGTTCTCGACGCCGCGGGCAAGCCCCTGGGCCGCACCGCCGTCACTGCCGCCAAGTTGCTGCGCGGCAAGCACAAGCCCGATTTCACCCCCAACGTTGACTGCGGCGACTTCGTCATCATCGTCAACGTCGACAAGGCCGTCCTCACCGGCAAGAAGGGCGAGCAGAAGCTCTACCAGCATCACACCGGCTGGATCGGCAACCTCAAGGAAGTCAAGTACCGCCTTCTGATGGAGGAGCGCCCCGAGTTCGCCATGGAGCTGGCCGTCAAGGGCATGCTCCCCAAGAACTCCCTGGGCAGAGCCGCCCTCACCCGGCTGAAGCTCTACAAGGGCGCTGAGCACAACAACGCCGCCCAGAAGCCCGTCGCCTGGACGCAGGACTAAGCAGGAGGTAACTAACCATGTACGAGAGCAAGAGACAGTATCACTACGGCACCGGCCGCCGGAAGTCCTCCGTGGCCCGCGTCCGCGTCTATGAGAACGGCACCGGCTCCATCACCATCAACGGCCGCGATATCGACGAGTACTTCGGCCTGGAGACCCTGAAGCTGCTGGTCCGCCAGCCCCTGGTCACCACCGACACCCTGGGCAAGGTTGACCTGGTTGTCACCGTCGCCGGCGGCGGCGTCACCGGCCAGGCCGGCGCCATCCGCCACGGCGTGGCCCGCGCCCTGCTGGGCCTGAACCCCGAGTACCGCACCGCTCTGAAGGCCGCCGGTTTCCTGACCCGCGACCCCAGAATGAAGGAGCGCAAGAAGTACGGCCTCAAGGCTGCCCGTCGCGCGCCTCAGTTCTCCAAGAGATAACAGGCCCGACAAACCAATTCAAAATTGCTCAAAAAGCCCGGAACCATGCGGTTTTCCGGGCTTTTTCCTTTCCAAAAAGTCTGTTGTCCTTTGTCCGATTTTGGAAGGATTTGACCTCGCCTGACCCGGTTTTTCTTGATTAATAATGGGGCAACA
>DVHE01000036.1 GCA_018712245.1 Candidatus Avoscillospira avicola | reverse complement strand
GCAGCTCCAGAGCTACCTGGACGAATACTGCTTCCGCTTCAACCGCAGACGCACACCCGACCAGCTCTTCGCCAGGCTGGCCCGCGCTGTTGCTGTTTCGGCAGTTGCTGACTAAAGCCGATATGCACATTCTCATATATGTCAGTCAGGGCCGTCTAATCATTTCATTTTCTTTCATTTCCGGGTCTTATCTCAGAATGCCGTAGTCCCTTTGCTGTAGATCTCAGTCAGTGCGATCAATTCCGCCTGGGTGGCTGCGACAGCCTCCTGTACTTCCGTCTCCTCTCGTATCATCCGATACGCCCATTTACACAGTACATCGTCAACTTTACTGGACGGCACAACCGCTCCATTGCGCATTTGCGGCATACGAGGCAGCCTGGAAAAAGTGTACGCCTGACGGTATAGAGGCAACCATGGATAGAGCTTGATCAATTCATCGTTTTCATAGGATTTTGACAGAGAACATTGGTTGCCTAATAGTGTCAAATAGTCCGTGACCTGCTGCGTACTGACCCATTGGAGAAACCGCGCCGCATCCTCTTTATGCCCAGATTTCTGATGGATTCCTAGACTCCAGCCACCCAAAAGCGGCGTTCTTCCGGGTATCATACTGTAGCCGATGGAACCAATCATACTATTCTTTCGTAGATCCGCCATATCCTCCAAAAAACCAGAAAAGGCAATCAGCATCGCCGTATCTCCATGAAGAAAGTCCTCCACAGCAGAACTATCAGTAGCAGTGAAATAGTCCGGTTTTGCACAGTGGACGGATCGGATTAAATTGATGTACGCCTTTAGCGCCTGCGCAGGCTGAAAGGCTACAGAGCCATCTGAATGGAATAAATCGATTCCATATGCCTGCAGGCGCATATGGATTTCCGGTGCAAGGCATTCATTGTAAGCAGCTGGGATGGAAATACCGTAGGCAATGGCATCTGTCTGGTGGGTAAAGAAATTTGCTATTGTATGGTATTCCTTAAATGTCACCGGTGGGCGGAGCGTAATACCACAGAACTTTTCATAGGCAGTCCGTATGCCTGGATCGTTAAAGAGGTCTTTACGATAATAAAAAATTTGCGGCATACAAAGAAACGGCAGACCATAATACCGATTGCGAAAGGAGCTGAAATAAAAGAGGCTGTTTTCCAGGAAAACACTCTGATCTATTGAAGTGATCAGCTCAGTAATATCCGTGAGAATTCCTGTAGAAGCCAGCTGCGCAAGCCAGGGCACATCATATAAAATCACATCATACCGCCCTTCATCATCCGACAAGATGGACTTGTACATCTTGGGATGTGGCAATATCTCAATCTCCGTCCGAATCTGTTGTGTCTTTTCAAAATTAACTACCAATCTGCGGAACGTCTGTACAAAAGGAGAATCCACCATAAGAATACGAATGAAATGCGGATCCGGTCGAAAAGACGGTGTATCAGGCTGCGCGATCGTCGAAAATAAAGCCGCTGCCGCAGGGAATACAATCTGCTCTGTCTCTATTACCGGAGAATGGAGCTGGTTCATCAGCACGGTGGCCGCAGCATGCCCCATTTTGATGGCCGGCCTGGCCAGAGAGTCATTTGCAAAGGAATGGGTGTATTGGTTCCAATGCTCCTCACCCAATGTGATAACTGGAATGTGGGAGTAACCCAAAAAGCGCAGCGCTTCCACAGCGCCGGTAGCGACAGATTCTTGCGTCGTGACGATCATGTCTGGTGTACGTTTGGACAGAAGCCGTACCACTACCCGAAAAGCGTCTTCCTTGCTCAACTCTGCCTGAATGATGTTTTCCTCCAATAGGGTAACTTCGGCGTCCGCATGTGCCTTTCGAAAACCAAGCTGACATTCTTTTTCGCATGAAAAAGCAGGGCTACCCGAGATCAAACAAATGTTCTGATAGCCTTGGCGCAGATACTGTGCCGTCAGGCCTTGCACCGCTGTTTGGTAATCAAAGGTAATGAAATTTGCCTCCAAATTCTGAATATGCCTGTCAATCACTACCATCGGCTTTTCCTGACGTGTGAAGTAGTCATAATAGAACTTCCAGCAATCAGGTTGGCACGGCAAAATAATCAATCCAGAAATTTGTTTCTTGAGCAATTTTTGAATGATATTTCGTTCCATCTCCGGCACATCGTTGGAAAAAGCCACGTTCAAAAAAAACGGCGAGTTTTGGAACGTCTGCTCAATACCTTGAAAAAGCTGTACATAAAACGAGTCATTGAAATCCGGCAAAATCACAGCGATGTCACTGTAGGTATTGGTCTTTAAGCTCCGGGCCTGTATGTTCTGCGTGTAATGCAGCACATCAATGGCGCTCTTGATCCGAATAGAGGCTGCTTTGCTAACAGGCTTTGTATGGTTGAGATAATTGGATACGGTTGCAATGGAGACGTTGGCCAACTGGGCCACATCTTTAATCGTTGCCATATTATACCTCCTTTGCCGTTCAAAAGCAGGCAAATTGTCCTCAGTGTTCCCGCGCATAACGGAAAATGTATGACGTGGCTTTTCCAGCGTCATTGAGAAAACAGCGCACTGCACGGGCTAGCCCCTCTCAGTGCCGCCTATAATTAGTATAATATGTAAATTTAAAATTGTAAAGTAAAACGTTTCAATTAATTTTCATCAGTATTTTAACTTTATTCTTGTTTATCTCAATAATCACTAGTATAATAAACATGAAATTGAAAAATTTCAATTATAAACTGTGCAAGTTGAACAATCTTGGAAAGGAGGACCTCACAACAGCAGGCTTTATCACGCATTCCTTGGAGGAGATAATATTGGACTATGGAAAAAAAATCTGGGTTTTCCCAGACGCCGAGCTACCACCCGCAGGTGTAAACATTATCCCCGGACATGAGTCAGTCATTGTCGCCAATACCACCAATCAATCCGCTGAAATTAAAATCACCCTGCTCTTTGAGGACAAGGCGCCGGTCAGCTTTTTTACAGAAGTTGAGGCCCAGCGAGTCCGCTGCCTGCGCACCAATCGAGAAAGCGATTTTGGCGCACATACGGCAGCCCCCTGTGAACAATACGCCATTGTGCTGGAAAGCAGCGTCCCTGTGGTCGCTCAATATGGCAGGGCAGAACCGCGAGCTGTTTCCTTTTATACGACGCCAGGATACTGCGAATAAACTTAGGAGGTTTGCAATGGAACGCATTTGTATACCAGATTATGAGTACAAAGATCGAGTCAAGCGGTGTGCCGCCATTTTGCGCCGTGAAGGTCTGGATGCTCTGATTGTCAACGGAAATGAAGCTGATTACGCCAATCCCCGTTACTTTTCCGGCTTTTGGCCTCTATTTGAGCGCTGCGGCGTAGTGATTTCCGCTGCCGGTGACGCAGCCCTGCTGGTGGGTCCGGAATCGAGAGAGTTCGGAGCGGATCGCAACAAACTAGACCGCGTCTTTTGCCTCAAGGCTTACCGTGAGGGTGCAAATCCCACGTATCCCGAATTAAAGGCCGATTCCTTCCAGGACGTCTTTAGGGCTTTGGGCATCACAGGTCAGCACCTGCGCATCGGCATCGCCTCATTTCTGGACACCTCAGTCACCATCTATCAGGCAATTCTGGAAGCCTTCCCCGGCGCTCAATTCAGAGACAGCGGCGACATTATGACCGAGCTGCGCAGCATTAAATCCGACCATGAGTTAGCCTGTCTCCAGGAGGGATATCGTTTGGCGGATCTTGCTACACAGCAGGTTATTGCAGAGATCCGCCCCGGCATGACAGAGCTGCAGATGGTCGGTGTTGCCCAACGGGTGATCTATGAAAACGGCGCTGAGTACGAAGGACTCCCCATGTACGTCTTCTCCGAGGCTTCCACACGCCATGCCATTTCCCGTTCCAGTTACCGGCGCTTCCAAAAGGGAGACATTGTACAGCTAAATCTCTCGGCCAAAATCGACGGCTATTCTGCCTCCATCGGCTATCCTATCTGCTTGGGCAAACTGGAAGGTCAGCGGCGAGAAATCGTCCAGTTCTGCCGCAGAGCCCATCAATGGACGGTGGAACAAGTGAAGGCCGGCGTGATGGCCGGCGATATTGCAAAGGGTTTTTACAAATACTATGTGGACCACGGTTTCGCAGAAAACTTCGTCTACGGCCCACTCCACTCCACCGGTATGATCGAGGTGGAGGCGCCATGGGCAGAGACCATTTCCATGTATCCCCTGCGCCCCAATATGACCTATCAGGCCGATACTTTCATCTCCTGCCCCACCTTCGGCGTCCGCTGGGAGAAGGGCATCGTGGTTACGGAGGATGGTTGTCGGGTCCTCAGTCCGGAGTTGCCGGAGTTCTGCCCAGAACTAAACCTTTGATTTGCCAGCTTAGCCCCTCAAACTCCACGCAGTAAACCGACTGCTGTCTCGCCTTCTCACAGGCAGGAAACGATCCACTCAGAAAAGAGGAAATGCTATGCAATTGACCGAAATGTTTTACGATCAAATTGTGGACGCTGCCAACCGGAGAGTGCCTTTTATCATTCCCATTGGGACCCTGGAGTACCACGCCCATCATCTCTCCTGCGGAACAGACACCTTAGTAGTGACAGGCTGCCTACGGGAGCTTGAAAAAGAACGTGAAATCGTCATATGCCCGCCCATCTGGTACGGTGTGGCCTCCTATGCCGTCTGCGATGCCCGCCCGGGCCATGTCCATGTGGACGAGGACGCCTACACGGCGTATCTATACGCCATCGTCAAATCCATGGTCGCCGGCGGGATCCGAAACCTCTATCTGATCCCCCACCATCAGACGGAGGAGCAGGCCCTGATGCCCATGACCATCGCCTGCCACAAAGCGGCCAAAAAGGTGACGATGGAGTATATGGAGGAGACCTACGGAAAAGGCTGGTGGGGCAGCGACGCCTACGCGAACTATTATGAGGCCCTCGGCTCGAACGACGATCCCTTCTCCTATGTCAAAGTATTGCCGCTGATCAGCGCGGAGGCCCAACATCGGTGCGGCGGCTTCGACCACGCCGGAAAGTGGGAGACGTCGCTGATGCTGGGGACGTGGCCGGAGCTGGTGGACCTCACCCGGTGCGGGCAAAACCGGGAGTGGTTCTCCCAGAGCGCCGTGGAGGCAACCCCTGCGCTGGGGCAGCATATGCTCGCCTGCACGCTGGATTGGCTCCGCAGTGCCATTGTCTGACCCACCGTCCCGGACACGGAAAACCATCGGGCGCTAGGGCATTGGGGTGAAAACATGACAAACAAAAAACAACTGGATTTCAAACTGGGAGACAGCGTCAAGAAGCTGCTGCCGCTCATCATGCTCTTGGTCATCGGCGCGATCATCTCCGCGATTCAGCCGGCCTTTGCCACCTGGACCAACCTCACCAATATCATGATGAACTACGCCGGAACGGCCTTCGTCGCCCTGGGCGCCATGATGGTCATTATCACCGGCGGCATCGACTTCACCTCCGCGGAGGTATACTCCTGCGGCTCCGTCATTGGCGGCATCTTGTACCTGCGCTCCGGCGGGCAGCCGATTCTCCTGCTCCTGGGCTGCCTCATGGTGGGCATCGGCGTGGGCGTCGTCAACGGGCTGCTGATCGCCCATCTGAAATTTCCTTCGTTTATCGCAACGCTTGCTATGCAGTCCCTGGTCCACGGCTTGATGCTCTTTTTCGCCGAAGGGCAAATCATCCAGCTGGAGGGGCCGGTCATCGAGTTCCTGGGCAAAGGCCGCCTGCTGGGCATCCCGGTGGCATTTGTGATGCTGATACTGTTCGGCATCGTGCTGTGGTTTGTGATGAACCGCACCAGATTCGGCACGTATACCTACGCCTTGGGCGGCAACGCCGACGCCCTGGCCTATACAGGTGTCAACCTCAAAAAGTACACCGTCTTGGTCTACGCCGCCGCGGGGCTCTGCTCCGCCCTGGGCACCATCCTCATCACTTGCCGGATGTCCGCCATCTATTCCAGCACCAGCTCCACGCTGCTGGTGGACGGCATCGCCTCCACGGTCATTGGCGGTACAGCCACCTCCGGCGGCAAGGGCACGGTTTTCGGCACCATCGCCGGCGCCATGATCATCGGTACCATCGGCGCCTCCATGACGATTTTGAGCGTGCCGGTAAAAATGCAAAACGTGGTCAAGGGCCTGATCATCATCGCGGCGCTTTTGGTGGATGTCCTCATCAACCGAAGAAACGCCCGGGCCTAAACAATTTGTCGATCTGCGCAATGCGCAAAAATAAGGAGGTTTACAATGAAAAAGCTAACAGCCATCTTTCTTGCAGTGATGCTCGCGGCCACCTTGTTCGCCGGCTGCGCCCAGCAGGCGGACCCGGCGGAGACCGACAGCGAAAACACCCGGCCACAAATCGCCTTCGTCACCCAGGATATGCAGGGCGCCTTCTGGATTGATATGATGAACGGCGGAAGCACCGCCGCCGTGGATTACGGCGCGGACCTCATCTACAAAAGCTCCGAAGCCTCTGTGGAAAAGCAAATCAGCATCATCGAAAACCTCATCACCCAGGACGTGGACGCCATCATCGTAGACCCCATCAACAAGGAGGCCATCATCCCGGTCATTGAAAAATGCGGGAAGGCCGGCATCCCGGTGGTGACAGCCGGCAACCTGATTGAAACGGACTACAACGTCTCCACGGTCTACAACGACACCTACGACATCGGCGTCATCACCGACATCGTCTGCCATATGATCGATGAAGCGGGCAAGGTGGCCTGCGTGGTGGGCGCGCCGGGCAGCGCCGTTTCCGATGCGCGGCAGGCGGGCTTTGAGGAGGCCGTCGCCGAGTATCCTGACGTCACGCCCTTCGTGCTGCCGGCCAACTGGGACGCCACCATCGCCCAGCAGATGGTGACGGATCTGCTAACCACGGACCCGGACCTGGACGCCGTCATCTGCGCCGATGCCATCGGCTACCAGGTCTATCAAGCCGCCAGCGCAGCCGGCAAGGAGGACCTGATTATTACCAACCTGGCCGGCATGAGTGAAAACCTCCAGGGCATCACCGACGGCATGTATGCGCTGGACCTCCTGATGGGCGGCGCCCGCATCGGCTATTGGAACGTGGCCACAGCCGTGAAGCTGGCCGAGGGCGCGGAGATCAGCAGCGTCATCTATCTGCCCACTCAGATCATTGCCAACCAGGATTTGATTGACCAGATGACGGAGTGGGGCATCACCTCGGTGCCCGCCTGCACGCCGGAGGAAGCCGTTGGAATCCTCGCCGGCTACACGGAGGAGTTCGGCCCGGATGTCTATGATCCGGCCAATTACGCGGCCCGTCAATAACCCTCTCGGTTCCCCGTGCCCGGGCCGCCCCCAAACGGCCCGGGCCACCCGGCGGAACAGAAAAAGCGAGGTGACACTGTGAATCAGATCAACAAGAACTGGCATCTGGGCGTCAGGCAGATGAAATACATCGCCATGGCGGCGATTATGGCGTTGCTGGTGGCCGTCTTCTCCGCCGCCTCGCCCAACTTTTTTAGTCTTGCCACCCTGGGCAATCTGCTCTTGCAGACCTCCACACTGCTGATTCTCAGCCTGGGGATGACCTTCGTCATCATCACCGGCAATGTGGACTTGTCCGTCGGCGCGCAGATTGCCGTCTGCGGCACCATCGGCGCGTATCTGATGCTTCTGATGCCCGAGGGCACGGGCACGGCGTGGACGGCCCTGGTGGGCTTCCTCGGCGCCCTGGGAACAGGCGCCCTCTTCGGCGCCGTCAACGGCGTTCTCATCGGCTACTGCTCCGTCAGCCCGTATATGACCACCCTGGCCACCATGTCCCTGGCCCGGGGCCTGGCGCTGGTCATCTGCGGCGACAATCACTACGCCATTCGCAACGATGCCTTCAACTACCTGGCCCAGGGCACCATCGGCCCTTTGCCCGCCGTGACGGTGCTGCTGCTGGTTTTCTGCCTTTTCTTCCACATCCTGCTGACTCGCTGCAAGTTCGGGCGGCAATCTCTGGCTGTGGGCGGCAATAAGACGGCCTCGCGCATCGTGGGCATCGATCCCGCCAGGCATGTGGCAAAGACTTACGTCCTGATGGGGACGCTGTGCGGCGTCGGCTCGGTCATTACCGCCGGCAGGACCCTCTCGGCCCAGCCCCTCTCCGGCCAAAACCTGGAGTTTGAAGTGATTACAGCGGTGGTGCTGGGCGGCACCAGTCTGGCCGGCGGCAGCGGCACCATAGGCGGTACAATCCTGGGGGCGCTGCTGCTGGGCACTATCACCACCGGCCAGAGTATGGTGGATGTGCCGGTGTTCATCAACTATCTGCTCAAGGGCTTTTTGATCCTCATCGCCGTTTACTTTGATATCGTCACCCGCAGCGTGGGAACCCGGGTGAAGAAGTCGCCCGCGGCCCAAAAGGCCGCCGGTGGCCGCGCCGCCCACCAGAGCGGCGAGAACTTCCGCCGAGTGCTGGAGCTGGTGCGGGAAAACCGGCAGTCCACCCTGGAGCTCCGGCACATCAGCAAGTATTTCCCAGGCGTCAAGGCCCTGGATGACGTGTCCCTCACCATCAAGCGCGGCACGGTCCACGCCCTGGTGGGCGAAAACGGCGCCGGAAAGTCCACGCTGATGAAGATTCTCTCCGGCGTCTACCAAAAGGACGAGGGCGAAATATTTGTGGACGGCATCCCCATCGAGATCAAATCCCCCATCGACTCCCAGCTCCTGGGAATCTCAGTCATCTATCAGGAGTTGGCTCTGGTGCCGCTTCTGCCCGTTTACAACAACATTTTCCTGGGCAAAGAACTGCGAAACCGCAGCAGGATCTTCTATAACGTCAAGGCCATGAAGCAGCGGGCAGCCCAATTGCTGGGGAATTTCGGCCTTACAGTGGACGTCTCCGCCGAGACGGACCGCTACACCGTAGGCCAGCGGCAGATGTTTGAAATTGCAAAGGCCGTCGGCTCCAACGCCTTTGTGGTGGTGATGGACGAGCCCACCGCCTCCATCACCAATGCCGACAAGGAGACGCTCTTTGAGACCATCCGGGAGCTGAAACAGCAGGGTGTCAGCATCATTTATATCTCCCACCGAATGCAGGAGATCTTTGAGATCGCCGACGAGGTGACAGTCCTGCGGGACGGCAAGCACGTCGTCACCGCGCCCATTGCTGAGGTCAACGAGGACGCGCTGATCCGGTATATGGTCAACCGGGAACTGAGCAACATCTATGACCGGGCGCACCTGGCCTGGGGCGAGACGGTGCTGGAGGTGAGAAACCTGACCCGCAGAGGGGCATTCGCGGACATCAGCTTCCAGCTCCACGCCGGAGAGGTGCTGGGGTTCAGCGGCCTCATCGGCGCGGGCCGCTCGGAGATCATGCGCTGCATCTTCGGCCTGGACCGCATCGACGGCGGCGAGGTGTGGCTCTACGGGGAAAAGGTGCATATCCGCAGCCCCAAGGACGCCATCCGCCGGGGCATTGCCTTTGTCACCGAGGACCGGCGAAAAGAGGGCATCATCCCCCAGATGTCCGTGGGCAGCAACATGACCCTGGCCATTCTGGACCAGATCTGTCACCTGGGCTTTGTGGACGCCTCCCAGGACACGATCGTGGGAAACACCTATGTGGAGCAGCTGGGCATCAAAACACCCTCCCTCCGGCAGGCCATCGGCAATCTCTCCGGCGGCAACCAGCAAAAGGTGTGCCTGGGCAAGTGGCTGGCCACCAATCCCAAGATCATCATTCTCGATGAGCCCACCCGAGGCATCGACGTGGGGGCCAAGGAAGAGATCCACAAAATCATCCACCAGCTGACCGAGCAAAACTACGCCGTCATCCTGATCTCCTCCGAGCTGCCGGAGATCATCGGCGCGGCCGACCGGATCATTGTGATGTATGAGGGGCAGCTGATGCACGTATACGACAACCGGCAGGGCGGCGTCACCCAGGATATGCTGATGACCAGCGCCTCCGGCATTGCGGTCAACGAATAAGGAGGAACATCCATGCAGAAATTGAAAATGGCCCTGGTGGGCGCCGGTATTATCGGAAGCGTCCACGCCCAGGCGTTGGCGGAGAGCGAATATATCGACTTTGTGGCCGTGGTGGACATCCAGCCGGAGGCGGCCCGGGCCATGGCGGCCCAGTACGGCGTGCGGGCCTACACCTCTCTGGAGTCCTGCCTGGCAGAAGAAGAAATCGACGCGGTGGACATCTGCGTCAATGAGGCATACCACGTCGCCCCCGCCGTGACGGCGGCCCGGGCCGGCAAGCACATTCTGATGGAAAAGCCCATCGCCCAGACGGTGAAAGAGGCGGAAGAAATTCTGACAGTCTGCCGCGAAAACCAGGTAAGGCTGATGGTTGCCCATCTGCTCCACTTCGACCCCCGCTACGCCGTTCTATTGGACGCGGTGCGGCAAGGCAAGCTGGGAGAAATCTCTAGCATCTATGTCAAGCGCTGCAACAATCTCTCCACCCCCAAGCGCATCGGCGGCAAGGTCTCCTTCCTCTACTATATTGCCGTCCATGACATTGAGCTGCTGTGCGCCTACGCCGGAGGACGCCCGGTCAAGGTCTACGCCCAGTTCCCCAACAAGGTGTGCAGCCCCTACGGCGACGACGACGGAATCTACGCCATCGTCAATTTTGACAACGGCGTGGTGGGCTGCATCGAGGTGGAGTGGTCTTACCCGGAGACTACGCCCATGCCCGTCTGGTCGGTGGCCAAGGTAATCGGCACCGGTGGTGCCGGGATTGTGGAAGCAGGCCCCTCCGGCCTCACGCTGCAAGTGGACGGTGCCTTCTCCTATGCCGACACGCTCCTCTCTCCGGTAATCGGCGGCAAGCTCCACGGCGATCTGGCTGCGGAGGTCAACCACTTCGCCAAGCAAGTGCTGGAGGTCCAGCCCTTCGAGGTGGATCTCACGACGCCGGTGGACGCTGTCCGGATCATCGAGGCCAGCCTGGCCTCCAAAAAGACCGGCTTGCCGATAGCTATCGAGTACTGATGGTCCGCCACTCTGAGAAAGGAGGCTGAGATCATGAAGGAAGCGCAACTCCAGCTGCTTAGAAAGGTGGGCAACCTAGAGCAGCTGTTCAGCGTGCGCCATGTCGAATACCTGGATGGCAAAGAAAATCTGGTGCGGGCCTTTGAGGTCAACACCGGCGGCGGGCTGGAGTTTTCAGTGCTGGAGAACAAGTGCTTGGACCTTTACAGTCTTCGCTTTCGTGGGATAAACTGCGGTTTTATCTCCAAGGCAGGGCTCAGCTCGGCTTACCTGGCCGACCAG
Source organism: Candidatus Avoscillospira avicola (assembly GCA_018712245.1). Taxonomy (GTDB): domain Bacteria; phylum Bacillota; class Clostridia; order Oscillospirales; family Oscillospiraceae; genus Avoscillospira; species Avoscillospira avicola. The sequence goes on along the minus strand of DVHE01000036.1, from coordinate 26,530 downwards.
CGAGGGCTCTCCTATCGGGCCACCCAGGGCTGCGGTATGCTCTATACGGCCGGCCTCGCCAATGTGGGCATCGCCTGCGCTGACGAATCCGGCGAGCAGTATTACCACGGCTGCATCAAAAATTCCGCCACCAAGCACACCGCCGTCACTTGCGATTGGGTGGACAGAGACTATGTGATGCGGATTTCCGGCCAGATTCCTGAATCCGCCTTCTGGGGTAGAAACCTGGTCTTGAAGCGCACCATCCAGGCCATTGGCGGCAGCAGCCGGCTCACCATCGACGATGTCATTGAAAACCAGAACTTTACGCCGGACCAGCTGATGCTGCTCTACCACTTCAACATCGGCTATCCCCTGCTGGACGAAGGTGCGGTGGTCTACGCCCCTATCGTCCAAACCACGCCCCTCTCTCCCTATGCCGCAAGAGAGATCGGCAGCTATTCCACCATGGGCGCTCCCATCGACGGGGACGACGAGACGGTCTATCTGCATCAGGTGCGCCGGGATGACCGGGGCTTCAGCGCCGCCGCGCTGTGGAACCCCAAACTCCAGCTGGGAATCTATATCCGCTTCCGGGGTGAAGCGCTCAAATACCTGGTGCAGTGGAAGACCCGCCGCTCCGGCGACTACGCCATGGGTCTGCTGCCAGCCTCTTTTAGTCCCGTGGGACGGGAACAGGCGGCAAAGGAGCGAGGGCTCTTCCCTCTGGCACCCTTTGCATCCACCGGAATTCAGCTAGAAATCGGCATTCTGGAGGATGAGTCCGCCCGAGACGCCTTTTTGCAGGAGTGGAGCCTTTGAGGGAAAGGAGACACACCATGGCCACCCTGCCGGAGTCGGCTTTCACCGGCCCCATGACGGAGGCGGAAAAATGCCGCGCCGGGCTCCTGTACGACACCACTTACCCTGAGCGGGAGGCGCAGCACCTGGCCTGCGCCGAGCTGTGCTATGCGTATAACCACACCAGTCCCTCAGAGTTGGCCCGGCGGGAGGCACTGCTGCGGCAGATTCTGGGCAAAGTGGGCCAGCGGCCCTATGTGGAGCCGAACTTCCATTGCAGCTTCGGCACCAATATCCAGGTGGGAGACGACTTTTTCGCCAACCACGACTGCGTCTTCATCGACCCGGCGGAGATCATTCTGGGCCACCACGTGCTGCTAGGCCCCCAGTGCGGATTTTATACGGCAGGCCACCCCTTGGACCATCTCTTGCGGCGGCGGCAGTTGGAATACGCCCGGCCCATTGTCGTGGGGAACGACGTGTGGATTGGAGGAGGCGCCATTTTGCTGCCCGGTGTCACGGTGGGCAGCAATGTGGTCATCGGCGCGGGGAGCGTGGTAACGCGGGACATCCCCAGCGGCGTGGTGGCCTGCGGCAACCCGTGCCGTGTGGTGCGGGACATTGAATGAGCCGCCCAACTCAAGCCCCGGTGCGTTTCAAATCGCACCGGGGCCAGTCTTTTCGCGGCGGGTCACTGCGCACCGCAGCGGACCGGCGGCATGCCTTCCCGGCAGGGCCGGGACAAAGTCTCCCCGTGGCGCGCCGTCCCGCGCAGGTTTTCTCCCCGAAAATGCCGTTTTTCCCACATTGACACGGCGAATTTCATACCGTAAAATAGATAAAATAGGTACTTCATTACGATCCTACGACGGGAGTGTTATTATGATCGTCTACTTTTCCGGCACCGGCAACAGCCGCTACTGCGCCCGGTTTCTGGCGCAGCGCCTGGGCGACACGGCAGAGGACGCCACGCCGTACCTCCGCAGCGGCGGCGCAGCCCACCTGACCGCGGCGCAGCCCTGGGTCTTCGTCTGCCCCACCTACGCCTGGCGGATCCCCCGGGTCTTCCGGGACTTTCTCCGGCGCAGCAGCTTTTCCGGCGGGAAGGACGCCTACTTCGTGATGACCTGCGGCAGCGAGACCGGCGACGCCCAGCGGGAGCTGCCGGCGCTGTGCGCCGCGCTGGGTCTCACCTACCGCGGCCTCTTCCCGGTGGCGATGCCGGACAACTATCTGGTTCTCTTCCAGACGCCCGCGCCCGAGGCCGCCCGGGAGAGCCTGGCCACGGTCCGCCCCCGGCTGGAGGAGGCCGCCCGGCTGATTCAGCGGGGCGAAACGCTGGACCCCCTGCCTGTAAAGCCCCTGGACAAGCTCAAGTCCGGCATCGTCAATCAGGGGATGTACCGCTACTTCATCCGCACCAAGGCCTTTTACGCGACGGACGCCTGCGTCGGCTGCGGCAAGTGCCAGGCGCTCTGCCCGCTGGGGAACATCCGGCTCCAGAATGGGCGCCCGCAGTGGGGCCAGAACTGCACCCACTGCATGGCCTGTATCAGCTATTGCCCCACGAAGGCCATCGAGTACGGAAAGGCCAGCCGCGGCAAGGCCCGCTACCACTTCCCCGAGGAGCTTTAAGGCGGCGCTTCGCGCATCAGTAAGAGGAGAATTGCATGGCTAGAAAGAGAAAGATCAACGTACACATTGTGGGCGCCGGGCAGATCGGCCAGGCCCTGGCAGCCCAGCTCTCCCAGGACGACTGCGCCGTCACCGTGGTGGACACCGATGCCGCCGTCATCAACACCCTGAGCAACACGCTGGATGTCTATTGCTATCGCGGCAACGGCGCGTCCTACCAGGCACTTCAGGAGATCAAAGCCGGGGATTCAGACATCTTCATCTCCGTCACCGATTCCGACGAGCTGAACATCCTCGCCTGTCTGACGGCCCATATGATGGGCGCCAAACACACCGTGGCCCGGGTGCGGAACATCGACTACGCCCAGCACAGCAGCTTCTACCGCGACCAGCTGGGCCTCTCCATGACCATCAACCCGGAGCTGGCGGCTGCGGCGGAGATCAGCCGCGTCCTCCGCTTCCCCTCGGCCACCCGGGTGGAGCTGCTGGCCAAGGGCCGGGCCGAGCTGGTGGAGCTGAACCTGACGGCGGGCAGCCCCCTCTGCGGCCTCTCCCTCCACGAGTTCGGCCAGCGGATCAACCTACTGGTGTGCGCCGTGGTACGCGGAGGCGAGGTCCACATCCCCAAGGGCCACTTCGTCTTGGAGGAGGGCGACATCCTCTACCTCACCGGCGCCCCCTCGGCCTTCCGCAAGGCCATGTCCAAGCTGGCGCTGCCGGTGCGGCCCACCCACTCGGTGCTGGTGGCCGGCGCCGGGCGCATCAGCTACTATCTGGCCCAGCAGCTCAAGCGCGAGGGCGTCCACGTCACGGTGGTGGAGGAAAACCACGAGCGGGCCGTGGACTTCTGCCGGAAAAACCCCGAGTGCGACGTGATGAACGACAACGCCATCGCCTACTTTGACTCTATGTCCGATGCGGACCTCCAAAATACCGACGCCTTCGTCTCCCTCACCGGCAACGACGAGCTGAACGTGGTGGCGGCCATGTACGCTGCCTCGCTGCGCATCCCCAAGGTGATCTCCCGGCTCAGCAGCAGCTCCAAGCTGAAAATTCTCCAGAAGGACGACCGCATCACCACCGTCTCCCAAGAGGAAACAGCCGTCAACCTGATTTTGGGCTACGCCCGCTCCCTGATGAACGCCGAGGCGCACGACGCCGTGGAGGCGCTCTACCGGCTGATGGACGGGCGGCTGGAGTTCATCGAGTTCCGCATCACCGAAGCCTCCCCCCATCTCAACCAGCCCATCCGGGAGTGGCGCATCAAGGACGGCACCCTGCTGGCCCACATCCTGCGCGACGGCAGGCACATCGTCCCCCGGGGCGACGACGTCATCCGCCCCGGGGACCGGGTGCTGGTGGTGACGACGCTGAAGCAGCTGACCCGGCTGGAGGACATCTTCCTCTCCCCGAGGGAGGCGGCCAGCGAACGATGAACAAGCGCAGCGTATTGAACATCCTGGGCAAGATCGTCCTGACCGAGGTTTGCCTGATGATCCCCTCCCTGCTCGTCTCGCTCTACTACGGCGACGGCGACTGGCGCTACTTCGTCGTGACCATGATCCCCGCCGCGCTCCTGGGCGCCGCCCTCAGCCGCGTCAAGCCCCGGGAGGCCAAGCTCACCAGCCGGGACGGCTACTGCATCGTGGCCTATGGGTGGATTCTCATCTCTCTGATCGGCGCGGTGCCGCTGTACCTCACCGACCAGTTCACCTCCTACTTTCAGGCCTTGTTCGAGATCGTCTCCGGCTTCACCACCACCGGCGCCTCTGTCCTGGCCAAGCCGGAGCTGCTGCCCCACGGCGTCCTCTTCTGGCGCAGCTTCACCCACTGGATCGGCGGCATGGGCGTCTTGGTCTTCGTGCTGATGATCATTCCCATGAAGAACGACAACTCCATGCACCTGGTCCGGGCCGAGGTGCCCGGACCCATCGCCGGCAAGCTGGTGCCCCGGATGAAGCGCACTTCCATGATCCTCTACGGCATCTACACCACCATGACGGCGGTGCTGGTGATTTTGCTGCTGCTGGGCGACGTCAAGCTCTTCGACAGCCTCTGCCTGGCCTTCGGCGCTGCCGGCACCGGCGGCTTCGCCGTCTCCTCGGCCGGCATCGCCGGCTATGCCAGCCCCTACGTGGAGATCGTGCTGGGCATCTTTATGATCCTCTTCGGCATCAATTTCAACATCTACTACCTCATCCTGGTGGGCCGCATCCGCGACGCCCTGGGCTCGGAGGAAGTGCGGTGCTTCCTGGGCATCATCGCCGTGGCCACCATCGCCATCACCATCAACATTTTCTCCCTGGTCTCCTCTCTGGGGGAAGCACTGCGCCACGCGTTCTTCCAGGTGTCCAGCATCATCACCACCACCGGCTTCGCCACCGTGGACTTCAACCTCTGGCCCGAGTTCTCCAAGCACACCCTGGTTCTTTTAATGGTCATCGGCGCCTGCGCAGGCTCCACCGGCGGCGGCCTCAAGGTCTCCCGGGTCATCATCCTGGTCAAGTCCTTCCTGGCGGAGATCCGTTACATCGTCAGCCCCAAGTCGGTCCAGACGGTGCGCCTGGAGCATAAGTACGTGGACAAGGTGACGCTCAACTCCACCCGCACCTATGCCGCGGCCTATATGATGCTGGTGGCCCTCTCCACGCTGATTCTCTCCCTGGACGGTTACAACCTCATCACCAATCTCACCGCCGTCCTCTCGTGCATCAACAACATCGGCCCCGGCCTGGACCTGGTGGGCCCCATGGCCAACTTCGGTATCTACTCCGACTGGGCCATGGTGCTGCTGTCCATGGTCATGCTCATCGGGCGGCTGGAAATCTTCCCGATCTTCCTGCTGTTCTCTCGCTCGGCCCACGGGAAATAAACATAAAAAGCCGTATTTCTGGTTTGCTCCAGAAATACGGCTTTTTTGCCGCGCCTATTGTTGGGCTGCGCGCTGCGCCGCCCGGGGGCGGAAGAAGCCCAGATACACCAGCATGGCCGCCATCATCCAGAAGTAGGCCATCATGTAGGGCTCTTCGAAGATATTTTCAAAGTAGCAGTGGGCCAGCACGCCGCAAAGCCCCGAGAGGATGCCCGCGGCCAGGGGCTGCATCCTGGGCCCGCCGGCGCGGTGGATAAAACCGCTGCGCCGCACGCACCGAAGGCCGATCAGCACCAGCGCCGCCAGCAGCACCACGAAGAAGATAAAGCCCAGATAGCCCATCTCCACCATGATCTTCAGGTAGTAGTTGTCCAGGTAGAAGTAGTCCCACTGGTCGATGATCTTGGTCTGCATGGCGATGGCGCCGCCGAACATGCCAAGGCCCAGGCCCAGCCAGGGGTGGCCGGACTCCACCAGATAGTTGAGGCCGTAGTGCCAGCGGCTGGCGCGTCCGCCCCGGGCAGTGGACTCGGCAAACTGCTCGGTGAAGAGGTAGCCGATCCGGCTGGCCACAAAGGGCAGGAACATGGCCGCCACAGCGGCCACCACCAGCAGGGCGAAGAGCCGCCGGTCCACCAGCAGGCAGAACAGCACCACCGCCACCGCCATGGCAACCCACGCGCCCCGGGACATGGTAAAGAGGCAGGCAAAGCACATGGCAAAGGCGCACGCCCAGGCCAGGAGCTTCTGCCACGTCTTGGGCAGGTAGTACGCCAGGCCCGCGGCCATGGGGGCGAACATCACCATGTAGTCGCCCATGATGTTGGGACTTCCGAAGATGGAGAAGACCCGGGTGCGCACCGACTGCTCGGCCTGGTCGGTCCAGTTGGAGGGAATGGGCACAGCCACGATATACTGGTAAATGCCGTGGAGGGCGATGACCGTCGCCAGGGCCACCATGGCGAAGTAGAGCGTCTTGAAATCCCGGTCATTTCGGAGCATCCGGGTGACGACGAAGAACCAGAGCATATACTGCACCGTGGCCCGGTAGCCGTCCATCGAGATGGAGTAGTAGTCGAAGACCGTGTTCATCAGCAGGAAGCCCAGGGCCAGGAAGGCCAGCAGCGGCACGTCCAGCGGATTGGTGCGGGCCTCCAGCGGCGTCGCGCGGTCCATCCGCAGTCGGAGGATCCAGAGGAGACTCACCAGGAGCAGCGCCTCGTCCCACAGCGATGAGAGAACCGGCACGGAGAAGACGTCCCGCAGCAAATAGTCCACACCGCAGTAAAGCCCCAGCACCGTGAGGATCACGCCGGTGAGGCCGCCGCGGAACATCCAGCCCAGCAGCACGCTCCCCTCGCCCCAGCGGAAGAGCCCCCGCCAGATTCGGCCCACGACGCCGGCCCGGAACCACTCCAGGGGCCGGGAGACGCCCGCCAGCCGGTCATTGAGCCGCTGGGAGAGCCGCCGGTAGCCCGAGGCCTCGGTGAAGCCCGCCTCGGCGGAGAAGCGCCGGTCCAGAAACCGCCGCGTCCCGCTGGCCTGCCACCAGCGTCCCAGGGCCGCCAAGAAGCGGCTGCCCGAGGCCAGTCTTCCAAAAAACGCGCCGATGGCTGCCACGACCCGCCACAGAAGGCTCAGCCGCAGCATCTCATCCATGGGCTTCAACCTCCAGGCTGGAGACGACGCCCTCCACCTCGATGTCCGAGGTCTTCACCAGATGCTCGATGCCCACGCGGACCTCCTGGGAGCCGACGGAATAAGTGGAGTTGGAGAAAGCGGTGTTGACTTCAATGGTGAAGTAGAGGTCGGTGCGGGTGGTGTCGCCCTCCACCACCTCCACGGCCTGGCAGTCGGTGATGGAGCCGTCCAGCAGCTTGCCGGAGCTGAGCAGCTGCCCGCCGACGTGGGCCGTGCAGTAGTCGGCCACGTGCTGGGGCACGTCCTGGGCCACGACTTCATAGGTGAGGGTCACTTGCTGGCTGGTGGCGGCGGATACGGCCTTGTTGCCGAAGAGCTTCATGCCCACCGCGGCCACGGCCACCACCAGAATCAAAACAACGGCCAGGTCGATGAGGTTGACCTTCCCAAAGAGCCGGCCTTTTTCGTCAATGATTTTCATAAGTTCCTCCTGCATATGGAATTGTTCCGGCGCTGCCGGTCTCAGCCATTATACCCTGTTTCTCCCTGCCTTGCAACCCGGCGCGGGGAAAAAGTCGCCAGCCGGCGGACGCCACTTTTTCACTATTCACGCTTCACGAAACTTGTCACGCTTCACTTGCACTCCGGTCCGTCCCCCGGAGCCGCCCGAACACACCAGCTGGCTGGCGGCTGATAGCCGCCCCTACGGCGGGAACGGGAGTTTGGTGGATGTGTAGGGGCCGATGCCTACATCGGCCCGAACCCGCCGCAGACGGGTCTGTTCGACGTAAGCACTCAGGCGGTGCGGGCTGGTTTGCCTCCGGCGGGGAACTTTTCACCGCAGAAAAGTTCTCAAAACGCGCCGGGGGCTGCGGCCCCCGGTCCCCTTTTAGGCTGTGCGGCGTGCATCCCCGGAAAAGGCATTTCCCAGGCTGTTACGCTCCACCGGGCCGTCCCGTCCCATACTGCCTACCCCTTCCCGGCTTCGCGCGGGACAGTAGAATCAGATGTCCGCTGCGGCTACAGGACGCTTCTCTAAGGCCGCACGGACTGCCCCGGAACGTGGAGTGGATGCTGCACGCGGCAGTTATTTGCGCAATCTCCCCATGTGCCGTAGGGGCGCGCATTGCGCGTCCGTGCCGCGAAGCGGCCTCTCGTGGCGGGTTCGATGGTTTTGACATGCCGTTTGTACCGCCGCACTCCCGTCGCCGCCCGGAACCGGCTGCGTTCGGCGACAGCCTGCTGAAATCGCGGTCGGCAAGCGGGCGGCCATACAGGCCGCCCCTACAACGGGGACGAGGCGGGTGCGTTTGCCGCAGGCGCTCCGGCACTGCAGCCCAGCGGACGCGCGATGCGCGCCCCTACGGCGGGGTCACGGTCCCGGTGCATTCGGCGAAAGTGCTCTGACAGCGCAGCCCGGCGGACGCGCAATGCGCGCCCCTACGGTGGAAACGCGGCCCTCTGCATTGGCCGCTTGCACCTGTGGGGCGGTCACGCCAGCCGGAGCAGCACCTCCCGGCGGTTGTCCCCCGGGTGGGCCAGGACGTGCGCCAAAAGCGCCTGGAGGTGCCGCCCCACTTCCGGGCCGCGGAGCTGCGGAAAGTCGGCCCCCGAGACTGCCAGGTCCCGGAGATAGAGGCACTCGCCCGAGGCGAGAATCTCCTCCGCCGATTCCGCGTCGCCCGCCAGCGCCGCCGCGATTCGCCCCCGGGTCTCCCCGTGGGCGGACAGAAGCTGCTTGCGGCCCAGGCGGTCTTCCGGCCAGGAGAGCCGCGCGGCGGCCATGGCGTCCTGGGAAAGCCGCCGGGGCAGCCGCAGGGCCGCCAGGTCCAGCTCGGGATACGTCCGGCACAGCCCGGCCCAGCGAACCTCCGCCGTCGCCGGCAGCCGCGAAAGCCACCCGGTGTCCCGGCCCTCGGGGAAGCCGAAGGCCGCCAGCAGCCCCAGGGCCGCCATCTCGCCCACGCGGCCCGGCCGCGGGGAGAGAAGCGTCTTTTCCACCTCGTCCCGGACCCGCTCCGCCGAGAGCGCCGCCGTCAGCGCGTGGCAGCGGCGGATGGCCGCATCGGTCCCGGCCTCCAGGGAAAAGTCCAGCTGCGCCGCAAACCGCAGCGCCCGGAGCATCCGCAGCGCGTCCTCCCGGAAGCGCTGCTCCGGCTCTCCCACGGCCCGCAGAATCCGCCCCTTCAGGTCGGCCTGGCCGCCGAAGGGGTCCGCCAGGGCGCCGCGCAGGTCCATGGCCATGGCGTTGACCGTGAAGTCCCGCCGGGCCAGGTCCGCCTCCAGGGAGGAGACGAAGGTGACGCCCTCCGGGTGCCGCCCGTCCAGGTACGGCCCGTCCGCCCGGAAGGTGGTCACTTCGGCCTCGGTGTCCTCCAACAGCACCGTGACGGTGCCGTGGGCGATTCCGGTGGGGACGCAGTGGGAAAACAGCGCCATCACCGCCTCGGGCCGGGCGGCGGTGGTGATATCCCAGTCGTGGATGGGACGGCCCAGGAGCGTGTCCCGGACGCAGCCGCCCACGAAATACGATTCATACCCCGCCTGCTCCAGCGTTTTGAGGATTTCTGCCGGTGCCCGTTTGACCATGTCGCTCCTTTCCGCGCCGTGCGCGTCATCGCAAAATTTCCCTTGTATTCTCGTGCGAAATAATATATAATGCTGCTTTGGTATCCGTTCGCTGAACCTTTGCCGGTTCTGGATCGGAAAACCATTTTACGGTTATTATACGAGGGGGACGGCTCTCCCGCAACAGGGATTCTTCTCAACCTGGAGGCTTTTTGTATGAATCATCCATCGGGAATTTCCATCGAGGCATATCTCAAGCCCGGCGTCCACGCCCATCTGGTGGGCATCGGCGGCGTGTCCATGCGTCCGCTGGGGCTGGTACTCCAAGAAAGAGGCCTTCGGATCACCGGCTCGGACATGGCGAAATCCCTGGCCACCGACGAGCTGGAGGCCCAGGGCATTCCCGTGGCCATCGGCCACCGGGCTGAGAACATCCAGGGCGCTGCCCTGGTGATCCGCACCGCCGCCGCCCACGACGACAACCCCGAGATCGCCGCCGCCCGCGCCCAGGGCATCCCGGTCTTTGAGCGGGCCGAGGCCTGGGGCATTCTGATGCGCAGCTTCCCCAACGCCATCTGCATCTCCGGCACCCACGGCAAAACCACCACCACCTCTATGATTACCCAGATCTTCATGGAGGCCCAGCGGGACCCCACCGTGATGATCGGCGGCACGCTGCCGATGCTTCACGCCTCCCACCGGGTGGGCCGGGGCGACACCATTATTATGGAGAGCTGCGAATACTGCAACTCCTTTTTAAACTTCTTCCCCACCGTGGCGCTGATTTTGAACATCGAGGCCGACCACCTGGACTTCTTCAAAGACCTCCAGGACATCCAGGCCTCCTTCCGCAAGTTTGCCCAGCTGGTGCCGGCGGACGGCCTGATCCTGGCCAACGGCGACGACGCCAACACCCTGGAGGCGCTCCGGGGCCTTTCTTACCGCACCTTCGGCATGGGCGAGGAGAACTTCGTCCACGGCGCCAACTTTAGCCCCGACTGGCGGGAGTTCGACGTCCTCTGCGGCGGCGACCACTACGCCCACCTCACGCTCTCGGTCATGGGGCGGCACAACGCCATGAATGCCCTGGCTGCCTGCGCCGCGGCCCACAACGCCGGCATCCCCGGCGACGTGGCAGCCCGGGCCCTCCACAGCTTCACCGGCGCAGGACGGCGGATGGAGTTCAAGGGCCGCTACCACGGCGCCGACATCTACGACGACTACGCCCACCACCCCGGCGAGCTGCACGCCCTGCTGGCCGCCGCCCGGAGCCTGGGCTACCGGCGGATTCTCTGCGCCTTCCAGCCCCACACCTACAGCCGCACCAAGGCCCTCTTCGCAGACTTCGTCCGGGAACTGAAGACTGTGGACGTGGCCATCCTCACCGACATCTTCGCCGCCCGGGAGCAAAATACCGTGGGCGTCTCCTCGCAAATGCTGGCCGATCAGATTCCCGGGGCGGTCTATTGCCCCACTCTGCCCGAGGTGACAGCCTACCTCCGGGCTGAGGCCGGCCCCGGCGACTTGGTCCTCACCGTGGGCGCCGGCGACATCTACAAGGCAGGCAACGCCCTGCTGGAAACGGAATAATCGATCCACCCAGTGTCGCCGGAGCAGATCGCTCCGGCGGCGCTTTATCTTCCAGAAAACCCCGGCGACTGCATGGATGTTTTGCGAATCGTTCTTGATATTGTTGTGCATTTGTGGTATAGTAATTTTTAGTGAGTGTATTTTGCCCGAAGCCGGGCAGTATTGTGAAGGAGCAATTAAAATGCTGAGAAAAGTGACCGATACCATCCTCTATGTCGGCGCCAACGACCATGACGTGGACCTCTTTGAGGGCCAGTATGTGGTGCCCAATGGCATGAGCTACAACTCCTACGTGATTCTGGACGAGAAGATCGCCGTCATGGACACCATCGACCAGAAGAAGACGGCCGAGTGGCTCAAGAACATCGAAGAGGCCCTGGCGGGCCGCCAGCCGGACTACCTGGTGGTGCAGCACATGGAGCCCGACCACGCCGCCTCCATCGAGGCCTTCGTCAACCAGTACCCCGCCGTCACCGTGGTGGGCAACGCCAAGACCTTCCCGATGATCGCCGCCTTCTTCCCCAACCTCCACATGGAGAAGACCCTGACGGTCCAGAACCTCTCCACCCTGGAGCTGGGCAGCCACACCCTCACCTTTGCCTTTGCGCCCATGGTCCACTGGCCTGAGGTGATGATGACGTACGAATCCTCGGAAAAGGTTCTCTTCTCCGCCGACGGCTTCGGCAAGTTCGGCGCTCTGGACGTGGAAGAGCCCTGGGCCGACGAGGCCCGGCGGTACTTCATCGGCATCGTCGGCAAGTACGGCAAGCAGGTGCAGAACATACTCAAGGTGGCCGCCACGCTGGATATCGCCACCATCTGCCCCCTCCACGGCCCCGTGCTCACCGAGAACCTCGGCTATTATGTAAACCTCTATGACCTCTGGTCCAGCTATACCCCCGAGGAGCCCGGCATCGTGCTGTGCTACACCTCTGTCTACGGCCACACCGCCGTGGCAGTGAAGCAGCTAGCCGAGGCCCTCAAGAAGCGCGGCGTGCCCCAGGTGGTCGTCTACGACCTGGCCCGGTGCGACATGGCCGCCGCCGTGGCCGACGCCTTCCGCTATGAGAAGCTGGTGCTGGCCACCACCACCTACAACGCCGACATCTTCCCCTATATGCGCACGTACCTGGACAAGCTCTCCGAGCGGGCCTTCCAGAACCGCACCGTGGCCTTCATCGAGAACGGCTCCTGGGCTCCCACGGCCATCTGCGGCATGAAGGAGCGGCTCAGCAAGTGCAAGAACCTCACCTACTGCAAGAACGAGATCACCATCCGCTCCGCGCTGAACCAGGAGACCGAGGAGAAGCTCCAGCTGCTGGCTGACGAGCTGGCCGCCGGCTACGCCCCGGTGGAGGTGGTGGAGAACACCATCGACCCCACCGCCCTCTTCCACATCGGCTACGGCCTCTACGTCCTCACCAGCCGCGACTGCGACGGCAAGGACAACGGCTGCATCGTCAACACCGTGACCCAGGTGACCAACACGCCCAACCGCGTGGCCGTCACGGTCAACAAGATGAACTATTCCTGCGACACCATTGCCACCACCGGCGTTCTCAACATCTCCACCCTGACCGAGGACGCGCCCTTCAAGCTCTTTGAGCATTTCGGCTTCCAGTCTGGCCGGAATGTGGACAAGTTTGCCGACTTCAGCCATGTCCAACGGTCCCACAACGGCCTGCTGTTCCTGGATAAGTACGCCAACGCCTATATCTCCTGCCACGTCATTGACAAGGTGGACCTGGGGACCCACTTGATGTTCATCTGCGACGTCACCGAGTGCGTCCGCCTCTCCGACCAGGAGACCATGACCTACACCTACTACCAGAAAAACGTCAAGCCCAAGCCGGACACCGGCAAGAAGGGCTTCGTGTGCAAGGTCTGCGGCTATGTCTACGAGGGCGACGAGCTGCCCGAGGACTTCATCTGCCCCCTGTGCAAGCACGGCGCCGCCGACTTCGAGCCCATCCAATAATGCGTTAACACGTTACCGCCCCTGGAGACCCCAGGGGCGGTTTTCTTTGTCCATATGTGCCGCCCGCAGCGGGCCGGAGGGGTTGACAATCCCCCAGTCAGCCTGGCGGCTGACAGCCCCCTTTACGCAAGGGGGCCTTAGAAGCGCGATAAACGCATCGGCCTTGTGCAACTACTCCGCGTTTCACGAGAGGCCGCTGGTGCGGCGCGGGCCGATGTAGGCATCGGCCCCTACCCCCCATCAAACTACCGTCCTCGCAGTAGGGGCGGCTATCAGCCGTCCGCTTATCCGGCGGTTTCCGCACGCTGGCGGCAGAAGTACCAGCCTTCGATTCCATCGTAGATAACGCGCATCGCGCGTCCGCTGGGCTGCGTCGTCAGAGCGCTTCCGCCGAATGCACCAGCCAAAGGCTCCCCTTGAGGGGAGCTGTCATGCCAACGGCATGACTGAGAGGTGTTCCAGCAAGGGCCGATGCCTTCATCGGCCCGAATCCGCCGCAGGCGGGTCTGTTCGACGGCAGTGCTCTGGCGTCGTGGGCTTGTTTGCCTCCGGCGGGGAACTTTTCACCGCGGAAAAGTTCCCAAAACGCGCCGGGGGCTGCGGCCCCCGGACTCACTTTGGGCTGCGCGGCGTGCATCCCCGGAAGAGGCAATGCCCAGGCCGTTACGCTCCATCGGGCTGTCCCGCCCGGTACTGCCTGCCCCTTCCCGGCTTCGCGCGGGCCAGTGGAATCGGATGGCCATTACGGCTTCAGAACTTTTCCCTAAGGCCGCACCAACTGCCCCGGAACATGGAATGGATGCTGCACACAGCAGCTTTTTTGCGCAATCTCTCGATTTGTACCGTAGGGGCGCGCATTGCGCGTCCGTGCCGCGTAGCGGCCTCTCGTGGAAGGTATGGTAGTTTGAAAAGGCCGTTTGCACCGCCGCACCCAAGGCTCCCCTTGGGCTCAAGGGGAGCTGTCTCGCGGAGCGAGACTGAGGGGATAAATCGCACGCGATCTGCAACCGCCGACACCCCCTCCGTCATGGCTCCGCCATGCCAAAGCCTCCCCTAAAGCCCTGCGGGCATTAGGGGAGGCTTTGGCATGCGTTCGGCGGGAGTGCTCTGGAATCGCAGCCATTCGGACGCGCGATGCGCGCCCCTACGACGGAACCACAGCTTGCTGCGTCTGCCGCAGGCGCTTGGGCAGTGCGAGCCTGCGGGCGGCTGATACCGCTCCTACGGCGTCCGAAGGATGCAACTATTCCCTCTTCCCTATTCCCTCAATCAGCCTCTGCCGCCGGTGCCGTCGCCCCAGGCGGCGCGGTAGAGCGCCGTAAGGCTGCGCCAGGTTTGATGGTCCAGGGCGCCGGTCTCCGGCAGGGCGCTCAGGCGCTGCACCCAGGCGAGGGCCTGGGCCGTGGCCGGGTCCAGCCGCCCCGTCACCGCCGGCGGCGTGAATCCGGCGTAAAACCGCTCCAGCGACGCCAGCATCGCCTGCACCAGGTAGAGGTGGCCGTTCTCCTCCCCCGGCTGTACCGTCTGGGAGATCTGCCACTGGGGCGCGGCTGGCGGCGGCGTCAGCTCCACCAGAGCCAGGGCATAGGCCGCCGCGACGGCGTTCCAGGTGCGAAGGTCCGCCCGCTCCGTCACCGGCAGGCCGGCGGCGCGCTGGAAGCTCCCCAGGGCCGCCGCCGTGTCCCTGCCAAAGCGTCCGTTGGGGATCACCGGCGTCACGGCGACGTTGACCGCGGAAATCCGCCGCAGCATGGTCTGCAGGCTCCGCACCGGCAGGCCCAGGTAGGCCGCTTCTCCTCTCATGCCATCCCTCCATCCGTCGAACCCAGAGACAGCGCCGCGCCGGGGAACTGGGTCAGGCGGCTGGTCTCCGCCAGGTCTCCCGCGGGGAACAGGGCGCCGTCTTCAAACACCGTCAGGTCCACGCTATTGAACTGCTCAAAGATGGTGTCCCAGGTGGCCTTGCCCACGCTGCCCGTCACCGGCAGGCCGGCGTAGCGCTGGAAGCTCCGCACGGCGTAGAGCGTGGCGTTGTCGAAGACGCCGGTCTGATCGGGCGCCTGGACCGTGGGGACAAAGCTGCTGATGACCAGCAGCATATATTGCAGCTGCTCCACCAGCTGCCCCCGGTCCCCCAGGGAGAGGAACTCGGGATACTCCTGGATGAAGAGGAACTGCTGGCCCTCGGACTGCAGCTCCGCCAGCCTCGTCACCGCCACGTAGACCCGCACCAGCTGGTACCAGGTGGCCCGGCCCACGATGCCGTCGGGCTCCAGGGCGAAGATCTGCTGGAAGGCCTCCACGGCGGCCTTGGTCTGGGGGCCGTAGATGCCGTCCACCGGATTGATCTTGGGGATGGCCGGGTAGCTCTGGGAGATTCGGTTCAGGGAGGTCTGCACCACCGTCACCGCCGGGCCGGTGCTGCCCAGCCGCAGCGGCGTGCCGGGATAGGACTCGGTGACGCCCTCCATGGGGGCGTTGGTCACGATCTCGATGTCGTCGCCGTAGTAATACTTGAGAATCTCCACCGAGTCCAGCCCCTCCTGGGCCAGGGCCTCGGAGCCCCACTGGCTCAGGCCGTCGCAGGTGGAGGTGGTGCCGTTGCAGAACTTGGCGGCCAGGGGCTCCACAGACCCCACCCGCCGAATGTAGCTGCCCACCATCTCGTCCACCAGCCGGGAGATGTTTTCAAAATAGCTCCTGCCGTTGACGAAGGCCTGGTCCCGGGCGGTGGTGTTGGTGATGTCGAAGTCGTAGCCCCGGCTGCGGTAATACTCGGTGTAGACCCGGTTCAGGGCGTAGGACATGATGGCCAGGATGTTGGCCCGGAGGGCGCTCTCGTCCCAGGTGGGGTAGATTTCGCTGGAGGCCACGTTCTTGACGTAGTCGGTGAAGGAGACGGTGACGTTTTCCGCCGGGGAGTTGGGCAGGCCCAGGTGGACGGTGATGGTCTCCGGGATCACCGGGATCACATTGGTGCGGACTTCCGCGGCCATCATAGGTTCTGGGGCGGCTCGGGCTGGTAGATCACCGTGCCGCGGTTTTGGCCCAGGGTGGGCAGCGGAATGAGCTGCAAGAGCTGGATGGTCTCCACACCGGGGAAGATTTGGACGGCAGACGCCTCCACCTTTTTGTAGCCCGGCGCCTCGGCCTGGATGTCCACCAGGGCGTAGGGCGGCTGCGCGGCGCCGGGGGTAAGGCTCTCGGAACGGTCCGGCGTCTCCACCGTCAGCGGCGGCGTGACGCCGCTGTCGTTGGTGAACCGCAGGGCCAGCAGCTGGCGCCGCCCATCTGGCAGCAGGCGGCTGAACGTCACCGGCACGCCCCCCAGGGGCAGCTGCGCGTCGGAGGTGTAGACGCGGGCGAGAATGGTTCCTTGGGACGACAATCGGCTCCCTCCTTTCGGATCTGACCGCCCGGTGGGCCGGTCACAGGCAAGTATATGTGCCCCGGGCTGCAATATGCGCCGCCCGCCGGAGGCCCCGGATGTCGAGCTATGTCGAAGATTTGATAAAATTGGTCTGATTAGTCGCTTTTGCCCGATGAAAACCGATGTAAATCTCATAATTGATGTTGAAAATAATGGATAAATGTGTTAAACTTGTGCTATCGCGGCGATAGGAAAAGACACTGTCTCAAACCAACAAACCATTATCATGTATAGGAGAGGACTACATCACAATGGAACATCGGAGGAGAATCTTGATCGCCGACGGCAGTGAAGAGTTCTGCCAGAGGCTGAAAGAAGCGCTGGAACAGGCGGCGGACTGGGAGGTGGTCGGTGCGGCCTGCGACGGCCTCCAGGCTGCGGAGCTGCTGGGCAAGCTGCGTCCGGACGTGCTGGTTCTGGACCTGCTCTTGCCGCGGCTGGACGGCATCGCGCTGCTGCGCAAGGCGGCGGCGCTGAACCCCGCCCCGGTGAGCCTGGTACTCACAGGCTTTCTCACGGAGTATGCCGCCACCACGGCGGCGGGCCTGGGCGTGCGGTACTTCATGGCCAAGCCCTGCAAATTTGAGGCCGTAGCAGAGCGGCTCCACGAAATCCTGGAGGCCGATTCCGCAGGCGCCGCAAAGCCCCTGCGCGCCGGCGGCGCCAACATCGACGCCATGGTCACGTCGGTCATCCACGAGATCGGCGTCCCGGCCCACATCAAGGGGTATCAGTATCTGCGGGAGGCCATCAAAATCGCCGTCGGGGACATGGAGGTCATCAACGCCATCACCAAGGTGCTGTACCCGCAGGTGGCCAAGACCTTCGCCACCACGCCCTCCCGGGTGGAGCGCGCCATCCGCCACGCCATCGAGGTGGCCTGGGACCGGGGCGACCTGGAGACCCTGCAGCGGTTCTTCGGCTACACCGTCTCCAATTCCAAGGGAAAACCCACCAATTCCGAGTTCATCGCCCTGATCGCGGACCGGCTCCAGCTGGAGCTGCGGGAGCAGAACCGGCTGGCCGTGGGGAGATAATCGGCAAACTCCGGCAGGCTGACACAGCCTGCCGGAGTTTTTTGCCGCAGCCGCCCCCCGGCGGCCCGCGGCGAACGCACTGACACACGGCGACGGCAATATCTGTGCGCAAAAGCTGCCGTGTGCAGTGTCCACCCCGCGTTCCAGAGCAGTTCGTGCGGCCTTTGAGGAAAGTTCTGTAGCCGCAACGGCTGGCTGATTCCACTGGCCCGCGCGAAGCCGGGAAGGGGGAGGCAGTATGGGGCGGGACGGCCCGGTGGAGTGCAGCTGCCCGCGCGATGCCGCTTCCGGGGATGCACGCCGCGGGGGCCCTGAGGGGGACCGGGGGCCGCAGCCCCCGGCGTGTTTTGGGAACTTTTCTGCGGTGAAAAGTTCCCCGCCGGAGGCCGGAGAAAGACTGCCGATGCGCACTCGCCATCCCGGCTGCCGGGAGCAGCCCCACCGACAGCACCTCTCCGTCGCGCTTCGCGCGCCACCTCTCCTCAAGGAGAGGCTTTAAGCGTGGGGGCATAAACAGCCTCTCGCAACCATCGCACCCTCCGCCAGAGGCCGCTGACGCGGCACGGGCGGCTGATAGCCGCCCCTACGGTGAAGACGCAAACGCGTGCAAAAAACCGCTTACAACGTCCCGCCCTGTTCCAGTGCAGCGGGGATGCCGTACAAAAATACGTTGCTTTTTTTGGGGAAATTTCATATACTACTTGTATCTCACCGCGAAAGAGGGAATCCCCATGGCAACCTTGGAAGAAATCCGCGCCCGGTTCTCGGCAGACCGTTTCGCCACCGAAACCGTGGGCATCGAAATCCGCGAGGCCCAGCCGGGCCGGGCCGTCTGCGCCCTGCAGCTGCGCCCCGAGCATATGAACGCCGCCGGCATCCCCCAGGGCGGCGCCATCTTCACCCTGGGCGACTTCGCCTTCGCCGTCTCCGCCAACGCCTTCTCGGACCGCATCAGCGTCTCCATGCAGCACGACATCACCTACCTGGCCCCCGCCAAAGGGACAACCCTGCTGGCCGAGTCCCATTGCGTCCGCTGCGGCCACTCCACCTGCTTTTACAAGGTGGATATCACCGACGACCTGGGCACCCAGGTGGCCTTTATGACCGTCAACGGCTTCGTCACCAACCACCCGGCAAAATTCGAAAAAACTTCTTGACTTTAGCGGTTAAAAGTGATAAAGTAACACCACGCCAACTGTTAGAGCGGCCACCAGGTGTTGCTTCCGACGCGCCCACTGCCCTTGGCAGCGGGCGTGTTTTTTATGGAAGCGCCGCTTTCTATTCGGCTTACGAAACTCTAAAACCAATTCACATACAAAAGGGGATCTATCGATGGTCATTACGGAATTTCTCGAACGAAATGCACGGCTCTACGGCTCTGAGGTGAGTCTGGTGGAGATCAACCCCTCGGAGGAGCGGGACAAGGCCGTCACCTGGCGGGACTTCAGCCTGATCCAGAGCGCCCGGCCCGACGCCCCCTACCGCCGGGAGATGACCTGGCGGGACTTTGACCGCAAGGCCAACCGCTTCGCCAACCTGCTTTTGAGCCGGGGCCTCAAGCGCGGCACCAAGGTGGGCATTCTCCTGATGAACTGCCTGGAGTGGCTGCCCCTCTACTTCGGCATTCTCAAGGCGGGCTGCATCGCCGTGCCGATGAACTTCCGCTACTCCAGCGATGAGATCGAGTACTGCCTGGGCCTGGCCGACGTGGAGGTGCTGGTCTTCGGGCCGGAGTTCATCTCCCGGATGGAGCCCATCGTGCCGCGGCTTTCTTTCATCAAGATGTTCTTCTTCGTGGGCCGGAACATCCCCGCCTACGCCGAGGACTGCTGCGAGCTGGTGACGTACTGCTCCTCCAGCGCGCCGCCGGTGGCCCTCAGCGAGGACGACTACGCCGCCATCTACTTCTCCTCCGGCACCACGGGCTTCCCCAAGGCCATCCTCCACAACCACCGGGCGCTCCTCAGCGCCTGCGAGACCGAGCAGCACCACCACGGCCAGACCCGGGACGATGTCTTCCTCTGCATCCCGCCCCTCTACCACACCGGCGCCAAGATGCACTGGTTCGGCAGCCTCTACTCCGCCAGCAAGGCGGTTTTACTGCGGGGCGTCAAGCCCGAGTGGATTCTCCGGGCCGTCACCGAGGAGAAATGCACCATCGTCTGGCTGCTGGTGCCGTGGTGCCAGGACCTGCTGGACGCCATCGACGACGGGCGGGTGGACCTCAGCCACTACCTCCTGGACCAGTGGCGGCTGATGCACATCGGCGCCCAGCCTGTGCCGCCCAGCCTCATTGACCGCTGGATGGAGAAATTCCCCCACCATCAGTACGACACCAACTACGGCCTCTCCGAGTCCATCGGCCCCGGCTGCGTCCATCTGGGCGTGGAGAACATCCAAAAGGTCGGCGCCATCGGCAAGCCCGGCTACCGCTGGGAGGCCAGGATCGTGGACGAGCAGGGCCGCGACGTGCCCCAGGGCGAGGTGGGCGAGCTGATCGTCCGCGGCCGGGGCGTGATGCTCTGCTACTATAAGAATCCCGAGGCCACCGCCGAGGTCCTCAAGGACGGCTGGCTCTATACCGGCGACATGGCCCGTCAGGACGAGGACGGCTTCTTCTACCTGGTGGACCGGAAGAAGGACGTGGTCATCTCCGGCGGCGAGAACCTCTACCCCGTGCAGATCGAGGATTTCCTCCGCCGCTGCGGCAAGGTCAAGGACGTGGCCGTCATCGGCATGCCCGACGAGCGCCTGGGCGAGATCGCCGCGGCCATCATCGAGATCAAGGACGGCCAGACCTGCACCGAGGCCGAGATCAACGAGTTCTGCAAGGAGCTGCCCCGGTACAAGCGGCCCCGGAAGATCATCTTCGACCGGATCCCCCGCAACCCCACCGGCAAGATCGAAAAGCCCGCCCTCCGTGAAAAATACTGCGGCGGCCGTCTGGTGGAGGAGCAGACCACGCGGTAAGCGCTGCCCCTGCGCGTGTAGGAGCCCAGAATTGCTCCGAGTCTCCCGATCCCGTCGTAGGGGCGCGCATCGCGCGTCCGCTGGGCCGCGATGCCAGAGCATCTTCGGCGACTGCAGCAGCCCCCGGACCGTCGCTCCCCACAAACTCGGCAATGAAACCGGCCCGCTGCAATCACCGTACCCTCTGCCAAGGGCCGCTTCGCGGCTCGGACGCGCAATGCGCGCCCCTACAGTGAAGACGGAACGTCGCACAAACCATCAACACGGCCTTCTCCACAAGCCGCTTCACGGCGCAGGCCCGAGAATTACTCCGAGTCTCCCAATCCCGTCGTAGGGGCGCGCATCGCGCGTCCGCTGGCCTTCGTTTTCCACCAATGCCACCGCCGTAACCGCCAGGCCCCTGGAAAGGAGCTGCTGCCTGTGGATCTCCCAAAGCGCAAGCCCCACCGCCTCACAGGCTATGATTATGCCACCTGCGGCGCGTACTTCATCACCTGCTGCACGTGGAAGCGGCGCTGTCTCTTCTGGAAACGAGAGCAGGACGGAACGCTCTCGCCCTGGGGGATATTGGTGGAGCAAACCATTCGGGAAATCCCCATCCGCTACCCCAGCATTCGGCTGGAGCAGTATGCGGTTATGCCCAACCATGTGCATCTGTTGCTGCTGCTGGAAGAAGGAAGCCCGTCCATTTCGACCGTCATCAATCAGATGAAGGGCGCGGCCACAAAGCGGATTGGTCAAGCCGTTTGGCAGAAACTATACCACGATCATATTGTACGAAATGAGCGGGATTATCTCGAAATCCGGCAGTATATCGCCACCAATCCCGCCCGCTGGTTGGAGGATTGCTTTTATCAGGCGGAGGAATTGTGAACGCCGCTGCGTTCAGCGGCAGCACCCAGGCATCGGAGCATTCGGACGCGCGATGCGCGCCCCTACGGAAAAGACGGAACGTTGTACAAGCCACCGACACGTCCTTCCCGCTGGCCGCTTCTAAGTGCCTGCGCCATCCGCACCGGGCCGCAGACGTGCAGCAGCACCGCCTCCGGACACCCCTGCTCCGTGTCCTCGCCATCCAGTCTTAAATTCCCCCAAGTCAGGAGTTTTCACCATGGATTTAACGGATCTCATCATCAAACTGTCGTTTCTGATCGTCTTTTTCGGCGTCATGGTCTTCATCGGCCTCTACTGCCGCAGGCACACCGCCGACGTCAGCGGCTTCGTGCTGGGCGGGCGGTCCGTGGGGCCGTGGCTCACCGCCTTTGCCTACGGCACCAGCTACTTCTCCGCCGTGGTCTTCGTGGGCTACGCCGGTCAGTTCGGCTGGAAGTACGGCATCGCCGCCACCTGGGCCGGCATCGGCAACGCCCTCCTGGGCTCCTTGCTTGCCTGGGTGGTGCTGGGCCGCCGCACCCGCGTCATGACCCAGCACCTGGACGCCGCCACCATGCCCCAGTTCTTTGCGCGGCGGTTCGATAGCCGCAGCCTCAAGCTCCTCTCCTCGGCCATCATCTTCCTCTTCCTCATCCCCTACACCGCCTCGCTCTACAACGGCCTCAGCCGCCTCTTCGGCATGGCCTTCCAAATCGACTACGCCGTGTGCGTCATCGTCATGGCCGTCCTCACCGGCGTGTACGTCATCGCCGGCGGCTATATGGCCACAGCCATCAACGACTTCATCCAGGGCATCATCATGATCGTGGGCATCCTCGCCGTCATCGGCGCGGTTCTCAAGAGCCAGGGGGGCTTCCTGGCGGCCCTGGAAAGCCTGGCCCGGGTCTCCGACCCCGCCGTCTCCGACACCCCCGGCGTCTTCGCCTCCTTCTTCGGCCCCGACCCGGCGGGCCTCCTGGGCGTGGTGCTGCTGACTTCTCTCGGCACCTGGGGCCTTCCCCAGATGGTGCAGAAATTTTACGCCATCCGCAGCGAGAAATCCATCGACAAGGGCACCGTCATCTCCACGGCCTTCGCCTTCATCGTGGCCGGCGGGTGCTATTTCCTGGGCGGCTTCGGGCGGCTCTACGCCGACCGGGTGGACGTGGCCGCCCAGGGCTACGACGCCATCGTGCCCACCATGCTGGAGGGGCTTTCCTCGGTGCTGATCGCCGTGGTGGTGATTCTGGTGCTGTCCGCCTCCATGTCCACCCTCTCGTCGCTGGTGCTGGCCTCCAGTTCCACCTTGACGCTGGACTTCCTAAAGGCTACAATAAAAAAAGACATGGACGAAAAGCAGCAGATTTTCACCATGCGTCTGCTGATCGTGGTGTTCATCGCCATCTCGGTGGTGCTGGCCATCGTGCAGTACCGCTCCAACGTCACCTTCATCGCCCAGCTGATGGGCGTGAGCTGGGGCGCGCTGGCCGGCGCATTCCTGGCGCCCTTCCTCTACGGGCTCTATTGGAAGCGCACCACCAAGGCCGCCTGCTGGGCGTGCTTCCTCTTCTCCACCGTGGTGATGCTTCTCAATATCTTCGCGGGGGAGTACTTCCCCGCTCTGCTCCAATCGCCCATCAACGCCGGCGCCTTCTGTATGCTCGCCGGTCTTGTCCTGGTCCCGCTGGTCAGCCTGCTGTCCCCTGCCCTGCCCAAGGGGCACATCGACCGCGTCTTCGCCTGCTATGACCGCAAGGTCGTAGTCTCGGTGAAGGACTCCATCGGCGACCAAACCACTTCTAAGGAGGAAACGCCATGAAACAACTGATGCTCGGCAACGAAGCGGTGGCACGGGGTCTCTATGAGGCCGGCTGCGCCTTCGTCTCCAGCTACCCCGGCACCCCCAGCACCGAGATCACCGAGGCCGCGGCCAAGTACCCGGAGATCTACGCCGAGTGGGCCCCCAATGAAAAGGTGGCCATGGAGGCCGCCTTCGGCGCCAGCCTGTCCGGCCGCCGGAGCTTCTGCGGCATGAAGCACGTGGGCCTCAACGTCGCCGCCGATCCCCTCTTCACCATCGCCTACACCGGCGTCAACGCGGGTCTCATCATCGGCGTGGCCGACGACGCCGGCATGCACAGCTCCCAGAACGAGCAGGACTCCCGCCACTACGCCCGGGCCGCCAAGATCCCCATGGTGGAGCCCGCGGACTCCGCCGAGGGCCTCGCCTTCGCCAAAATCGCCTACGAGCTCTCCGAGCAGTTTGACACGCCGGTGCTGTTGAAGATGTGCACCCGCGTCTCCCACTCCCAGAGCGTGGTGGAGCCGGGTGAGCGCGTTGAGGCACCGGCCAAGCCCTATGAGAAAAACGGCGCCAAGTACATCATGATGCCCGGCAACGCCAAGCGCCGCCACCCGGTGGTGGAAGCGCGCACCCAGGCGCTGACCGAGTACGCCGAGACCACCCCCCTCAACCGGGTGGAGCCGGGCCGCGAGCATACCATCGGCATCATCACCGCCTCCACCAGCTACCAGTACGTCAAGGAAGTGGTGGGCGACCGCTACCCCGTCTTCAAGCTGGGCCTCAGCTGGCCCATGCCGGTGAAGGCCATTCTGGACTTCGCTGCCGACGTGGAAAAGCTGGTGGTAGTAGAGGAGCTGGACGGCTTCATCGAGAGCCACTGCCGCAGCCTGGGCCTCGTGCCCCAGGGCAAGGACACCTTCTCCTGCATCGATGAGCTGAGCCAGAACATCGTGGCCGAGAAGCTGGGCTACCCGGTCCACACCGGCCCCAAGCTGGACGTCCAGATCCCTGCCCGGCCGCCCGTCATGTGCGCCGGCTGTCCCCACCGCGGCCTCTTCTACACCCTGGCCAAGAACAAGCTCACTGTCCTGGGTGACATCGGCTGCTACACCCTGGGCGCCGTGGCGCCCCTGGCCGCCATCGACACCACCATCTGCATGGGCGCCTCCGTCTCGGGCCTCCACGGCTTCCTCAAGGCCGGCGACCCGGACCGGCCCGGCAAGACCGTGGCCGTCATCGGCGACTCCACCTTTATGCACTCCGGCGTCACGGGCCTCATCAACATCGCCTATAACGAGTCCAACGCCACCGTCATCATCCTGGACAACTCCATCACCGGCATGACCGGCCACCAGCAGAACCCCACCACCGGCTTCAACCTCAAGGGCGACCCCTGCACCAAGATCGACCTGGAGAGCCTGTGCCGCTCCGTGGGCATCCGCCGCGTCCGGGTGGTGGACCCCTACGATCTGGCCGCCTGCGACCAGGCCGTCAAGGAGGAGCTCCAGGCCGACGAGCCCAGCGTCATCATCTCCCGCCGGCCCTGCGCCCTCTTGAAGTACGTCAAGCATAAGGCCCCCCTGACCGTGGACACCGAAAAGTGCAAGTCCTGCAAGATGTGCATGAAGATCGGCTGCCCCGCCATCAGCATGGAGGGCGGCAAGGCCAAGATCGACGCCACCCTCTGCACCGGCTGCGGCGTTTGCGAGCAGCTTTGTAAGTTTGACGCCCTGTGCGCCCCCAAGGAGGTCTGAACATGGAAACCAAGAACATTATGATCGTCGGCGTGGGCGGTCAGGGCAGCCTCCTGGCCTCGAAGCTGCTGGGCCGGCTGCTCCTCAGCCGCGGCTACGACACCAAGGTCTCCGAGGTCCACGGCATGAGCCAGCGGGGCGGCAGCGTCGTCACCTACGTCCGCTTCGGCGAGAAGGTCTACTCCCCCATCATCGACAAGGGTGAGGCCGACTACATCGTCTCCTTTGAGCTGTTGGAGGCCGCCCGGTGGACGGAGTACTTAAAGCCCCACGGCGTCATCGTCACCAACACCCAGCAGGTGAACCCCATGCCGGTCATCACCGGCGCCATGGAGTACCCCCAGAACCTGGTGGAGACCATGCAGTCCGCCGGTATCCGCGTGGACGCCATCGACGCGCTGAAGCTGGCCGAGGAAGCCGGCTCTTCCAAGGCCGTCAACATCGTGCTGATGGGCCACCTGTCGCGGCACTTCGACTTCACCGAGGAGGAGTGGCTGGAGGCTCTGCGCCAGAGCGTCCCGGCCAAATTCCTGGAGCTGAACCAGAAGGCCTTCACCCTGGGCCGCAACGCCTGAGCGATTGCGGCGGGCGCTGCCAGCAGCGGAAGAAGCGACCGCAGCGGTTGGGCAGGCCGTAGCCTGCCGGAGCGGTGTTGCAGGCGAGTACAGCTCGTCCGCCCACCATCCCCTCAGTCTCGCTCCGCGAGACAGCTCCCCTTGGGCACAAGGGGAGCCTTGGGCGCGGCCATCCAACCTGCGTTTCCCTCGCAGAAGTGGGCTGTACGCCCGCCCGCTTACGCCGCGCCGCCCTAACCGCTCTGCGAAGGGATTTTATCTATCAACCTGCCCGATTTGGGCTTGAAAGGAAAAAGAGAAGCCAATGGAACGTTACTACCAACCCGAGATCGAATGCGCCAGCCGGGAGCAGATTCTGGCCTGGCAGAACGAGCGCCTGGTGCAGCAGGTGCGCCACGTGTGGGACCATGTCCCCTACTACCGGGAGAAGATGGAAGCCAAGGGGCTGACGCCTGACGATATCCGCGGCGTCGAAGACCTCCACAAGCTGCCCTTCCTCTCCAAGGACGACCTGCGCGAGGCCTATCCCTACGGCCTGCTGGCCAAGCCCCTGAAGGACTGCGTCCGCATCCAGTCCACCTCCGGCACCACCGGCCGGCGCGTCGTGGCCTTTTACACCCAGCACGACATCGACCTCTGGGAAGACTGCTGCGCCCGAGCCATCGTGGCCGCCGGCGGCACCAACGAGGATGTCTGCCACGTCTGCTACGGCTACGGCCTCTTCACCGGCGGCCCCGGCCTCAACGGCGGCAGCCATAAAGTCGGCTGTCTGACGCTGCCCATGTCCTCCGGCAACACCGACCGGCAGCTCCAGTTCATGGTCGACCTGGAGTCCACCATCCTCTGCTGCACCCCCTCCTACGCCGCCTATCTGGCCGAGTCCATCCATGAGCGGGGCCTGCGGGACAAGATCAAGCTCAAGGCCGGCATCTTCGGCGCCGAGGCCTGGAGCGAGGAGATGCGCCAGGACATCCAGAACAAGCTGGGCATCAAGGCCTACGACATCTACGGTCTCACCGAGAC
>DVHE01000035.1 GCA_018712245.1 Candidatus Avoscillospira avicola | reverse complement strand
GCCTGAACGTCAAGCGCATCATCAACGAGCCCACCGCCGCTTCGCTGGCTTACGGCATCGACAAGGAGTCTGACCAGAAGATCATGGTCTACGACCTGGGCGGCGGCACCTTCGACGTCTCCATCCTGGAGATTTCCTCCGGCGTCATCGAGGTCCTGGCCACGGCCGGCAACAACCACCTGGGCGGCGACGACTTCGACCAGTGCCTCGTGGAATACCTGGTCAAGGAGTTCAAGCGGGAGCAGCGGCTGGACCTGAGCCGCGACCCCGCCGCCATGCAGCGCATCCGCGAGGCCGCCGAAAAGGCCAAGATCGAGCTTTCCTCCATGAAGGAGACCACCGTCTCCCTGCCCTACATCGCGGTGGGCAAGGAGGGCCCCCTCCACATGGAGACCCGCATCACCCGCGCCAAGTTCAACGATCTGACCAGCCACCTGGTCCAGGCCACCCGCGGCCCGGTGGACCAGGCCATCAACGATTCCGGCATCTCCATCGGGGAGATTTCCAAGGTGCTGATGGTGGGCGGCTCCAGCCGGATTCCCGCCGTGCAGGAGCTGGTGCAGACCATCACCGGGCGCTTGCCGTTCAAAGGCATCAACCCCGACGAGTGCGTGGCCATGGGCGCCTGCCTCCAGGGCGGCGTCCTCACCGGCACGGTGAAGGGCCTGCTGCTTCTGGATGTAACGCCCCTGTCCCTGGGCATCGAGACGGTGGGCGGCGTCTGTACCCGCATCATCGAGCGCAACACCACCCTGCCCATCCGCAAGAGCCAGATCTTTACCACGGCTGCCAATTTCCAGACCTCGGTGGACGTCCACGTCCTCCAGGGCGAGCGGCCCATGGCGCGGCAGAACAAGGAACTGGGCCGCTTCCAGCTGACCGGCATCCGCCGGGCCATGCGGGGCGTGCCCCAGATTGAAGTGACCTTCGCCATCGATGCCAACGGCATCGTCAATGTCTCGGCCAAGGACTTGGGTACCGGCCGTGCCCAGGATATTACCATCACCGCCACCTCCAACATGAGCCAGGCGGAGATCGACCGGGCCGTCCGGGAGGCCCAGCAGTACGCCCAGGAAGACGCCCAGATGCGGGCTGAGGCCACTGCCCGGGACCGCTGTGAGCAGCTCATTTACCAGGCCTCCGCCGCCAAAGTGGACAAGGCCTGCCGTGCCCGGCTGAACGAGGCCATCAAGCAGGCCAAGCAGGCCGTCAAGTCCAAGGACCCCGCCGCCATGGACGCGGCGGCCCGGCAGCTGGAGCAGGTGATGACTGAGGTGGGCTGCACGGCCCAGACCGGCGACCCCGGTCCCGGCCCTCAGGCCCACAGCGGCGACGACAGCGTGATGGACGCCGACTTTGAACCCATGGACGAGAATTGACCGCAGCCCATCCCAGAGCAGCTTTGCCAATTGCAAACGGCGCGCCGGTGTGAAACCGGCGCGCCGTTTGTTTCATGCGGGGCTGGTTGTTTCTTAGGGGGAATTGTGGTATCATAAAACTATAAAATCAACAAGGTGCCGCCGCAGGCGGCAGATGGAGGACAAGTATGGAACTGAAAGAAATCCCCGTGCGCAGCGCCCAGGACCCGCAGCACTGCTGGGCCGTGGAGGACATCTTCCCCACAGAGGCGGCGTGGCAGCAGGAGCTGGAAGCCTGCCAGACGCTGCCGGAAGCAATGGCTGCTTACCAGGGCCGGCTGGGCGAATCCGCCGAGACGCTGCTGCAATACTTGGACCAGGTGGAGGCCGTCAACGCCCGGGTGGAGAAGCTCTACGTCTACGCGATGCTCCGCGCCGATGAGGACACTGCCGATTCGACCCACCAGGCCATGAAGGGCAAGTGCTTCTCCTTCCTGGTGGCGCTGAACACCGCCATGGCCTATGAGGGCCCAGAGCTGGTGGCTATCCCCGATGAGCAGCTGGAGCAGTTTTACCGGGACTGCCCGGCTTTGGAAAAATACCGCCGCTACCTGACGCTGGCCCGGCTGGGCAGGGAACACATCCTCTCCCAGGCCGAGGAGCAGCTGCTGGCCGGCGCCGCCGAGGTCGGCTCCGCCCCCAGCGACATTTTCACCACCTTCACCAACGCCGACATGACCTTCCCAGACGCTGTGGACAGCCAGGGGAATCGCCACGCCGTCACCAACGGCTCGTATATCTCCCTGATGGAGAGCCCGGACCGGGCGCTGCGCAAGAGCGCCTTTGAGAGCCTCTACGGCGTCTACGGCAGCTGCGAAAATACCCTGGCCACGGCCTACAACGCTGAGGTGCGCAAGAACCTCTTCTTCGCCCGGGCGAGAAAGTACGCCGGCGCCCTGGAGAGCGCCCTGGAGCCGGTGGAGATCCCCACCGCCGTCTACCACAATCTCATCGACACAGTGCGGGAAAATCTGCCCCAGCTCCACCGGTATATGGCCCTGCGGAAAAAGGCCATGGGCCTTTCGGAGCTGCATCTCTACGACATCTACGCCTCCATGCTCCCCGAGGCCCAGGCCGACATCTCCTTTGACCAGGCCCGGGACGAAGTGATCGAGGCCATGGGCGTGCTGGGTCAGGAATACCAGTCCGTGCTGAAGTCCAGCTTTGATGCGCGGTGGATGGACATTTACGAGAACAAGGGCAAGCGCTCCGGCGCTTACTCCTGCGGCTGCCCCGGCTGCCACCCCTTCGTACTTTTAAACCATAAGAACACCCTGGACAGCGAATTCACCCTGGCCCACGAGATGGGCCACGCCATGCACACCTACCTCTCCGACCACGCCCAGCCGTCCATCTACGCCGACTACGTCCTCTTCGTGGCGGAGGTGGCCTCCACCTGCAACGAGTCGCTGCTGATGCAGCATCTGCTCTCCAAGACCCAGGACAAAACCCGGCGGGCGGTTCTCCTCAACTACTTCCTCGAGCAGTTCCGCACCACCCTCTACCGCCAGACCATGTTTGCCGAGTTCGAGTGGAAGGCCCACCAGATGGCTGAGGCCGGCGAAACCCTCACTGCTGACAACCTCAAGGCCATGTACCTCCAGCTGAATCGGGACTACTTCGGCCCCGAGACTGTGGTGGACGACGAGATCGCTGTTGAATGGGCCAGAATCCCCCACTTCTACCGCCACTTCTACGTCTATCAGTACGCCACCGGCTTCTCCGCAGCCATGGCTCTTTCGGCCCGAATTTTGAAGGAAGGGGAGCCGGCGGTGGCAGACTACCTCAAGTTCCTCTCCGGCGGCTGCTCCACGGATCCGGTGTCCCTCCTGAAGATCGCCGGCGTGGACATGAGTACCCCCGAACCGGTGGCCCAGGCTCTGGCGCTGTTTGGCCAGCTGATCGATGAGCTGGCGGCGCTGCTGCAGTAAGGAGAACGAACAGTATGGTAACGATGGCACAGAGAATCGAAGCCCTGCGCACCCAGCAGGGTCTGACCCGTCCGGCACTCTCGGCAGCCCTGGGGCTGCCCCGCAATGCCGTGGAAAAATTTGAAACAGGCCGCCAGACTCCCACCAAGGAGCAGCAGGAGAAGATCGCCGACTACTTTGGCGTCTCCCTCTTCTACCTCAAGGGCGAGAGCGATGATCCCACCCGCCAGGACAGCTGGATGACCGCCGCCCTCTCCGGCGTGGAAGAAGACGAGGAGCCGCCTCGGCCCGTCCGCCGCCCCGCGGCGCCCAAGCCGGCAGCGCCTGCCACGGCGCCCGGCGGCCAGGGCGCGCTGCTGGCCTCGCTGCTGCAGAACAAGGCCTTCCAGGACACCGTGCGCGCCATGGTACTGGATGCCCTGCGCACCCGGGAGGGGCAGGAGCTGCTGGCGCAAATCGTCCGCAAAGAGATCAACCGGCAGAGCTGATGCTCCGGCCAGGCTGTCCTCGGGCGCCTGGCCGGATATTTATGCCTTGTTTTGACCTTGTTACCCGGCGAAATCTGTGATATACTATCCAATCATAGATATTTTTTGCGAATGAAGGCGGTAAAGATGCAGGAGATGAATATGACGATCCCGGAGTCGGATTGGCGCAAGCTGCTGGGAGCCGCCTCGGGCGACAGCGCGCTGCTCTACCTCTACCTCCGGGCCGGCGGCGACCTCGAACACGGTGAAACGGCCCTGCGCTTCAGCCGCAGCCGGATGGAGTGCGCCGCCGCCTCGCTCAAGCAGATGGGCCTGTGGCCGGACGCGCCCAAGCCCCTGCGCCCCGCTGAACCGCCTACATACACCGAAGCCGACTTAATTCAGGAGATGAAAAAGCCCGGCGGCTTCAACCAGCTGCTGGGAGAGGCCCAGCGGCGGCTGGGCAAGGTCCTCAGCACTGAGGAACTCAAGGTGCTGCTGTCGCTCTATGACTATCTGGGCCTTCCGGCGGAGGTCATCAGCCTGCTGATCTCCTATTGCATCCAGCGTGCCAAGGCCAAGGGTTCCTCTCGACTTCCGTCCATGCGCACCATCGAGCGGGAGGCATACCGCTGGGCCGACCTGGGCATCGACACCATGGAGGAGGCCGCGGCCCATATGCAGATGGAGCTGGAAAAGCAATCCCAAGTCAATGTGATCCGCCGCGTGTTGCAGCTCACGGACCGGCGGCTGGCACCCGGAGAGGAAAAGCTGGTGCGGCAGTGGCTCGACTGGGGCTTTAGCCCGGAGGAAATCGCCATGGCCTATGACCGCACCTGCTTGAAGACCGGCGTTTTCAGCTGGAAATACATCAACTCCATTCTCCACAGCTGGCACCAGCAGGGACTCCACACCGTGGCGGCCATCGAGGCCGGCGACAAGGCCCCCGGCAAGCCCGCGGCCCAGGCCCAGCAGCCCAACCAGTGGGCGCGGGACGCCGTGGAGCGGATGATGCGCGATCAGGAGGAATGACCGATGGCCTACAGTGAAGGGGTCCTCCAGCGGGCGCGGCTGCGGCTGGCCCAGGAGAAGGCCCAGTATGATTCCGAGGCGGAGGCCCGCCGGGCGCAGATTTACAGCGCCTATCCCCGGCTGCGGGAGATCGACCAGGCGCTGCGGAAGTCCATGGCTGCGGCGGTGGCCACGGCTTTTCGCCAGGGGGACGACGTGCCCCAGGCCATGGAGGCCATCAAAAAGGAAAATCTCGCGCTGCAGCGGGAGCGGGAGTGGCTGCTGGAGGCCGCCGATCTGGACGAAGCGGCCCTGGAGCCGCCGCCCTTCTGCCCGCACTGCGGCGGCAGCGGCTACGTGGGCGCGGTGATGTGCGAGTGCCTCCAGGAGCTGTGCCGCCAGGAGCAGAAAAAGGAACTCTCCAGCCTGCTGAGCGGCAAAGAGAACTTTGACGGCTTTCGCCTGGACTACTACCCCACTGAGCCGGACCCCAGCCTGGGCGTCAGCCCCCGGCAGCTGATGGAGCGTACCTTCCGCCGCTGCAAGCGCTACGCCCGGGAGTTTCGTCTGGGTGCGCCGTCGCTGCTGTTCAGCGGCGGCCCTGGATTGGGCAAGACCTTTCTCTCCGCCTGCATCGCCCGCGCCGTGGCCGACAGCGGCTTCTCCGTGGTGTATGACACCGCCGGCCAGCTCTTTGACGACTTCGAGGCCGTCAAGTTTGGCGGCGACCAGCGGGACCTCACCCAGAAGTACTTAAACTGCGACCTGCTGATCGTGGACGATCTGGGCACCGAAATGACCACCCAATTCACCCAGTCCGTCCTCTACCGCGTCATCAATGACCGGCTCCTGCAAAACCGCCCGATGATCGTTTCCACCAACCTTTCCGACAGCGCCCTGCGCCAGCGGTATTCTCCGGCCATCGCCTCCCGTCTGTTGGGCGCCTTTGAAATCTGCCTGTTCCTGGGGCAGGACATTCGCCTGATGCGATAATTTGCGCATGGATTTCCAAAGGCTGGATATCCTACCTTTGAGGGAGGAGCTTTATGCTTTCACAAACCATCTCACAAATTCAGCCGTTGCTGGAAGTGATCCATCAGCCGGCCTTTACGGTGTCGGATGGCGGTGTAATCGCCGCCAACACTGCCGCGCAGCCGCTGGTTCCCGCAGACGGCGCGGCCCTGCCGGATTGGCTGGGGCCTTGCCGGGACGTCTATGACAGCTGGGACCGTCGGCAGGACTTGTCCTTGGCCGTGACGCTGCTGGGCAAGGAATACCAGCTGTCGGCCCACGCGCTGGCCGACGGGACGTTCCTTTTGATGAGCGGCGGCGGCGCCAACGAGGGCGATCTGTTTGCCGTGGCCTCGCAGGTGCTGCGGCAGCCCCTGGCGGATCTCTCCGCGCTGTCGCAGCAGCTGTCGGAAGAGCTGCAAGACGCCGAAGACCCTTTCCTTTGGGAGCAGGCCGCGGCCCTCAGCCGCCACATCTACCGCCTGACGCGCATCACCTGCAACCTCTCCGATCTGGAGCGGCTGCGCACCGGGCAGTACCCGCCGCAGCTGGAGGCGCTGGAGCTGCGGCAATTCCTGGAGCCGGTGTGCCGGGAGTGCCGGGACGCCTTTGCCGCCGGCGGACGGGAGCTGGAGTTCCGGCTTCCGCAGGAGTCTATCACCCTGCGAGCCGATCCGGTGCTGCTGGAGCGGGCCCTTTTGAACCTGTTTTCCAATGCGCTCAAGTACGGCGACCCGGGACAGCCGGTCTCTTTCTGGTGTGACATCACCCCCGGTGCCGTTCTCTTCTGCATCCGCAACCACTGCACCCAGCATGATGCCGACCTCTTGTCCGCCGCGTTTCAGCGGCTGAGCCAACGGGGAATGCTGCCTGATCCCCGCTGGGGAGTGGGGCTGGGACTGCCCCTGGCCCAGGCCATTGCCCGGCTGCACGGCGGCGCAGTGGCCCTGGAGCAGAGCAAGGACGGCAGCGTGACGGCTGCACTCTCTTTCAGCCGCCGCCAGAGCCGGGCCACCGGCCTGGTGGAGACGCCGCCCTTCGACTATACCGGCGGTATGCGCCGCAGCCTGGTGGAGCTTTCCGAGTCCTTGCCAACGGATTGCTTCCGGGTAGACACCCTATGATCGGCAATCGTATTACAGCTGCCCAAAGAGATTCTTTGGGCAGTTCAGCGTGTCGAAAAACCTCCGGAAGCAGAAAACAAGCCTCGCAGAGTTTCGCCGCATCTCCGCGCTAAGAGCCGCCGCAAGCGGCGGTTGCACTCCGAAACGCGCCTGCGGGCGCAGGCAGCGGCGAAATA
Source organism: Candidatus Avoscillospira avicola (assembly GCA_018712245.1). GTDB lineage: Bacteria > Bacillota > Clostridia > Oscillospirales > Oscillospiraceae > Avoscillospira > Avoscillospira avicola. Next base: position 142 of record DVHE01000035.1, on the reverse strand, counting down.
AAATTTAAATCGCGATTTCCGGGGACATGCGCATCGGAAATCGCACTTTACACTCCAAAAGGTTCGACAGCTTTTCGAAGAAAACCGAGAACCTTTTGGGGTGCAGTCCCCTTTGTCAAAAAAGCGTAGCTTTTTTGACAGT
>DVHE01000034.1 GCA_018712245.1 Candidatus Avoscillospira avicola | reverse complement strand
CCGATCATCGACGCCCTCGTCACCGCCGACCAGGCGGAGAAGCTGAAGCATTCCCAGTCATAGGGGCCGATGACGGAGAGGTGTTGCAGGCAGTTGCAATTCTCGCAAGTCTTCCGCACAACGCACTGCGGCAACACCTCTCAGGCAGGCCCTTGGCCTGCCAGCTCCCCTCAAGGGGAGCCCTTGGTTCGGTGCAGTACTGGAACATTTCTGAAAATCGCGGTAATCTGTCAACAATCGAAAGAAAGAAGTATCCCATGGACACGATTTTATTTTCCCAGCCGCTTTCTGAGGCGGATTTGGACCGGGCGGCGGCCATCATCCGCGGCGGCGGCCTGTTGGGCATTCCCACCGAGACGGTCTACGGCCTGGGGGCCGACGGCCTCAACGAGACCGCCGTGCTGCATATCTTCGAGGCCAAGGGCCGTCCCCAGGACAACCCCCTGATTCTCCATGTGCCGGACGCTGGGTGGCTGCCGAAATACTGCCAGGACATCCCGGCGGAGGCCTACGCCCTGGCCCGGCACTTCTGGCCCGGGCCGCTGACGATGATCCTGCCCCGGCGGGAGATCGTGCCGCTGCGGACCACCGGGGGACTCTCCACCGTGGGCGTCCGCTGCCCCAACCATCCCCTGACGCTGGAGATCATCCGCCGCGCCGGCGTGCCCATCGCGGCGCCCTCGGGCAACACCTCGGGCCGTCCCAGCCCCACCACCGCCCAGCACATGGTGGAGGATATGTGGGGCAAGATCGACGGCATCGTGGACGGCGGAAGCTGCGGCGTCGGCGTGGAGAGTACCATCATCGACCTGACGGTGACACCGCCGCGGCTGCTGCGGCCCGGCGGCCTGCCGCTGGAGGCCCTGGAGGCAGTTCTCGGCGAGGTGGCGGTGGACAAGGCCGTGGTCAGCAAGCTCTCCGACGGCGAAAAGCCCAAGGCCCCCGGCATGAAATACCGCCACTACGCCCCCAAGGCGCCGGTGACGGTGGTGACGGGCCCGGCGGAGCAAAGCGCCGCCTGGATCGCCGCGAACTGCGGAGAACAAGACGGCGTCATCTGCTTTTCGGAATTTTTGCAGCTCTTTTCCGGCCATGAAGTCCATGATCTGGGCCCCATGGGCGACCTCCCGGAGCAGGCCCGGCGGGTCTTCGACGCCCTCAGGCGCTTTGACGAGACCGACGTCCCCGCAATCTGGGCCCAGTGCCCCGGCCCGGAGGGACTGGGCCTGGCGGTGGGCAACCGCCTGAAAAAGGCCGCAGGCTTCCATCTGGTGGAGGCGGCGCCATGAGACCGGTTTTCGGCATCACCGGCGGCACGGGCTGTGGAAAAACCACGGTCCTCTCGGTGCTGGAGAAGCTGGGTTTTACCACCATCGACTGCGACGCCCTCTACCATCAGATGCTGGCCGAAGGCGGCGCGCTGGTGGATAAAATCGGGGAAATGTTCCCCGGAACCGTTCATAATGGCGTATTGCAGCGAAAAAAATTGGGGAGCATTGTCTTTGCTGATCCCAAAGCCCTGGAGCGGCTAAGCGCCGTCACAGACCGGGCTGTGGATCAACGGGTGGAAGCGCTGATCGCCGCGGCCCCGGGGCCCGTGGCGGTGGATGCCATCCGCCTCTTTGAAAGCGGCCTGGCTGCCCGCTGCAGCTGCACCATTGCCGTCACGGCGCCGGCGGAGGTCCGGGTCCGGCGGCTGATGGCCCGGGAGGGCATCAGCGAGGACTATGCCCGTCTGCGGATCGACGCTCAGCCGGATGACGGTGTCTTTGCCGACCTGGCCGACGTCGTGCTGGTCAACGACTTTCCCACCCGGGCGGAATTTGAAGCCTATTGCCGGGACAAGCTGCAAAAGCTGCTGTAGGGGTCGATGCTCACATCGACCCGAACCGCGCAAGCGGTCACAACTCCCCGGCAGAAAGAACGCAAAACGCCGCTGGCATACCGGGTGAGGTACAATGCAAAGGACCCGCCTCCGGCGGGTGCGGGCCGATGTAGGCATCGGCCCCTACGAAATCATTTTCAGATTACCCAATATTCTCACTTTTTTCAATAGGAGGAATTGATTTATGAGCGAACTGCGAGAAAAACTGCTCTACAAACCCAAGCACGGCCTGGACCGGCTCAGCGAGACGGAGCGGCAGGAGATGGAGGCCTATAGCCGGGCCTATATGAGCTTCCTGGATCACGGCAAGACGGAGCGGGACTGTGTGGATACCGCCATTGAGCTGGCCGAGGCCCGGGGCTTTGTGCCCTATGCGCCCGGCATGGAATTGGAGCCCGGCAAGAAGGTATACGTCAACAACCGGGGCAAGGGCATCATGCTGGCCGTCATCGGCAAGCAGTCCCTGGCGGAGGGCGCCCACATCGGCGCGGCCCACACCGACGCCCCGCGGCTGGACCTGAAGCCCAACCCCCTCTATGAGGACACGGAGCTGGCGTATTTCAAGACCCACCACTACGGCGGCATCCGCAAGTACCAGTGGGTGACAGTGCCGCTGGAGCTCCACGGCGTGGTGGTCAAGGCCGACGGCGAGACCGTGCGCGTCACCATCGGCGACAAGCCCACCGACCCCCAGTTTGTCATCAACGATCTGCTGCCGCACCTGGGCCGGGAGCAGGGGAAAAAGCCCCTCAACGAGGCCATTCCCTCTGAAAGCCTCAACATTCTGGTGGGCACCCAGCCCCTGCGGGACGACGACGGCTCGGATCGGGTGAAGCTGGCGGTGCTGGCGTATCTCCACAACGCCTACGGCATCACTGAAGAGGACTTTATCTCCGCCGAGCTGGAGGCTGTCCCCGCCGCCAACGCCCGGGAGCTGGGCTTTGACCGGAGCCTCATCGGCGCCTATGGCCACGACGACCGGGTCTGCGCCTATGCCGAGCTCCACGCCATTTTGGAGCTGGACGTGCCGGAAAAGACTGCCGTGTGTATCTTCGCCGACAAGGAGGAGATCGGCTCCGAGGGCGTCAGCGGCATGATGAGCGAGGCCTTTGACTACTTTATGGAGTCCATGTGCAAGCAGCAGGGCGTGGACCTGCGCACCTGCTACAGCAAGTCCTTCTGCCTCTCCGCTGACGTCACCGCCGCCTACGACCCCAACTTTGCCGAGGTCTATGAAAAGCGCAACAGCGCCTTTGTCAACTACGGCGTGGGCCTTTGCAAGTACACCGGCGCCGGCGGCAAGAGCGGCGCCTCTGACGCTTCGGCGGAAGTGGTGGGCTATGTGCGCAACCTATTCAATCAGAACGGCGTCATCTGGCAGATGGCGGAGATGGGCAAAACCGACGCCGGCGGCGGCGGTACCGTGGCCAAATTCATGGCCCAGCGGAACATCGACACCCTGGATGCCGGCGTGCCGGTGCTCTCCATGCACGCGCCCTATGAGACCGTGGCCAAGCTGGACTGCTATATGACCTACCGCGGCATGAAGGCCATCTTTGAGGATGCCCGCTGAAGCGGCGCCCATCTGCTCTAAGCAAACGAACCCCCCGCAAGGCGTTGGCCTTGCGGGGGGTTACTATGTTTATCGCTGGATTTCCTTGGAGATGTAATGCTCCATGCAGTACTGCATGATGGCTTTCCGGGTGATGATGCCGATGAAGGTGTTCCGGTCATCCACCACCGGGACGAAGTTCTGGTCGATGGCGGTGGACATCAGGTCCTCAATGTTGGTGTCTACCCGGACGGGGCGATTGTCCCGGCGGTGGGCAATTTCCATGATCCCATGATCCTCCGTTGCCCGGATGTCCATGGTGCAGAGATTTTTAATGGCCCACAGGAGGTCGCCTTCGGTGAGCGTGCCGCAGTAGCTGCCGTCCTTTTTCAAAATGGGAAGCGCGGAATACCGGGCGCTTTCCATCCGCTCCAGGGCCTGGCGCATGGAATCGTCCGCTTTGAGATAAGCGCAATTGGCTTTCGGGGTCAGAAAGAACAAGATGTTCATGGGCGTTTCCTTTCTCCATGGTTTCTATCATCATTATAACATAGACTTTCGGAAAAATCCGTTACAATTTTGTGAAGTTTTCCCATGAATTTGTTTTTTACCGTCTCAGCCCTTGAGCACCGTCACGGCCTCCTGCAGGGCCTGGCGCAGGGCCAGGACGTCCTCCAGGGTGTTGTCCCGGCCAAAGGAGATGCGGAAAGCGCCGTCGATCACCTGGGGCGGCAGGCCCATGGCTTCCAGCACGTGGCTTCGGTGGCCCTTGGCGCAGGCGGAACCGGCGGAGACGCAGATGCCCCGGTCCTGCAGGCAGTTGAGGATGCCCTGGCTCCGCAGTCCGGGCAGGGAAGCGGAGACGATGTGGGGCGCCTGCTGCTGGCCCAGGAGCTGGAGTCCCGGCACCTTTTGCAGCTCTTCCCGGCAGGCGTCGCGGAGCGCGGCCATGTGGGCGATCTCGGCAGCCGGGTCCAGGTCGGCGCAGGCCGCGCCGAATCCGGCAATGGCCGGCAGGCCCTCGGTACCGGAGCGGTAGCCGCCCTCCTGGCCGCCGCCCAGCAGCAGCGGCGGCAGCTGCAGGCCCTTTTTCACATAGAGGGCGCCAACGCCCTTGGGGCCGTGGATTTTGTGGCTGGAGACGGAGATCAGGTCCGCCCCCAGGGACTTGGCCCGGAAGGGCACCTTGCCCAGGCCCTGGACGGCGTCGGTGTGGAAAAGAGCCAGGGGGCTTTTGCGGCGGGTGGCCCGGATCATCTCGGCAATGGGCATCACCGCGCCGGACTCGTTGTTGACCATCATCACCGAGACCAGGATGGTGTCCGGCCGCAGGGCGACGGTGAACTCCTCCAGGGGAACGGTGCCGGTGGCGTCCGGTTTCAAAAAGGTGACGTCAAACCCCTGGGCCTGGAGTTTTTGCATGGGGTGCAGTACGGCGTGATGCTCCACCGCCGTGGTGAGAATATGGCGGCCCCGCTTCTGGAGCCGTTCCACGATGGAAAAAATGGCCCAGTTGTCGGCTTCAGTGCCGCCGGAGGTGAAGAACACCCGGTCTTCCTCGGCGCCCAGGGCGGCGGCGACTGCCTTGCGGGCCTGGCGCAGCTCTTTGGCGGCCTCCATGCCGAAGTGGTAGAGGGCGGAAGGATTGCCCCAATTCTGGGTCAGAACCCGGGTCATGGCCTCCACCGCGGCGGGGCAGGGCTGGGTGGTGGCGGAATTGTCAAGATAGATCATAAGGGCCTCCCGCATGATATCATTGTCTGAAATCTATCTTATCACGCCCGGCCCCCCAAGACAAGAGGGCCGGTTTGCAAGACGGCTCCACTTGTGTTATACTGAGGAAAAATGTGAAACGAGGCGATCCACATGGACAAGGCCGCCCTGCGCCGGGCGATCCGGGACCAAAAGCGGGCCATGACCCAGGCCCAAATTGAAGAGACCAGCTTTTTGCTGGCCCAAAAGCTCCGGGCACACCCGGCATACCAGCAGGCGAAGAGCCTCTACGGCTATCTCTCCTATAACCAGGAGGTCCGCACCGCGCCCATTCTCGAGGCGGCACACCGGGACGGCAAGCGGGTGGCGGTGCCCAAGGTCTTTGACGGCGGGAAGACCATGCGCTTTCTCTGGCTGGATGATCTTACCGCCGTGGCCCCCGGCTACTGCGCCATCCCCGAGCCCATCGCCGACGGGCCGGAGGCCGACGACCCCACCGCCCTGGTGCTGATGCCCGGCCTGGCCTTTGACAAAGACGGACGCCGCCTGGGCTATGGCGGCGGATTTTACGACGCCTTCCTGGCCGCCCACCCGGGCCACCCCACCGTGGCGCTGTGCTACGGCTTCCAGATGGTGGAGGGCTTGGAGACAGACCCCCACGATATGCCGGTGGACGACGTTCTGTGGCAGGAGGTGGTGGGATGAACTATATCGCCTATATTCTGCTGGTGGCAGTGATCTTCGGCCTGGTGGCCCTGGTGGACTTTGTGCTGGGGAAGCTTTTCCCCAAGTCGGAGCTGTCCAAGAAGGGCCAGGCGGTGCGGCTGCCGCGCTACAGCTTTATTTTGGGAATTCTTCTGAGTGTGTTGGGGCTGATGGCGGTCTTGATCCTCTCGCCCCAGCGGCAGCTGGCTCTGTGGCTGGGGTGCCTGGTGGTGCTGGGGATCGGCGTATTTCTGCTGGCCAACTTCTTTGGCTTTGCCATCTACTATGATGAAACCAGCTTTTCGTACCGGACCCTCACCAAGAAGACCCGCCTGTTCCACTACGGCGACATCACCGGCCAGCGCTCCTTCGTGGCCAAGAGCGGCGTCAACATTCTGCTCTACGCCCAGGGCCAGGAGATCGCCCTCTACTCGGCCATGCAGGGGCTCAGGCCCTTTTTGGAGACAGCTTTCCGGGGCTGGTGCGAGGCCACTGGAACAGACCCCGACTCTGTGGAGCAAAACCCTGACTTTTTCTCGTTCTTCCCGGAAAAATAGGAACAATTGAAACAAAATAACCCGCTCTGGAAGATTCCAGAGCGGGTTTTGATGTCGTTACGCTTACACGTGCCAGATTTCCTGGGCGTACTGGCGGATGGTGCGGTCCGAGGAGAACTTGCCGGCGGAGGCCACGTTCATCAGGCACTTCTTGCCGAAGGCCAGGCGGTCTCGGTAGTCCCGGTTGGCCCGGAGCCGGGCCTCCTGGTAGGAGTCGAAATCCTTGAGGAGATAGTAGTGGTCGGCCTTGTGCCAGCTGGCGCCCTTGAGCAGGGAATCATGCAGCTCCTGGAACTCGTCGTCGGTGGGGACGGTGCCGTCGATCAGGCTGTCCACCACCCGCCGCAGCCGGGGATTGGCTTCATAGAGTTCCATGGGATTGTAGGTGTCCCGAATGGCCTCCAGCTCCTCCACGGTAGCGCCGAAAATGTAGTTGTTCTCGGCTCCGGCCTGCCGGACGATTTCCACATTGGCCCCATCCAGGGTGCCCAGGGTGACGGCGCCGTTGAGCATGAGTTTCATGTTGCCCGTGCCGGAAGCCTCGGTGCCGGCAGGGGAGATCTGCTCGGAGATGTCGGCGGCGGGAATGATATGCTCGGCGTAGGAGCAGTTATAGTTCTGCACAAAGACCACCTGCATCTTTCCGGCCACCTCGGGGTCGTTGTTGATCAGCTTGGCGATCTGGTTGAGGTAGCGGATGATGGCCTTGGCCCGCTGGTAGCCCGGGGCGGACTTGGCGCCGAAGAGGAAGAGCGTGGGCGTAAAGTCGGTGATGGTGCCGTCCTTCAGGCCATAGTAGATGTCCAGAATGGAGAAGCCGTTCAAAAGCTGGCGCTTATACTCGTGGAGCCGCTTGATCTGCACGTCGAAGACGAAGCTGGGATCCACCACCACGCCCTCTTTTTGCAGCAGGACCTGCACCAGCTGGCGCTTTTTGGCGTCCTTGACCTGGTTGAACTCCCGGACGATCTGGTCGTCGATGACCGGCTTGAGCACCTGGAGCCAATCCAGCTGCGTCAGGAAGCCGGGACTTACGTACTGCTCCAGGAGCTTGGTGAGTTCGGGGTTGCACAGGCCCAGCCACCGCCGGGGGGTGATGCCGTTGGTCTTGTTCTGGAATTTCTCGGGGTAGACGGCGTACCAGTCCTGGAAGACGTCCCGCTTGAGGATTTCGGTGTGAATCTCCGCCACGCCGTTGACTGCCGTGGAGAGGTAGACCGACAAATCCGCCATATGGATTTGATTGTCCCGGATCAGGGAGAGCTGGGGATGCTCGCTGCGGCAGCGGGCGTCCAGTTTTTTGAGAATCTCCACAATCTCCGGCACCACGCCGGCCAGCAGGTCCAGGTCCCACTTCTCCAGGGCCTCACCCATGACGGTGTGGTTGGTGTAGGCAAAGGTCTTGCCGGCCACCTGGGTGGCGGACTCGAAGTCCAGCCCCTCGGCCATCAGCAGCCGGATCAGCTCCGGAATGGACAGGGCGGGGTGGGTGTCGTTGAGCTGGATGGCCGCGGCCTCGTGCAGGTGGACAAAGTCCTTGCCATGGGTGGTACGGTAGACCCGCAGAATATCCTGGAGCGAGGCGCTGGAGAGGACGTACTGCTGCTTGATCCGAAGCTCCTTGCCCTCGCGGGTGGAGTCGTTGGGATAGAGGACCCGGGTGATGTCCTCGGCCTTGTTCTTCTCCAGCAGGGCCTTTTCATAGTCCTGGGCGTTGAAGGCGTCGAAGTCCAGCTCCTGCTCCGGCTCGCACTGCCACAGGCGCAGCGTGCCGATGTTGTCGGTGCCGTAGCCCAGAATGGGCATATCGTAGGGCACAGCGATCACGGTCTGGTCGGCGAAGGAGACCTTCACGGCGTGCTTTTCCCGGCGGTAGCTCCAGGGATCGCCGTAGCGGGTCCAGTCGTCGGCAGCCTCTTTCTGGTTGCCGTTTTCGTCAAAGCTCTGCTTGAAGAGGCCGAAGCGGTACCGCAGACCGTAGCCGGAGAGGGGAATGCCCTTGGTGACGGCGCTGTCCAGGAAGCAGGCAGCCAGGCGGCCCAGGCCGCCGTTGCCCAGGGCGGCGTCCTCGATGTCCTCCAGCTCGGCCAGATCCACGCCCTTTTCGGCGAAGGCCTTGCGGATGGGCTCCAGAATGCCCATGTTGAAGAGGTTGGAGTAGACCAGCCGGCCCATCAGATACTCGGCGGAGAAATAATAGGCCTTGCGGTGGCCCTCCCGGGCTTTTTTGCTCTGGGTCCAGTTTTTGTTGATGGCCATCATCACCGCCTGGCCCAGGCAGTCGTGGAGCCGCTGGGGCGTGGTGGAGGTGAGGGTCTCGTCGTGCTTAAGCTTCAAAAGGGCTTCGGTATTGTTGAGGATGTAAGGAATGGAATAGCTCATAATCAAACTCCCATCAGATGTGCCGGGAGCGGCGCACTGATCCCGGCGGAGTGCAGAAAAAGTCTTCCCACCAGGGAGCCTTTTTAAACGGTGCGGCCTCCTGGGGGAGAAACGAAATGTAGAGAGTATACTATATTATATAGCGGGGTTTTGCAAGTGACAACAAAGAATTTCATATTTCCCCGAATTTCTGTAAAAACAGCCAATTAATAAGGGGATTTTTTCAAATTGCCTGGCCGAAATGGCTGGAAACCTCTGTCCTTCTCCCGTTGACAGGCCTGGCCGCGTATGGTAAGATACGCTTTAGAATACGCGGGTATGGCGGAATTGGCAGACGCGCAGGATTTAGGTTCCTGTGGGCAACCGTGTGGGTTCGACCCCCACTACCCGTACCACGTCGGAGCAAGCTTTGTATCGCTTGCTCCGACTTTTTTACAAAAGTCAGAGCGCACTCACGCCGCTGCTCCTCCTTTCCAAATCACAACCGCTGCGCTGGGTTGTGATTTGGTTTTGGGCGCACGCCTGGAAGCGTGACATCTATACGGTTGCAATGTACCACGCCGGAGCAAAGTCCGCTTTGTTCCGGTGCTTTCTATATAGTAAAATAAACAGGGCCTCTGTGCGGTGATGCCTTATATTTCAAATTAAAGAACGCGTCGCTTCCTTGAATTTGCTGCACTGTATTTCAGCGTTTTTCTCCGTTAAGCCTGGGGAATTGAAGACCTTCTCGAGAAATCGTATATTCTGTGAACAATCTATTGTCTTTTTGTAAACATTAGCACTCTCCTATTGACAGTGCTAAAACATCGTGGTATAACAGAATTGTTCCAAGGGGGAACAGAAATTCCCCCCGCAGGGCAAAGGATAAGGATATGAAATGGAGGAATGACTTATGTTGCCCAGCATTTTTGGTGAAAACCTGTTTGACGATCTGTTCCGTGATGATTTCGGGATGTTCCCGGCCTGGAGTGATCGCAATCCCTTATATGGCAAGCACGCCAAGAACATGATGAAGACCGACGTCCGCGAGACCGAGGATACCTACGAGCTGGATATTGATCTGCCCGGCTTCAAGAAGGACGAACTCAATCTGGATCTGAAGAACGGCTATCTGACCATCCAGGCCACCAAGGGCCTTGATAAGGACGAGAAGGACAAGAACGGCAAGTACATCCGCCAGGAGCGGTACGCCGGTTCCATGAGCCGCAGCTTCTATGTGGGTGAGATTCCCATGGAGGCCGTGAAGGCCCGGTACGAGGACGGCATCCTGCGCATCTCCCTGCCCAAGCAGGAGAAGAAGGCGCTGCCCAAGCCCACGACCATTGCCATTGAATAACGTCCGGCGGCGCGGATGCACGATTTGCCCGGGGCAGTTCAGACTGCCCCGGGCAATTTTTTACGTATTTTTATGAATAGGATGCAATAAATTCCTTCTGTGGCCCTCACGGCTGAAAAATAAAATGGACAAACTTTACAATGTTGTAAGGTTTGTCCATTTCGCTTTTTTCTGCGATGTAATGTTAAAAACAGATGACCGGCAGATTGGGCCGCTGTCCAAAAGCGGAAATTCTGCCGCCATTCCTCGGATGGCCATGGAAGAGGCGCGAGAAAGGCTTCCCATTTATTCACATTCTTTGATCTGGAAAAACTGTAGTTTTGCTGATATTTTTTCAACAAATCAATGGTTTTTTCGAGAAAATGGGAGATCTCTCATACTTTGGACTGATTTACAGCCCCAGGCTTTCATGGTAAAATGAGGCCAATCTGGATTCGTGTATATGTCAAACGGCTTGATATGCACGATATACAGCCGAAGGGGGTGCGGATTGTCGCAAAGGGGTCTTCCTGCTGCAAGGGCAGCGGCGGCAAGGATGTGTATCCCTGCCCGGGCTGGGCAGTGCCGTTGGGCGCTCCGGTGGGCTTGTGTGAAAGAGGGCCCACAAAGGTTGGATAGGCGGGTGCGTTGCTGCTGGGCAGCCGGACCCGTTGTTGGTCTGTCTTGACAAACTTGTCCGACATGGGGCAAGGGTGTCGCGGCTTGGTTGCAATGGGCGATATCTGGAGGCCGAAGACCACCAGACTCGGCACAGAGGAAAGTCAGCAGCGATTTCCACCGTGCAGCTCATTCAGCGATACATCTATATAATATAGAAAGGGCGGGATACAATGAAGAAACTCAGAAGTATGTGGCGTGGCCGATCGGTACTGGCGCTGGCATTGGTTTTGCTGATGCTCGGCGGTACCGGCATTTTGGCAGCCGGCGTTACATACACAGACGTGGCAGGCCACTGGAGCCAGACGATGGTGGAAGAAGCGGCGGCCAATGGCCTGGACATGCTCACCGGGGATCAGTTCAAGCCCAATGAACCGATCACCAGAGAGCAGTTCACGCACATGGTCAACTGGGCCTTTGGCCTGACGACGGAGGCCGAGTCGCTCCCCTTCACCGACATTGCGGCGGATGACGTCTATGCCTCGGACATTTCCATCGCTTACCGCGCCAAGTACGTCGGCGGCCGGAGCGAGACGGAGTTCGACCCCTATTCCCCGCTGACGCGGCAGGAGGCGGCGGTCATTCTCTCCCGGCTGATCCCGCTGTACGGCGTGGAGGCCACCGGCAAGATCGAGACCTTTACCGACTACGGCTCCATCGCCACCTGGGCGCAGGATGCCATGGGCCGGATGACTACCAAGGGCTATTTTGACGGCTACCCGGACCTCACCATTCGTCCGCTGGGAACCTTGACCAACGCTGAGGCGCTGGCGCTGCTGACCCGGATCGTGGCGGACGTGACCATCAACAGCAAGGACTTTACGGTCTCTGCTGGCGATGTGTATGAGAATACGGTCTATACCGGTACCATCACTGTCCCGGCGGGCTACAGGGTCACGTTCCGCAACTGCGTGATCCTGGGCACGCTGGTCAGCAAGACCACCGAGGAGAAGACCAACTGGGCGCTGGAAGACGAGACCACGGCAGCCAATGTGGAGTATGCGGAAGAAGCACCCTCCACTGGCGGCAGCAGCAGCTCCAGGCCCGATCCCAAGCCGGACCCTGATCCTGACCCGGACCCCGATCCGGAGCCGGGAGGGGACGACGACGTCCACATTGAATTCGGCTGATCGATTCAGTTGAAATATCAAAAGATGAAAGGAAATCTAACGAAGGGGTGACACTGTGAAAAAGATCAAACGGGCATTGGCTTTGCTGCTGGTATTGGCGCTTTGCTTCTCGCTTTTCCCCAGTGCCATGGCCGCCGGCGCGTCTTCTTATGCGCTGACGCCTGGTAATTGGGATGCCGAGGGCGAAATTACCATGCAGTGGGAAGCTGTCAGAAATGCCATCAGCTACACAGTCAATCTTTACAAACAAGATGATACCGGCAAAGATGTACGCATCGACGAGGTATCGAAGGTCTATGGGTCCGGCGTGACCTCGGTGGATATCACCGACGTCATCAAGACCTACGGCCCCGGCGAGTATATGTGCAGCATCGTCGCCGTGAGAAGAAACAACACCACCAGCAAGTCCTACGCCACCGTGACCATCACCCAGCTGGCCGCGCCCACCGGCGTGACCGTGGATGAGACCGGCCTGGTGCAGTGGAACGCGGTGGACGGCGCCGTCAAGTATCGCGTTACCGTGACGGCTGCCGCCAACGGCGAGACCCTGGGCACGGAGACCTATGAGGCAGCTGCCGATGCTGTCAGTCTGAGCGCGGCGGACTTTGTCGCGGGCTATAAGGACAGCGACAAGGCCGTCACTGTCTCTGCTACCGTGGTGGCTGTGGGCAGCCTGAGCAAGGGCTACCGTACCCTCAACAGCGAGTCCTCCTCCGCCGGCGTGCTGCCGGAGCAGGCGGGCGTGCTGCCTACGCCGGTTATAACCAGCCAGACGGTGGCCTCCGAGAACGGACGGCTCTACCTCACCTATGGCTTTGAGGGCGGCTCTGTTCCTTACACCTATGTGGAGCAGCTGACCCTGACCCTCACCCACAACGAGGATAAGACTGAGGGCACCTACACGGTATCCCCTGTGGCCGAGTCTGGCCGCATCGACGTGACGGAGCTGACCAGCGGCAATCCGCTGCCCACCGGCCAGTTCACCGCCGTGCTGGAAGCCACACCCAAGTATCCGGCGCTCAACGAGCCCACCTCCAGCACCAGCCAGGTGTTCTACGGCTCCGACGAGCTGCTGCCGCCGGTCCTCACTGTGAACGACGCCGGCACCGAGATCTCCTGGCCCCAGGTTGCCCTGAACAACGGCAAGCTGGACGACGTGGCCGATTATACCATTGAGTATAAGGAGACCGGCGAGACCGACTGGAAGACCGTCTCCATCCCCGGCGGCGACGCCATCCAGATGAAGGAAGACGGGACCCTCTATACCGATATCAGCCCCATCGTCACGGTCGGCGGCGATTCCTTCGATTTCAGAGTCACCGCCAACAACGAAGAGGATCTGACCATCGGCAAGACCTCCTCCGCCTCCATCACCGTGGTCAAGACCTATCCTGTCTCTGACGCGGCAATCGATGCTGCCAAGTACCAGGACAAGGTCTACGCCACCTGGACCAACCCTGCCGATACCACCGGTATCGCCCACTATCAGGTGGACGTCTATGAAAACGGCGCGCTGAAGCAGAGCTTTACCACTGAGGACGCCTCCGTCTCCGAGCTGGACATCTCCTCTGCCATCCGGCCTAGCGCTGTAAAGACCTATACCGTCCAGGTGACGGCCATCGGCTCCCACGATCAGCGCCCTGCCCAGGAGCTGTTCTATGCCGATTCCGCTGTCCTGGCCGGCAAGAACGAAGTCACCTCCGGCACTGTGGAGGCGGCCAATATCGTCTTTGAGGATCCCGAAGGCGCCTCCACCTCTTATGTGGTGAACTTCGCCGGCGGCAAGGCCGAGCTGCCGGAGAACGTCAAGGGCTATCAGGTGACGATCTCCTATGTGCTGCCCAGCGGCGCCAAGAACAGCTGGAGCGGCACCATCGAGGCCACCTCCTGCGATATTACCAAGCTGAACGACGGTACATTCATGTCCACCTCCAACCTCAACGAGTACGTGAATGCCGAGTTCACCGTGACGGCCATCGCGCTCTCTTCCAACACCGCGCTCCATAAGAACGCGGCCAAGAAGACCGCCACCGACACCTTTGCCCTGTCGGAAATCGATGCTGAACTCCTCAAGCCCTATATCGAAACCGTGGACGGCAAGACCTATGTGAACTGGTCCAACGTTCCCGGCGCCAACGACTATAAGGTGACGGTGCAGCGCCAGGGCGCCACCTTCGATGTCGGCAGATTCCCCACCGAGTTCAAGGCCAATATCACCAGCAGCCTTGGTGTAGCGGGCGAGTATACCGTGACGGTCACGGCCCAGGCCATTGCCGGCTCCACCGTATACATGGACGGCAGCGCCAGCGTCAAGCTGACGGTGCTGGCCGAGCCTGTTGTCACCATCACCACCGCCGAGAACGATACGGCCAAGGCCTCCTGGGACGCCATCGAGGGCGCTTCCTACCTGGTCACGGTCCTGAAGGATGGCGTGGCGTTGGAGGGCCAGTCCAATGTACCCACTGAGGCGACGGAATATGACCTGACCGAAATCATCAAGACCAGCGGCCAGGGTACCTACACCGTCCAGGTGACGGCTGTGGGCGACGGCAGCGCGTACATCACCTCCCTGACCTATGGCAGCACTTCTGTGGACATCCATCAGATCGCGGCTCCTTCTGTCACCTTCACGGTGGAGAAGAATAAGGCCGTTGTCACGGTCACGCCCCAGGGCGACTATGCCGCGGAATCCTACACCGTGAACGTCTACGCCGGGGAAGAACTGGCCGGCACCGCCACGGTTGCTTCTGCCGGCGGCACGGCGGATGTCACCGAATTTGTCTCCGCGTATAAGGATGCTGCGGCCGCGGTCTCCTTCCGTGCCGAGGTCGTCGCCGTAGGCAACCTGGGAAGCTATACCCTCTCCTCTGACGCTGCTACGGCGAACCTCCAGGAAAAGGCCGGCAAGCTGCCCGCTGTGGAGATCACCAGCACGGAGATTGCCCAGGAGAACGGTATGCTGGTGGTCAACTATAAGCTGACCGATACCGGCGTGGGCCTGGGCGCCATCGGCAAGATCACCCTGAAGCTTGAGAGTGACGGTTCGTCGTATACCTATACCAAGAACTTCACCGGCGGCCAGGTGGCCCAGGCGCAGGACTACTTCGATGTGACGAAGACTCCCAATGGGAATGCTGATCTCCCTGGCGACGAATACACTGCCACCATCACCGTTACCCCGCTGAACGCAAAGCTCAACACCAGCACTTCCGCCAAGAAGACGCTCGTCTATGATGTGGAAAATTTGCCCAAGGCTGAACTGAAGGTCACGGATGACGGCAGCAAGCTCTACTGGGCGCCCATCCAGATGACCGACGGCAAGGCCGTGGACGAAGTCACGGAGTTCCAGCTGGCGGTTAAGGCTGATGCCAATTCCAGCTGGCAGAGCGATAACATCGGCCAGAACGCCATCCTGTTTGACCACGAGCAGAACGTTTTCTATGTGGATCTCACCAGCCTGCTGAATTCTTATAGTATGTATCAGGTCAAGGCCTTCAACAACGAAGACGCCACCTATACCAAAGAATCTGAGGCGGAGATCACCATTGCCAAGCTCCAGCCCGTTACCAATGTCCAGCTGATCTCTGACACCGCTGCTGGCGTTGTCAAGGCCACCTGGACCGATAGCGCCAACACCGAGGGCCTGAAGGGCTACAAGGTGGAGCTGCTGAAGCAGAATACTGAAGGCACCTATGAAGTGGTCAAGACCTACGAGACGGAAGAAACCAGCTATACCATCCCCGGCGAAGATATCGACGAGAATGTACTGGCCACCTACTCCGTCCGCGTAACGGCGCTGGGCACCAAGTCCTATGAGGGAACCTTCTATGCTGACAGCACCGTAGCCACCACAGAGGATACGCTGATCTCCGGCTCCGTGCCCACGGTGGTTAAAACCGGCGCCATCTACGAGCAAAACGGCAAGCTCTACCTCAAAGTGGATCTCCTGGATGAGAACGACAGCTACAGTAAGATCGATACGGTCGTCCTCAGCCGCCTTACGGGCAATGGCATGACCTATACCACTGCCGTGACGGGTGAACTCCATCCTGCCGCCGGCGAAGCCAACGCCTACGTGGTCTTCGACCTGAGCGAGATGAATGTGCAGAGCTTGATGAGCGGCACCTGGAAGGCCACGGTCAAGGTCAACTCCCAGAACGAGGCCCTCAACGCCTCCACGTCCGGCACTGTCACCATTGTCTACAATGTGGAAGCGCTGGATGCGCCCGCGCTGACCGTGGACCCCGAAACCGGCGCCATTTCCTGGCCTGCCGTTCCCGGAGCCGCCAAGTATCAGATCACTGTCTCCTATGACAACGCCAACCCCTGGACCACCAGCATGACTGCTTCCAGCGGCGACGGCGAGACCATCACCTACAACATCGACGACCAGACCTTCTCCGCCGACGGCGGCATGAAGCCCGGCCGCGTCTACACCGTGGAAGTGGTGGCCCAGAACGACACCTCCATGACCACGCCCGACAGCCAGCCCGGCACCATCCAGGTCTGCAAGATCGAGGCGCCCACCGGTGTGAACCTCAATATCACGAAGACCGCGGCCCAGGCCAAGTGGACCAAGAGCGCCACGGCTGCCGCCAATATTGCCGCGTACAAAGTCACTGCGACCAATGTTAACGGCGAGCCTGTCTACACCGCTCAAACCAGCAGAGGCAATGCCGCGCAGTATAGCCTCACCGGTATGCTGAACACCAAGGCAGAAAATGGCTTCTACAACATCAGCGTGCAGGCTCTGGCCAAGGAATATGCGGGCACCGGCGTGTGCTACGTCAATTCCGACGCTGTCATCGTGGAAGAGACTGCCGTCAAGGGCCAGATTCCGGCCAGCGACATCACCAATGTGGCTCTCACCTGGGTGGAGAATAACCAGCTGCAGCTCTCCTTCCAGCTGCCGCAGATCACCGACGGGATGTCCGACTATGAGAAGGCTGTCATCGAAGCCATCGATACGGCTGACATCACGGTGACGACCTATAATGGCAATACTGCTTTCGGCGTTTACTCCGGCGACGCCATTGCGGTGGATGAGAACGGACTTTGCACCGTCAATGTCACCACCGGCACGACAGCGGACGTTGGTGCAGGTATGCCCTTTGCCAATGTCAAGACTCCCAAGGTCATGATCAAGCTGACCAGCGACTATAAGCTGATCTATGCCGCCAACATGGCCAGAACGGCTGTCACCATCCCCGAGCAGGGCGTGATCTCCTTCGACGGCTTTGTGGTGGACTATGAGAAGGCCACCCTGACCTTCCCCACAAACCCCAATGCCACCTACACCGCCAAGCTGACGCTCGGCGGCACCACCACCGACCTGACCGTTGCTGACGCCAAGGATGGCGCCAAGGTCGTGGACTTCAGCGCCATCGAGGCCGGCAAGGATTACACCCTGACCATCGAAGGCACCGATCCCAGCAACGTGTATCAGCCCGGTACACTGGAGCTGCATCTCTACAAATTGCAGACGCCCAAGAGCGGCAATATCAACAGCAAGACTGGTGTGTTGTCCGTGACGGCTGACGCTGCTGCAGATGCTGCCCAGTACGCCTATACCCTCTCTGTCAGCGGCAAGTATGACGCCAGCAGTGAGACCAAGGGCGAAAACGGCAAGAGAACCGGCGGCATTGTCTCCTTCAATCTCAAGAAGCCCGCTGCCAATGTGGACACGGTGATTACGCTGATTGGCGGCGCCTGCACGGTGGGCGAGGAGACGATCCATGTCATCAACTCCGACGCCTATACTGTCACCAAGTTTGTGGGCCAGCTGCCTGAAGTCGCCCTGACCAGCAGCGCCATTGCCTACAACACCGATAAGAGCAACTCTGTCACATTCTCCATTGACGCTTCTTTGGATAACTTCGCTGCCAAGGAGAAGGTCATTGCTTGGAGCAGCGTCACAGTCAGCGCTGTCGGCTCTGACCAGGGTACCGCTGTGGCTGATTCCGTCAGCTATGATGCGGATAGCCACACCATTACGGCTACCTTTGGCGAGGGCAAACTGCGGCCCACGGTGGGCTACACCTTCACGGTGTCCCTCAAGGTTGCGGCAAATCAGGTGGCTTTCGCCGGTGATAGAGATTACACCACCACCGAGCCCATCAGCTACAGCATCGACGCGCTGACGCTTACACCCACTGTGGCGAGCAACGGCTACATCACCTGGAATCTCAACGCGGCGGACGCCGTGGAAAAGATCACCGTGAAGGTGGACAAGAGCGCGTCTTATGATGTCACGGATGTGACCAAGACGACCAACCTCTTCTCGCTGGCCAAGATTGCCAACGATAATACCGTAAAGCACACCTTTGAAATCCAGGCTCTGGCCAAGGAAGGCTCCGGCTACAGCGACAGTGCCGTGGTCACCATCTATGCCCAGCGGCTGAACAGTGTGCAAGTCACGGTCAACAGCGATGGCACCTTTACGGTCAACACGAACAGAAACCCCAGAGATTCTTACAGCTACCAGGTGGCCCTCACCGGCAGCGTGGAAGGCAGCTATACTTATCGCAGCAACCCTACCGGCTCCTTCATCACCGGCTCCACCTACAAGTGGGCTGAGGGTCCCTTCCAGACCATCAAGGCTGTCACCACGACTTCCGCTGCCAGCAGCGGCGTAGCGGTCAAGGGCGTGTTCTACCTGAATGCCTATGAGAAGTTCACGGCCCCCGCGACTGACTTCTATGTCGGCCAGCTGCCCGCTGTAACGCTGACACCCGCTGAAGGCGCTCTGAACCTGGATGCCGATGGCAACCTGACGCTGGCGTATGCGCTGGCGGCAGGCGTCGATCCCGCGCTCTACAGTGAGCTGAACCTGTCCATGGTGCAGGAGGGCTTTGATGGCACCATTACCATCGAACCCATCACTGCTGTTGCCGCCAATGGCACATTCAACCTGGATGCGGTTAAGGCGCTTCAGGGCACCTTTAACACGACGCTGACAGCCAAGGCTGCCAACACCGTCATCAACAGCAATCCTGCTCCGGTGGAGACCAGCTATTCCTATAACACCAGCGCTCTGGCTACCCCTGTGGTAGAGGTAGACTACGCCAAGGGCACGCTCACCTGGGCCGCTGTGGAAGGCGCAGCCTCCTATGAGGTAAGCTATGGCGACAACCCGACTGTCGTCTACTCCGGTACGGAGACTTCCTATCAGCCGACTGCTGAGCAGATTGCCGCTGGTGCTGTGGCTACCTTCAAGGTCACGGCCATTTCCGACAAGGAGCAGGTTCTCAACAGCACTCCCGCTGTCGTGACGCTCTATCGTCTGAAGACACCTGTGATCAGGAGCTTCAACACGCAGACCGGCGTGCTGTCCATCACCACGGACTCCGTCGCCGACAAGGCCGGCTACGCCTACACCGTGGATGTCACCAAGTCCTCTCTGGCAACGGAGACCAAAACCACGAAGGGTAACGGCACTGTCAGCAAGACCTACACCTTTAACCTGACCCGCGACGCCTACCAGGCCTCCTTCACCGTGAAGCTGACCGGCGGCTATGATGCGGAGTCTCAGGTCCATGTACTCAATGCTGCTACCTATGCTACCACCAAGGTCTACGCCGGCAAGTTGCCCGCACTGACCCTGGATACCACGTCCTTCACCGAGGCCGCTGACGGAACCCTGAGCGTCACCTTCACTATCCCCGAAACGGTGGACAGCTTCAAGTACGGCACGCAGACTGCGGACGTTATCGACTTCATCAAGTCTACCATCACGGCCAAGGCTGGCGTCAGCTCTGTGGACGGCGCCTTTGGTACGGCAGCGGACGGCAAGGTAACGGCTACCTTTGACGGTGACTTCATCGTCCGGGATGTGGCGTACCAGTTCGAGATCACCCTGGTGCCCAGCAATACTTATAAGGCTGTGGCCGGGGAGAGCAGCTTCACCACTGATGGTACCGCCAGCATCGCCGGCACTGCCTATGCCAAGCCCGAAGTCACCATGAAACCCGACGGCACCTTCAATGCTTCCGAACTGCCCGAGGGCACCAAGCTCCAGGTTTCCCTGGATGGTGTCACTTACTATGACATCCCCACGGGTGGCAATGTCTTTGACGTCCTGGGCGATCAGATGACGGAAGCCAAGGAGTACACCCTGTACTTCCGTGTGGCCGCTGCGAGCGAAGCCTCCGGCACCTCCCTGTTTGCCGCCGAGGAGCGAGACCCCAGCGCCCCCATCACCATCACCGTCGTCCGCCTGGCCGCGCCCGTCATCTCCATTGACGAAGAAGCCAAGACCTTCACCGTCACCGCCGATGCGATCAACGGCACACTGGTGGTGAAGCTGGACGGCGAAGAGGTTGAACTGACGGGTGGCTCCTATGACTACAGCACTGCGATCCTCAGCGGCAGCTTCACGGTCACGGCCTATGTGGATGCCAGCGAAGGCACGGATCCCATCTACCTCGACTCCGCCGTTGCCACCGCGGAAGGCGCTGTCTCCGGCACGAAGCTGACGGCGCCCAGGCTGTCGGTCAATGTCACCAGGGGCACCATCGTTTGGACCGCTGACGACAACGCCGCCGGCTACAGCATTATGGTCGGTGAAGCAGAGGCCGATGTAAGCGAAGTCGTCTTTGACGAAAATACCGGCAAGTACACCTACACCCCCGACCTGGAGGCCGGCGACTACTTCATCACCATTCAGGCCCTGGGCGGCGACAACACCGGCTATGCCGACAGCGATGTCACCACGGCCTATGTCACCAAGATGCCCGATGTCACCAGCGTCGAAGTCCACATGGCGGATGATCCCGATACCGATGGCTTCCAGTCCGAGGTGTACATCAACCACGATACGGACATTCAAAATGCCTACGCCAACGCCGGCATCTCTGTCACGCCTTCCAACAAGACCGTTGCAACCTGGGATAAGGCGACCCGTGTCATGACCTACACCAATGACGGAGAGCCTGTCACCCTCTACGTCAACGCCTCTGTTGGCGGCGCCAGCGTCAATGACGAGACCTATGGCAAGCACTACTTCTTCCGCCCCGATGTCTATTCCATGAAGTCCGACAAGTTCACCGTCGGTATCCTGCCTGATTTTGAGCTGGTGAGCGTTGTCTCCGACAATGCTGCCAATGAGACTTACGTCACCTTCGCGCCTGTGGGCGGCGAGGACGTCAGCGAGATCATGGATCTGGATGCGCTGAACTTTGGTTACGGCTATAAAAATTCGGGTGAGGACTATACCGACGGGTCGGAATACTTTGAATCTGCTGCGTTTGATGAAAACGGCAATCTGATTGCTACGATCAGCGGCGTCACCGGTACAGCATACGACCTCCAGTACACCTTCGATGTCAAGCCCGTGCATGATTACTCCGCCACCAGAGGCGCTGTCAGCGTGGAAGAGACCTTCTACTACGCCGGCAACCAGCTGGCTGCCCCGGAGAACCTCCGCGTGGAGATGATCGACGACAAGGCCACCTTGGTGTGGGACGAAGTCGAGGGCGCCACCGGCTATACCGTGCATAAAGAGAACAACGATGTTACTCCCTCTGTCGAAGGTGAATCCTGCGAGATCTCGATCGAGGGCAAGGACAAGGATGTCACATACACGGTTGTTGCCACTGCGGATGGCTGCGCCGACAGCGAAGCCGCTGCGTTGGTAGTGCACATGGTGAGCGACACTGCTGCCGAGCTGGGCTTCAACGCCAAGACCCCGGTCAGCTACAGCAACGCCCGCGTCAACTTCACCCTGACTGGTACCGGCGTCGAAAGCTCTGCGATCTCCAAGAACGATCTAACCACCAGCAGACTCAGAACCCTGATGCAGTTCGTCGCCAGCGATGACGATGTCACCGTCACCCAGAGCGGCTCGACCTACACCGTGGAGTTTAAGGACGGCTATCTGGATGAACAGCAGACCTTTGAACTGACTGCCTATCTCTGCGGCCAGTATAAGGATGTCTGGTACTTCAGCAACACCGCGGCAACGACCGATGTGACCGTCGGCAAGGTTGCCACCGGCGCTTCTCTCAAGGCTGGCTCTTTGGCCGTCACCGGCAGAGCCCAGAACGTCCAGGTGACGATTGAGAACGCGGTGAGAACCTGCATCGACACCGCGAATATCCAGGTGTCTGTCATCGACTCCAGTGAACAGGAAGTCGAACTCACGAATACCAGCTTCAGCGTGAACTCCAACAACGTTCTGACGCTGAAGTTCGCAGCCGGTGCGCTGGTGGTCGGTGAGACCTACACGGTCTATATCGACCTGCCCAGCAGATATCCTGCCTGCGGCACCGACGCTTCGCTGGAATTCAATTTCACCACTGCGCAATAAGCGCAGCGCTGCAACCCCAATGCGGTTCCATCGCACTGGTCGTGTCCGCCCCATGACCAGAAGCTGATTGTCTGAACCCTCTTCCTAAGCGGGATCGTCGCCCCTCCGGGGGCGGCGATTTCCGCTTTTTCGCGCTTTCTGAGAGCGGGCGCACAGATATCCTCCCGGCAGATAAAAAGCCCCTGGGGCGGCGCGTGCCGCCCCAGGGGCTCAGGCTGTGGTTATCAGTATCCCAGATCCTCGTTGATTAAAATGACTTCTGTGGGCATGCCGCGCATGGGCTTCATATGCACCACCAGGCCGTTGCAGATCCGGTCCGGGCTGGAACAATTGTAGCACTTGTCGGCCTTGGCGGCGCAGGGCGTCTTCCGCTGGAGCCGCTGGGCGTTCTTGGGCGCTACCACGTTCCTGAGGCGCTGGTATGCCTCGTGGAAGTCCGGGGAGACCTTGTTCCGCCCCGCCACGAAAATCACCTTCTCGTGGCCGTAGAGGGATGCTGAAACCCGGTTGCCCACCCCGTCGATGTTCAGCAGCTCCCCGGTTTCCGCGGCGATGGCGTTGGCCGAGAGCAGGTAGACGTCCGCTGTGGCCGCCAGGCGCCGCTGCTCCGCGGGGTCTCCACCGGCCTGGTGGGAGTAGACCGTGTTGTGCTGGGAGAGCCGCTCGTAAGCGTTCAGCTCCGCCAGCGTCATGGAGCCGCCCATGCCCACGGTCTTGCCGTCGATGGCCACGTCCAGGTAGTCCGCCGCAGCTTCTCTTGTTTCAAACACCCGAACCGTAAACCCGTTGGCCTCCAGCCGTTCTTTGCAAGTCTGTAAATCCATCGTAGTCGCCTCCAAATTAGGATACTCTCATCATACCACACGCCGGGGCGCAAGAAAAGCGTTCCCCGCGAATAAGAGATGCCTTTGTCCCGCTGGACGTACGGCCCGAAGCACCTCTCTAGGGGGGTATTTGCAAATGCGGCGACCCTGCGATTGCCCCCCCCACAGGTAGTGGAGGAGCGGAGGGGAGAGCACAATTGGTAGAGGGAGAAAAAAAGGAGAAAAAATTGCAAAAAAGGAGTTGACAAAGGGAGAAATAGCTGGTATCATATGCAAGCACTCTTCGAGAGGGCAACAATCAAAGCCGCGAGTCGAAAAAATCAAGAAAAAAGTTCTTGACAAATGAGACACGATGTGCTAAGATATAAAAGTTCCGCGCCGAGAGTTAAAGCTCAATGAAACGCGAAACAAAACCGGCCAAAACTGCCGGGTGTACCTTGTAAATTAAACAACGTGAACACAAACAGCACCTTGGACAATTTTTAAAAGTTGTTCTTGAATGTCAGAAAATGACGTGCGAGAATAGCCAACGAATTTCTTGAGTAA